>NZ_LRTR01000442.1 GCF_001550375.1 Streptomyces europaeiscabiei | reverse complement strand
GCCCGCTGGCGGGCGTGGTCGGGTGGGGCGCGGCTACGGACGCCCACCACATCGCGCAGCCGCACCCGGAGGGTGTCGGCCTGGCCCGCGCGGCCCGGCAGGCGCTGCGGCTGGCCGGGGACCCCGACGGGTCGGGCCTCGGCTATGTCAACGCCCATGGCACCGGCACCAAGTACAACGACGGCGCCGAGACCCGGGGGCTGCGCGCCGCCCTCCCGGAGCGGGCCGAGTCGATCCCGGTCAGCTCCACCAAGAGCACCACCGGCCACCTCCTGGAGGCGGCCGGTGTCGTGGAGTTCGTGATCACGATGCTGGCCCTCATGGACGGCGTACTGCCGCCGACCGCCAACTTCACGCAGGCGGACCCGGAGTGCGACCTCGACTATGTGCCGAACCGGCCCCGGCGGGCCGACCTCCGCCGGGCCCTGACCATCAACGCCGCCTTCGGGGGCGCCAACACCGCACTCGTCCTGGAGCGGCCGTGACGACGACGGACAGCGGCGGGACAGTCGCACCGGCCGGCAGCGGGGAGGCCGCGTCGGCCGAGAAGGCACCCCTGCGTTCGCCCCTCGGCATCCTCACCACCGCCACCGCGACCCACGGCACCGGGCGGGACGGCGACATCCGGCTGCCGCGCCTGCCGGGGTTCGTGGAGTCGGCGTTCAGCCCGCTGGCGTACGAGGTCGCGGCGCGGTGTCTGACCGAGCGGCCGGGTGGGGGCACCTCCCGCTCGAGCGAAGCCGAGAGTGGGGGAGGCTCCCGTACGGCGGTGGCGCTGGCGAGCCTCATGGGTGACACCACCACGGCCGATCTGGCGAGCCGGCGGGTGGTGTCCGGGCGGGTCCACAACCCGCTGCTGTTCATGCAGGCCACCGCCAACTCCGTGCTGGGGCACATCAGCCGGGAGTTCCGGATCACCGGGCAGATGTTCAGCCTGTCCGTCCTCGACGACCCGGTGACCGAACTGCTGGCCATGGCGGACCTCCTCCTGGAGGACCCGGAGCTGGACCAGGTCCTGGTGGCGGGCGTGGAACTGGGCGGCGGCGAACGGCTGGCCGCCGTGCACCGGGAACTCTCCGCCGACACCGGCCGCCCGGTCCCGGACCTCCCCTGCTCCGCCGCCCTGGCGGTGGCCGTCCTGCTGGGGCGCCCCGGTGCCGGCGCCCCCGTGACCATCCGTGCGACGCGGACGTACGACGGCGAGCGGCCGGCGGCGTCCTCGCACCCCGGCAGCGTCCGGGGCCTGTTCGACCTGGCCGCCGCCCACCGGCGGCTGCTGCGGGACGGCGGCACCCACGTCCTGGTCACCGAACCCCGGACGCCCGCGTTCCTCCTCGACGCCGAACGGCACCCGGAAAGAATCGAGACGGAGACCCATGCTCATCAGTAGGCAGGAGCGGGCGCGGATCTGCTCCGACACCGAACTCGGCGCCGGCAACGTCCTGCGGCGGCTGCGGGCGTACGAACGCCCTCTCGACGAGCCGGTGTTGCGGACCGACGGCACCTGGCGCGCACCGGACGGCAGCCACCCCGAGGTACTGACGCTCGGGCAGTTGTCCGAGGTGGTCGAGACGTACGCGGGCTGGTACGCGGCCCGGGGCGTACGGCCCCGCGACCCGGTGGCCGTCCACTCCTTCTCGGCCGCCGAGTTCGCGGTGAACTTCCTGGCGCTGACCTCACTGGGCGCCGTCCCGTCGTTCGTCAACGGCAACCTGTCCCCGGAGATCGCCCGGGAGTACGTCCGCCGGCAGGGCGCGGTGGGCGCCTTCACGGACGAGGCACACCGTGAGGTGCTGGCCGACGAGGCGGAGGGCCGCGAGGGCGGGACCGGCCTCGGCTTCTGTGTGACCGCCGCCGACATCCGGCCGGAGCACCGCGCGTCGCTCCCGCCGTCGTACCCGTACCGCCACGACCCGACCGACCCCGTGCTCATCTCCCACTCGTCCGGCACCACCGGCATGCCGAAGGGCGTGCCGCACACCCATCGGACGCTGATGTACGCCCAGGTGCACCGGCTGCGTTTCTCCACCGGCGCCGACATGGAGCGCACGCTGGTGGGACTGCCGGGCGCGCACAACGCGATGGTGGCGACGCTGCTGTACTGCCTGCTGCTGCGCACGGACATCAAGCTGCTCTCCAGCCAGCGCGGCACGGACGTGCTGGACGCCGTCGAGGAGTTCCGGCCGACGACCGTGCTGGCCTTCGCCGGGACCTTCGGCGAGATGGCGGCGGAGGACCTGACGGCACGTGATCTGTCCAGCGTGCAGGTGTGGTTCAACACCGGGGACGCGGCGCACGAGGCGCACATCCGGGCGCTCGTCCAGCACGGCAGCCATGTCGAGATCCGGCGGGACCTGAGCCGCGTCCGGGTCGACGGCTCGGTCTTCGTGGACGGGCTCGGTTCGTCGGAGGCCGGCTACTCCGTCTTCCACAACCGGCACACCAAGGACACCTCGGCCTACTCCCGCTGCGTCGGCAAGCCGATCAGCTTCGCCGAGGCCGCCGTGCTGGCCGAGGACGGCACCCCGCTGCCACCCGGCCGGATCGGCCGGCTGGGCCTCAGGTCGCCCACGCTCACGCCCGGTTACTGGAACGACTCGCTCACCTGGAACCGGATGCGGCTCGGCGGCTACTGGCTCACCGGCGACCTCGCCCACCAGGACGAGCAGGGAAACTTCTACCACCTCGACCGGGTTCCGGACGCCGTCCGCACCCGCGCCGGGATCGTCTTCAGCACCCGCACCGAGGAACTGCTCCTGGCCGAGCTGCCCCGGCTCGCCGACTGCACGGTGGTCGGGGTCGCCCCCGACGGCGTCCGCGCGGACTGGGACGGCGACGGCGAGGCCGAGGCGTACGCGCTGCTCCAGCTCGCCGACGAGAGCGGAACCGGGAACGGAGCCGAGGGCAGCGGTGAGGACAGCGGTGAGAGCGACGAGGTGTGGACCGGGCGCGTCAACGCCGTGCTGACGGCCGCCGGGTTCCCGCCGGTGACCCGGGCGCTGCGGATGAAGCCCGAGGACGTGGCCAAGGGCGCCACCGGCAAAGTTCTCAAACGAGTGATGCGCGACCGGTTCGCCGCCGACATGGCCACCACGGTCGCCGCCGAGGAGCAGCACGCATGAGCACGCACCCCGACGCCGACGGCGTCAATCACCGCGCCCGCGCGAGTGAGGCCTACCGGCTGTGGTGGCAGCACGACGCCAACTGGTACCAGGGGGTGGCCGCGCGGTTCGGGCAGGAGGTCGCGAACGAGATCAACGCGGAGGCGCTGGGGAAGGTCGCTCTGCACGTCGGGCAGCGGGTCGCCCGGCTGTACGGGCCGCTCCCGGACACCGGCGACCGCCGCAAGGACCTGGAGGAGCTGCGCCGCCGCTACGACGACTGCGGCGACCGGATGTTCCCGCCGGAGCTGCGCAACGCCTCCACCGAGGTCGAGGACGACGACGCGATCGTGCTCACCCTGAAGCGGAACTTCGCGATCACCATGGTCCGGATGGCCGGTTCGCTGGAGGGTTACCGCTGCCCCTGCACCGCCATCCACGCCGGCTGGTCCGAGGGTCTCGGTGCGGCCCTCACGGAGAACCGGGCCGAGAGCTGTCTGCGGGACGGCGACAGGGCGTGCCGTCTGGTCATGCGGGTCGGCGCCCCCGTCGCACCCGGTTCGGAGGGCTGAGGCATGCGCGTACTCGTCGCCGGGGCCACCGGCGTGGTCGGGCATCCGCTGGTGGGCGCCCTTCGGGCACGGGGCCACCAGGTGAGCGCGCTCGTACGGCAGGGCTCCCGGGGCCGGGCCCCCGAGGCGGACGAGGTGGTCGTCGCCGACGCCCTCGACCGTGACGCCGTGCTGTCTGCGGTGTCGGCCGCCCGGCCCGAGGTGGTCGTCCACCAGTTGTCGGCCCTGCGGCTGCTGCGCGACGACCCGCGGGGAGCCTTCGCCCTCACCGCGCTGCTGCGCACCGAGGGCACCGCCCACCTGGTCGAGGCGGCCCGCGCGGCC
>NZ_LRTR01000441.1 GCF_001550375.1 Streptomyces europaeiscabiei | reverse complement strand
CGCGCGCCGACTGGTCGCCCAGTCCATCGCCTTCGCCGCCGCCCCGGCGGGCGAGCCGGTCCTCGACGAGGACGCGCCCCTGTACGTGGACGCCCCCGACCCCGGCTGGGCCTCGACGGTACGGGCCGTCGCCGAGCTGGAGCGGCAGGTGACGGGCAGCGACATGGAGGGTGTGGTGCTGCGCTACGGCACGCTGTACGGCCCCCGCACCGCGTACGCCCGTACCGGCACGACCTCCGGGTCCGTCCTCGCCGGACGGCTCCCGCTGCCCGGCGGCGGGGCCGGGATCATGTCGTTCCTGCACGTCGAGGACGCCGTGGGGGCGGCCGTGGCGGGCGTCGAAGCCGACGCCACCGGGGTGTTCCATGTGACGGACGACGACCCGGCCCCCGCCGCGCAGTGGCTGCCGCATCTCGCCCGGGTCCTCGCCGCCCCCTCCCCGCGCACGGTCCCCGCGGCCCTCGCACCCCGGCTCCTCGGCTGGTTCATGGCCCACCAGCTCACGTCCGCGCACGGCGCGGCCAACGACCGGGCCCGTACGGCGCTGGGCTGGAAGCCGGCCAGACCGAGCTGGCGTGACGGGCTGGGCCAGGAATGATCCGTACCGATGATGCCCTCACCGTCTGTGTGATCGGCGCCGGTCCGCGTGGCCTGTCCGTGCTGGAGCGGATCTGCGCCAACGCCGGTGGGATCGTGCGGCCGGTCGAGGTCCACCTCGTCGATCCGTACCCGCCGGGCGCGGGCGCGGTCTGGCGCACGGACCAGCCGGGCGAACTGCTGATGAACACGGTCGCCTCCCAGGTGACCCTGTTCACCGACGACAGCGTGGACTGCGCGGGACCGTCGGTGCCGGGACCCAGCCTGTACGAGTGGGCGTGCGCGATCCGCGACCGGGCCATCGACCAGGACCTTCCCGCGTGGGCCGTGGACGAGGCGCGGCGGCTCGGCCCCGACACCTATCCGACCCGCGCGTTCCACGGCCACTACCTGGAATGGGTCCTGCGGCACCTGTTACGCACGGCCCCCGCCCATGTGACGGTCCACACCCACCGGACGACGGCGGTCGCGCTGGACGACGACCCGAGCAGGCAGGACGACGGCGCGGGGCGGCAGGACGACCACCCCTCGGACCGGCCGCAGACGGTGACCCTGGAGAACGGCGGCCGGCTGACCGGTCTGGACGCGGTGGTGCTGGCTCTCGGCCACGGCGGCGTGACCGAGTCCCCGGAGGAACGTGCGCTGCGCTCCTTCGCCGACCGCCACGGCCTCACCTACGTGGCCCCCGCCAACCCGGCCGACACCGATCTGAGCGGCATCGCGCCGGGCACACCGGTCGCCCTGCGCGGACTGGGCCTGAACTTCTTCGACTGCCTGGCCCTCCTCACCGAGGGCCGAGGCGGCACGTTCAAGGAGAGCGAGTCCGGTCTCGTCTACCTTCCGAGCGGCAACGAGCCCGTGCTGTACGCCGGTTCGCGGCGCGGCGTCCCCTACCACGCCCGCGGCGAGAACGAGAAGGGCTCGCTCGGCCGCCACGAGCCGCGCTTCCTGACCCCGGACGTCATCGCGGGACTACGGCGCCGTGTGGCCGACGGGCACCCCCTCGGCTTCCGCCACGACCTCTGGCCGATCGTCGACCGCGAGATACGGACCGTCCACCACGAGGCGTGGATCCGCGCCGCCCGAGGACCGGAGGCGGCCGCGGAGTTCGTACGGTCGTGCCTCGCGGATGCGGGTGGGTGGGGCGAGGCGGCCCTGCTCGACCGTTACGCCGTCCCGCCCGGCGAGCGATGGGACTGGACGCGGATCGAACGCCCTTACGGAGAGCGGACGTTCACCGGCCGCGCCGACTTCCGGCACTGGCTGCTGGCGTATCTGCGCCGGGATGTCGGCGAGGCCCGCCGCGGCAATGTGAACGGACCGCTGAAGGCCGCGCTGGACGCCCTGCGGGACCTGCGCAACGAGATCCGGCTCGTCGTCGACCACGGCGGAGTCTCCGGCGACTCGTACCGCGCCGAACTCGACGGCTGGTACACCCCGTTGAACGCCTTCACCTCGATCGGCCCGCCCGCCTTCCGTATCGAGCAGCTGGTCGCGCTGATCGAGGCGGATGTGCTGCAGGTGCTCGGCCCGGGGATGCGGGTCCGGGCCCGGGCGCCCGGCGGTGGCACCGAAGAAGGTGTCGGCGAGGGCCTCGGCGAGGGCGGCTTCCTCGTGGACGCGGAGCTGGTGGACGACCCCCCGGTCCGCGTCGAGGCCCTGATCGAGGCACGGCTGCCCGCGATGGCTCTGCGGCGGAGCACCGACCCCCTGCTCCGGGGGCTGCTCGCGTCCGGCGCGTGCGTCCCGTACCGGCTGGAGGGCGATCCGGGGCACGAGCCGGGCGGACTGGCGGTCACCGACAGCCCGCCCCGGCTGGTGGACGCGG
>NZ_LRTR01000440.1 GCF_001550375.1 Streptomyces europaeiscabiei | reverse complement strand
TGGTGGACGCGGCGGGCCGGCCGCACCCGCGCCGGTTCGCCTTCGGGGTGCCGGTGGAGGGCGTGCGCTGGGTGACGGCGGTCGGTATCAGGCCCGGCGTCGGCTCGGTGACGCTGGAGGACTCGGACGCGATCGCGCGCGCGGCGCTGGGGCTCGGGCCCGCGGGGCCGCAGGGGCAGCGAGCGGAGGGGCCAGGAGCCTCAGCGCTGGAGGCCGCCGTCGCTTCGGTGGCACGTCGGACATCAGGCACAGGGAGTCGATGAGCGTGAACGCGATGTCCGTGGGCACCGACGCGGGCCTGCTCGCCCCCACCTGGGCGGGCACGCCGGTCGCGGCCGCGGTGACCGACGAGGCGTGGCTGCAGGCCATGCTGGACACCGAAGTGGCGCTGGCCCGCGCCCAGCACTCGGTCGGGCTGACCCCGGCCGGCGCGGTGGAGGCGATCGCCTCGGCGGCCCGTGTGGAACGGCTCGACCTGGTCGCCCTGGCCCATGCGGCACGGGCCGCCGCCAACCCGGTGGTCGCGCTGGTGACCGCCTTCACCGAGGTCGTCGCCGCGGAGGATCCGGCCGCCGCGGAGTATGTGCACCGGGGGTCCACCAGCCAGGACATCCTGGACTCGGCGGCGATGTTGATCAGCCGTCGGGTGCTCGACCTGATCGCGGCGGACCTGGTCCGTGTGACGGCCGCGCTCGCCTCGCTGGCCGACACACACCGTCGCACGGTTCTCGCCGGCCGCACTCTGGCCCAGCACGCGGTGCCGACGACCTTCGGGCTGAAGGCGGCGGGGTGGCTGGAGCTGGCCGTCGACGCGTCGGTGCGGGTGCGGGCTCTGGCGTCGAGACTTCCGGCCCAGTTGGGGGGAGCGGGTGGGACGTTGGCCGCGTACCGGGAGTACGCGGTGGTGGACCGTGGGGGTCCGGACATCCGCGGATCGGCGGAGGCCGACCGTGCGGTTCCCCGCGCCCCCGAAGGGGCGCGGCAGCCGGTCGGAAGTGGCAGCGGCAACCCGGGCGAGGGAGGGCTGGAACTGCTCAAACCCTTCTCCGAGGCGCTGGGCCTCGCCGAGCCCACCCTCCCCTGGCACACGGTCCGTACCCCCGTCGCCGAACTCGGGGCCGTGCTCCAGCTCGTCACCGGGGCACTCGGGAAGTTCGCGCTCGATGTGCAGACGTTGTCCCGCACGGAGATCGGTGAGCTGTCCGAGCCGGCGGGGGCCGGGCGCGGTGCCTCCTCCGCCATGCCGCAGAAGCGGAACCCGGCACTGGCCACGCTGATCGTGTCGGCCGCCCGGCAGGTCCCCGCGCACGCCCTCGTGCTGGCGCAGTGTCTGCTCGCCGAGGACGAACGGCCCGCCGGGGCGTGGCACGCCGAGTGGCAGCCGCTGCGGGAGGCGTTGCGGCTGACGGGCGGGGCCGCGCACACCGCCGTCGAGCTCACGGAGGGGCTGATCATCCACCGCGACCGCATGCGGGCCAACCTCGATCTGACCGGCGGCGCCATCGTCACCGAACGCCTCACCGTGGCCCTGGCCCCGGTGTTCGGCAAGGTCCGCGCGAAGAAGTTCCTGACCGGCGCCTCGGCCGAGGCCGCCGACACCGGCCGCCCTCTGCGGGAGGTACTGGCCGCCGCCCCGGAACTGTCCGCCCGGTTCACCCCCGACCAACTGTCGGAACTGCTCGACCCGGCGCGCTACACGGGCGTGCCCGAGGCCCTGATCGACCGGGCACTGAACAGATACGAAGCCGTGCGCGGACACGACGGCATGCGCGGACACGAAGGCGTCCGCGGACACGAAGGCAGAAGCCCGGACGAGGCCGCCGGGCCCGCTCGTGAGAACAACGGAGGAACGCTGTGACCACCGTGAGCCGGACGACCGGGAAACCGGCCGCCGCATCCACCCGCTCCCGGCCCGTCCTCCTGGTGCCGCCACAGCCCGCGGGCGCCGGCTCCGCCGTCAACAGCGTCACCCGGCAGGTCGGCGGCGCCCTCGGTGTGGCGATGGCCGGCTCGATCCTCTCCGGCGTCCACCGGGACCGGATGGCCGACGCCGAACTGCCCGGCACCACACAGGGCCTGTCACCGGCCGCCGAGGAACGGGCCCGGACCTCCGCCGAGGCCGCCCGCTCGCCCGCTCGCCGACCCACTGCACCTGCCCGAGCCGGCAGCGACGGCCGACCGCGCCTTGCTCGACGCCATGTACGCCGCCCCGCTCTCCGTCGCCGCCCTCGCCCTCATCGGTGCGCGGTGGCCGTCGTGGGCCTGCGCACCCGTGCGGCATCCGAAGGCCGCGAGCAGGCAAGACCGTCGGACGCGGCACGGGAAGGACAGACACGATGACACCGACACCGACAGCCCGTTCGGTCTTCGTCACCGGCGGGAACAGGGGCATCGGGCTCGCCGTCGCCCGCCGTTTCGTGACGGCCGGCGACCGGGTCACGGTGACCTACCGGGGCGACGAGCCCCCCGCCTCCGAGGGATTCCTCGCCGTGCGGTGCGATGTGACGGACAGCAGCCAGGTCGACCTGGCGTTCAAGGAGGCCGAGGCCACCCACGGGCCGGTCACCGTCCTGGTCGCCAACGCGGGCGCCACCCAGGACCGGCTGCTGGTGCGGATGACCGAGGCGGACTTCACCTCCGTCCTCGACACCAACCTCACCGGAGCCTTCCGCGTCGCCCAGCGCGCGATGCGCGGAATGCTCCGCACGGGCCACGGCCGTATCGTCCTGGTCTCCTCCACGGCCGCCCTGCGCGGCGCCCCCGGCCAGACCAACTACGCGGCGGCGAAGGCCGGTCTCGTCGGCTTCGCCCGCTCCCTCACCCAGGAACTCGGCCCCCGCGACATCACCTGCAACGTCGTCGCCCCCGGCCTCACCGAGACCGACATGAGCCGCGCCCTCACACCGGACCAGCGCCGCGAACTGCTGCGGACCACCCCCGCCGGACGCCCGGCCACCCCCGAGGAGGTCGCCGAGGCGGTGGCCTTCCTGGCCGACGCCGGATATGTACGCGGCGCCGTGATCCCGGTCGACGGGGGCGCCGGGCTGGGGCACTGAGGCCGGCACCGAGTCCGGGTGGGGAAGTGGACGTCGCGCGGCCGCCCGCTTCCCCACCCCCGCCCACCGCGTACGGCTACCGCCGTCCGCGCAGCGCCCGGTACTTGGCGACCAGCGCCTTCGTGGACTCGTCGAGGCCCGCCACCTCGGCGCCCTCCGTCAACGCCGGTTCCAGCCGCTTCGCGAGGACCTTGCCCAGCTCGACGCCCCACTGGTCGAAGGAGTCGATGTTCCAGACGGCACCCTGCACGAACACCTTGTGCTCGTACAGCGCGATCAGCTGGCCGAGGACCGACGGGGTCAGTTCCTTCGCCAGGATCGTGGTCGTCGGGTGGTTCCCCTTGAACGTCTTGTGCGGCACCAGCTCGTCCGGCACTCCCTCCGCCCGCACCTCGTCCGGCGTCTTGCCGAAGGCCAGCGCCTGGGTCTGGGCGAAGAAGTTGGCCATCAGGAGGTCGTGCTGGGCCTTGAGCGCGTCACCGAGCTCGGCGACCGGCTCGGCGAAACCGATGAAGTCCGCCGGGATCAGCTTCGTGCCCTGGTGGATCAACTGGTAGTACGCGTGCTGCCCGTTCGTCCCCGGTGTGCCCCACACCACCGGCCCCGTCTCCCACTCCACCGGCACCCCGTCCCGGCCCACGTACTTGCCGTTGGACTCCATGTCCAGCTGCTGCAGGTAGGCAGTGAACTTGGACAGGTAGTGGCTGTAGGGCAGCACCGCGTGCGACTGCGCGTCGTGGAAGTTGCCGTACCAGATGCCCAACAGGCCGAGGAGCAGAGGCACATTGGACTCGGCGGGCGCCGTCCGGAAGTGCTCGTCGACCAGGTGGAACCCGTCGAGCATCTCCCGGAAGCGGTCCGGACCGATCGCGATCATCAGGGACAGCCCGATCGCCGAGTCGTACGAGTACCGTCCGCCGACCCAGTCCCAGAACTCGAACATGTTGGCCGTGTCGATGCCGAAGTCCGACACCTTCCCGGCGTTCGTCGACAGCGCCACGAAGTGCTTGGCGACGGCGTCGGAGCCGGCCTTCAGCTCGGTGAGCAGCCAGTCGCGCGCGGAGGTCGCGTTGGTGATCGTCTCGATCGTGGTGAACGTCTTCGAGGCGATGATGAAGAGCGTCTCCGCCGCGTCCAGGTCCCGTACCGCCTCGTGCAGGTCGGCACCGTCCACGTTCGACACGAAACGGACGGTCAGATCGCGGTCGGTGTAGGAGCGCAACACCTCGTACGCCATGGCCGGGCCCAGGTCGGAGCCGCCGATGCCGATGTTGACGACGTTCTTGATACGCCGGCCGGTGTGACCGGTCCACTCGCCGGAGCGGATGCGCTCGGCGAAGCCGCCCATCCGGTCGAGAACGGCGTGCACACCCGGCACCACGTTCTCACCGTCCACCTCGATCACCGCGTCGCGCGGAGCGCGCAGCGCGGTGTGCAGGACGGCTCGGTCCTCGGTGGTGTTGATCTTCTCGCCGCGGAACATGGCGTCCCGCAGCCCGAACACGTCGGTCGCGGCGGCCAGCTCGCGCAGCAGCCGCAGCGTCTCGTCGGTGACCAGATGCTTGGAGTAGTCGACGTGCAGATCGCCGACCTCCAGCGTGTACCCGGCGCCACGCCCCGGGTCGGCCGCGAACAGTTCGCGCAGTTGCACCTCACCCTGCTGCTCCCGGTGCTCGGCCAGCGCGGTCCACTCGGGCGTCTGGTTGAGCCTGGTACGGCTTTCTGCGTTCATCTCGGACTTCAGCCTTCTTTCCTACCTGGTCCTGCGTACCTTGCCCCGCTGCCGGTCCCAACCTAATTGATCACGAAGGAACACGAGCTGTCGTCCCCCGGTCGTCCGGCTCAACAACAGATACGTCCGCCTTGAGCGCCGGTATCAGCGCGGCGACGGACAGGACGAAGAAGGCGGCGGCGAGGAACACCGGCGTGTTCGCTCCCCGGACCGTGGCGACCGCCCCGCCCAACAGCGCACCCAGGGGCGCCCCGGCCACCCCGACCGTCCGAAAGGCGGAGCCGACACGACCGAGCAGGTCGACGGGCACTCGCTGCTGCATGAGAGTCGTGGTGTTGACGTTCCACACCATTCCCATGGCCCCGAACACGGCGAGGCTCACCGCGAGCGCCGTCAGGCTGCGCACCGAGCCCATCACGACGAGCGCCCCGATCTGCACCCCACCGGCCAGCAGCACGGCACGCACCTGCCCGACCCGGGCCACCAGCCGACCGTTCACCGCTCCCCCGGCGAGGCCGCCCACCGTGTACGCGGTCGTCACCACCGCGAACCCGGCGTTGCCCGCGTCCAGCCAGCCGGTCACCAGCAGCACCAGCGTGGCGATGAGGGCGCCCATGCCGACGTTGCACAGCGCGGTCGCCGCGCACAGCCCGCGCAGGGCCCCGTCCCGCCACAGCGTCCGCAACCCGGCGGCGATCTCCGCGCGCAGGGTGCTGCCCGCGGGACGGGGCTCCCGTTCGGGCGGGGCGGCGCCGAGCGAGGCCACGAGGGCAGCGGCGACCAGGTAGGTCAGGGCGTCCGCCGCGAAGGGGACGGCGGCTCCTGCGGCCAGCAGCAGCGGGACGAGCGGCGCGGCCACCAGCCCGCCCGCGATCCGTTGGCCGGTCATCAGCCGGGCGTTTGCGCTGCCCAGGGCGTCCCGACCCACCAGGGCGGGCAGCAGAGCCGTGGCCGCGTTGTCGAAGAGTGTCTGGAGTGTGGTCAGGGCGAAGGCGAGGGCGATCAGCAGGGCGATCGAGGCGTGGTCGAGGGCCACGGCCACCGCGAAGCCCGCCACGAGCAGACCGCGCGCCACGTCCACCGTCCACATGGCCCGCCGCTGGTCCACCCGGTCGGCGACGGCGCCGCCGAACAACCCGAACAGGAGCCACGGCACATAACCACAGGCCGCGACCGAGGCGACGAGAAGCGGCTCGTCCGTCAACGTCACCGCGAGCAGCGGCAGCGCGGCCGTACGCAGTGCGTCCCCGAAGCTGGAGAGCACGGCCGCGCTCCACAGCCGTAAGAACGCTCCTCGGTACGCGGCCGCTGTCCCCTGCTCAGCCACCGTCACGTGTCCCCCTCACGGTTCGTCGATGCACACAAACCGTAGAGGGACCCACTGACAATCAGCCTGACCGGCGCAGACGCGAGCATCGCGACCATCGTGGGCATCGCGCGTCACACGCCACGAACACGTCCGGCCAGGCACCCTCGGTGCCCGGCCGGTGTCGACTTCTAGATTTCACCCCGCAGTTTGGCGAGCGCCTCGGCGAGGATCGCCTCGCCGTCCGCGTCGCTGCGGCGCTCCCGCACATAGGCGAGGTGCGTCTTGTAGGGCTCGGTGCGCGGTGGGTCCGGCGGGTTGTCCCGGTCCTGTCCGGCCGGGAAGCCGCAGCGCGGGCAGTCCCAGGTGTCGGGGACCTGTGCGTCGCTGGCGAAACTCGGCTGGGTCTCGTGTCGGTTGGAGCACCAGAAGGAGATGCGCAGCCGGGGTGCGGACTCGCCGCGCTCGGCTTCGCCCATCGGCCCCGCCCCGACCCGGCTTCCTCGGATCGCGTTGCCACTTGCCACGGTCGTAACTCCCTGCGTAATGGTGCGGCGAAGCGAGTCGGCGTTGCGCTTCGCTGCGAGCGCCTCAGTCTACGTAAGGCCCAACGCGCGTCCAGTGATTGGAGTTACATCCCACCCACAGACGCAAGCCCCATGATAGGCCGCGTTCGAAGTCGCGTACCCGGCATGGGGCTTTACGTGCGGATTGGTGCGTCCGTGACGCGTTGTCCCGCCGGTGTCGGCCTGACGTCAGTTGGTGACCTTCATCAGGATGCCCAGCACGACAATGCACGCGAACCACAGCAGACCGACCACGACGGTGATCCGGTCGAGGTTGCGCTCGGCGACCGAGGAGCCGCCGACGGAGGACTGCATACCGCCACCGAACATGTCGGAGAGGCCGCCGCCCTTGCCCTTGTGCATCAGCACCAGCAGCATCATCAGCAGGCTGAACACGATCAGGGCGATCGAGAACCCCATAACCACGGCTGGACCAACTTCCTCGGATCTGGATAGACGACGGGAGGGCCGGGACCGTTCGGCAAGCTCGACACTCGCCTACTGGGCCTCGGCCCCCCGCAAGAGTACGACGTTACGCCGCTAAGGCCTACTCACTGGTCGCGGAAGCGCACGATCTTGACGAACTCGTCCGCGTCCAGGGAGGCACCGCCGACGAGGGCGCCGTCGATGTCGGCCTGGGCCATGATCTCGGCGACGTTGCCGGCCTTGACCGAGCCGCCGTACTGGATGCGGATCCGGTCGGCGGTCTCCTGGGAGTACAGCTCGGCGAGCTTGCCCCGGATGGCCGCGCAGACCTCCTGGGCGTCGTCGGCGCCGCAGACCTTACCGGTGCCGATGGCCCAGACGGGCTCGTAGGCGACCACGACGGTCTCGGCGTGCTCGGCGGGCACGTCCTTGAGGCCGCCCTCGACCTGGGCGAGCGTGTGGGAGACGTGGTTGCCCGCCTCGCGGACCTCCAGCTCCTCGCCGACGCACAGGATCGGGGTGAGGCCGTACTTGTAGGCGGCCTTGACCTTCGCGTTGACGATCTCGTCGGTCTCGTCGTGGTACTGGCGGCGCTCGGAGTGGCCGATCGCCACGAACGTGCACTTGAGCTTCGCCAGCATCGGGCCGGAGATCTCACCGGTGTAGGCGCCCGAGTCGTGCGCCGAGACGTCCTGGGCGCCGTACTTGATCTTGAGCTTGTCGCCGTCGACCAGGGTCTGGACCGAGCGCAGGTCGGTGAAGGGCGGCAGGACCGCGACCTCACAGGCCTCGTAGTCCTTGTCGGCGAGGGCGAAGGCGAGCTTCTGGACGTGCGCGATGGCCTCGAGGTGGTTGAGGTTCATCTTCCAGTTGCCCGCCATCAGGGGCAGGCGGCCCTTGTCGGAAACAGTCATCGAGGGTCAGTCCTCCAGTGCGGCGAGCCCGGGGAGCGTCTTGCCCTCGAGGTATTCGAGGGAGGCGCCACCACCGGTCGAGATGTGGCCGAATGCGTTCTCGTCGAAGCCCAGGATGCGCACGGCCGCGGCGGAGTCTCCGCCGCCGACGACCGTGAAGGCCTTGGAATCGAGGAGTGCCTGGGCGACCGCCTTGGTGCCCTCGGCGAAATCGGGGTGCTCGAAGACGCCCATGGGGCCGTTCCAGAAGACGGTGGCGGCGTCGGCGATCTTCGAGGCGTACAGCGTGCCGGACTCCGGACCGATGTCCAGGCCCATCCGGTCGGCCGGCATGGCGTCCGCGGCGACCTCGGTGGGGTCGGCCGAAGCCTTGCTCCTCAGGTCCGGGAACGCGGGCGCGACGACGGCGTCGACGGGCAGGACCAGCTCGACACCGGTCCGCTCCGCGCGCTCGACGTACTCGGTGACCGCGGCGAGCTGGTCCTCCTGCAGGAGGGAGCTGCCGATCTCGTAGCCCTTGGCCTTGAGGAAGGTGTACGCCATGCCGCCGCCGATGAGGATGCGGTCGGCCTTGCCGAGGAGCTGGTCGATGACCGCGAGCTTGTCGGACACCTTGGCGCCGCCGAGCGCGACCACATAGGGGCGCTGGACGTCGTCGGTGAGCTTCTTCAGGACGCCGACCTCGGTGGCGATGAGGTACCCGGCGTAGTGCGGCAGGCGGGCCGGCAGGTCGAAGACCGAGGCGTGCTTGCGGTGCACCGCACCGAAGCCGTCGCCGACGTAGACGTCGACGAGGGCGGCCAGCCGGTCCGCGAACGCGCCGCGCTCGGCGTCGTCCTTGGACGTCTCACCGGCGTTGAAGCGGAGGTTCTCGACGACCGCGACCCGGCCGTCGGCGAGGCCCGCGACCGTGGCGGCGGCGGACTCACCCACCGTGTCCGTCGCGAACGCCACGTCGGCGCCGAGGAGTTCACCGAGGCGGGTGGCGGCCGGGGCGAGGGAGAAGGCCGGGTCCGGGGCGCCCTTGGGGCGACCCAGGTGGGAGGCGACGACGACGCGCGCGCCCGCCGCGGCCAGCGCCTTGACGGTGGGCAGCACGGCGCGGATGCGGCCGTCGTCGGTGATGGTCGTGCCGTCGAGCGGCACGTTGAGGTCGGCGCGGACGAAGACCCGCTTGCCGGCGACTGGCTCGGCGAGGAGTTCGTCGATCGTCTTCATGGAGAGGGCTCCCGAGGAGGACTTGTGGTGCTCGTGATCGTAAGAGGCCGCATGCGTACGTGAGTCAGGGCCCGGGCGGCGCGTCCCTGCGCCGCACGGGCCCTGACTTCACATGGAGGTGCCTGCTCTGTCGGTCAGAGCTGCTCGCCGACGAAGACCGTGAGGTCGACGAGGCGGTTGGAGTAGCCCCACTCGTTGTCGTACCAGCCGAGGATCTTCACCGTGTTGCCCTCCTGGACCATGGTCAGGGAGGAGTCGAAGGTGCAGGAGGCCGGGTCGCCGACGATGTCCGAGGAGACGATCTCGTCCTCGGTGTAGGTCAGGTAGCCCTTGAGGTCGCCGTCGTCGGAGGCCTTCTTGAACGCGGCGTTGACCTCGTCCTTGGTGACCTCTCGCTGCAGCGTCACGACCAGGTCGGTGGCCGAGCCGGTCGGGACCGGAACGCGCATCGCGATGCCGTCGAGCTTGCCCTTGAGCTGCGGGAGGACCAGCGCGGTGGCCTTCGCGGCACCCGTGGTGGTCGGGATGATGTTCTCGGCGGCGGCGCGGGCGCGACGCAGGTCCGAGTGCGGGAAGTCCAGGATGCGCTGGTCGTTGGTGTACGCGTGGACCGTCGTCATCAGGCCCTTGACGATGCCGAAGTTCTCGTCGAGGACCTTGGCCATCGGCGCCACACAGTTGGTGGTGCAGGAGGCGTTGGAGATGACGTGGTGGTTGGCCGCGTCGTACTTGTCCTGGTTGACGCCCATCACGATGGTGATGTCCTCGTCCTTGGCCGGAGCCGAGATGAGGACCTTCTTGGCGCCGCCGGCGAGGTGCTTCGCGGCGTCGGCCTTCTTCGTGAAGATGCCGGTGGACTCGATGACGATGTCGACGCCCAGCTCGCCCCAGGGGATGTCCGCGGGGTTGCGCTCGGAGAGGACCTTGATGGTGTGGCCGTCCACGGTGATCGTGTCGGCGGTGTGCGACACCTCGGCCTTGAGGCGGCCCAGGATGGTGTCGTACTTCAGGAGGTGTGCGGTGGTCGCGGTGTCACCCAGGTCATTGACAGCCACGATCTCGATGTCAGCACCCTGCTCCAGCAGCGCGCGGAAGTAGTTACGACCGATGCGGCCAAAGCCGTTGATGCCTACGCGGATCGTCACGAACCGATCTCCTCGTTGGTACGCCGGCTCAGTGCCGGCGAGCTGTATGGGATGTCCCCGACCGCCTACGACCCTACCTCCCCCGGGCCCGTCGAGTGACATCGAGATGCCCTATACATGCCGGTGCGGTCCGTACTCGCCAGTAGGGGTACGGACCGCCCTGGTTTTGCAAGGTGATTACCTTTTGAGCGGCCCCCCGATCATCTGATTTCAGATGTCCGGAGAGCCGCTCACGAGGCCTTCTCTCAGCCGTTCGGCGCAGTCGGCGCTCAGTTCTTCAGAGCCGCCAGCGCCTTGCCGAGCAGTGCCTTGCGGTCGGCCGCCGCGGGGACCTGCTCCAGGCCGAAGCCCAGCAGCACCGTGTCGTCCGTGGTGACCGCGCCGTAGGTCTTGAACAGTTCACCCGACAGGCCCCAGTCCTTCACGACCGCCGGACTGCCCGCGGGCGGTCCGGGGACGCTCCAGGCACCGAGCGACGTCTCGAAGCCCTCGACCGCGCCGGGCGTGCCGCCGATGACGACGGTGGCGTTGTCGGCCAGGACACCGCGACCGCCGGAGCCGGGGTCGGTGACGTAGCTGAGCGAGACCTCGACCTTCTTCCCGGCGTACGCGGACAGGTCGAACTCGACCTTCTGCCAGCCGTCCGAGGCCCCGGTGAAGCTGTTCCAGGAGCCGCTGGTGCCGGTGGGCGTGCAGCCGCCCGCGCCCAGGGTCAGGTACCGCTTCAGGGCCGGGTGGCCCTGGATGAAGTACCCGGCCTCGCACTCGGTGGGCACGGTGGCGGAGGTGGCGCCGCCGGTCTCCGGCAGCGTCGTCCAGTCGTCCGCCCCCACCGTGTGCGCCTCCAGCAGGGCGTGGTCGTAGCCCTCCTCGGTGCTCCACAGGAGCTGGGTGCGCAGGGTGGGATCGTCGGCCGCGCTCACCGAGGTGAGGTCGATGGTGCGGGTGAGGCGGTTCCAGGCGTAGTCGGTGTGGGTGGCGGCCGCCATGGACGCACCCTCGTACGGGCCGTACGGGTTGACGGTCCCGGGGTACTGGCCCGCGCCGGCGCTCTTGAACTGCGGGAACGTCTCCACGGGCAGGGCGTCCGAGGTGACGCCGAACGATCCGGCGGTGTTCAGCGGGTTACCGGGCGCGTCGCCGAGCGTTCCGGTGAAGCCGGCGAGCTTGCTCAGGCCCGCGAAGGCCTTGGCGTCGGGCAGGGAGGTACGGCTGTAGGCGCCCAGGTAGTACTGGCTGAAGTCGTTCGACAGGGTGCCGCCGCCGAGGTCGACGGAGCCGCCTGCGCTCTCGCCCGCCTCGATCAGCTTGCCGCCCTCGTTGAGGTAGGCGCGCAGTTCGAGCTGGGTGGCGACGCCCGGACGGACGGCGCCCGTGTAGTGCACGACCTGCTTGAAGTGCTCCAGTACGCCGAGCGCGTCGGGTGCGCCCTGGGTCGCGACGTCCCAGACGAGCGCCTTCTTGCCGTTGGCCTTCAGCGCGTCGACGTAGGTCTGCGTCTGGGTCGCGGTCGCGCCCTCCTCGGCGACGACGAGCGTGTCGGCCTTGGGGCGTTCGGCGACCGTGTAGGTGAAGCGCTCGCTCTTCGTGGGCTTGCCGCTCTTCGTCTCGCCGGTGAACCAGACCTCGACCTTGTCGCCGGGCTCACCCTCGCGCACCTTGGCCCGGTACTCGTCGAACCAGAGGTTGTCCTCACCGCCGAACGTCTCGCCGCCCTTCCAGGACTTGAGCCTCTCCTCGTAGGTACGGCCGCGGCCGTTGATCCGGTACTTCAGCTCCTTGTCGTCCACGGACTTGCGGGCGACGACGGAGATCTCCTGCTTCTTGCCGCGCGAGTACGACGTGGTGAAGGAGGCCGGGGTGAAGTCGGGGGCGTCGATGCCGACCGAGGACTTCGGCCGGTCGGGCGTGGCGGCGGACTCGGCGACGGAGAGCGCGAACGGGATGTTCTTCGCGAACTCCTGCTGGATCAGCTTCTCGTCGTCCGGGAACGTGAAGACGGAGGCGCAGTCCTCGGGCTTCCAGGCGTCGTCCGGGGCGATGCTCGACGCGGTCTGGCAGGTCGACATCTCGGGGGTGAACATCGCCGTGCCGTTGACGTTGGCCGCGTGGCCGTCCGCCTCACCGTTGGTGGTGTACAGCTCGGAGGAGAGCTGGGGGTGGTAGCCGGGGACCGCGGGGTTCTCCGGGGTACCGGCCAGCGCCTCGTAGAGCACGTCGTCCGGGGTGGGGCTGGCCACCTGCCAGCCGACCCCGTAGAGGATGAGTTCGGCGGCCGAGTGGTAGTTGATGCCGTACTCGAAGCCGATGCGCTTCTCGAAGGCGTCCAGAGCCTTCGTCTCGGGCTCCGAGCCCGGGCCGCCGCCGCGGTAGGTCTCGCTGGTGGGGAACGGGGACGAGCCCTCGTTGTCGTAGCCCCACTTGTAGGCGAAGTTGCGGTTGAGGTCGACGCCGTCGCCGACGGTGATGGCGTTGTCGCCGTTGATGTCCCGCACGTTCTTGCGCCACTGGCGGTTGGCGGCGTCGCGGTGGGTGAAGTCGTAGCCGTCCGGGTTGGCGGAGATCACGAACCACAGCTCGGTGGTGTCGACGATCTTCTTGATCCGCTTGTCCGTCTTGTAGTTGTCCAGGTAGTGGTGCATCAGGCGCCGGGTCATCTCCGGCGTGATCCACTCGCGCGCGTGCTGGTTGGACATGTACAGCACGGAGGGCTTGGCGCCGTCCTTGGTCTTCTTCGCGTCCTTGGTCAGCTTGACCGCGAGGATGTCCTGGCCCTGGAGGGACTTGCCGAGGGAGACCACCTTGGTCAGGGACGGGTTCTCCTGGCCCGTCCGGAGGATCTCCTCCTTGATGTTGCCCGCGCCGCTGTACGGGCGGTAGACCCCGTCGCCGGCGGCGGCCACCCGCGCCTCGGCCTTGCTGGTGAGCCGGTGCTCCTTGAGCTTGACGCCCTGCCCTTCGAGGGCATCCGCCTGCTTGTCGGTGAGGTAGACCTCGACCGACGCGGTGCCCTTCTCCGGCGCCTGCTCGCTGAGTTCGTGACCGTCCTGCCCGGCCGCGAGCAGCAGTGGGATCTGCTTCTTCGTCACCTCGGCGCGGAAGACCTTGACTTCCTCCGCCTCGGAGCCGTCGTTCTCGGCAGCCTGGGCCAGCGGTGCGAGTCCCGCACCACCACCCAGCAGGAGCGCGCCGGCGGCGAGGATCGATCTGGCTCTTCGTCTCATGAGCCCCCCTTGCGATGGTTCACCCCAGTAGCGAACAGACGCCAGGCTCATGTCAGATCTGCGCCAAGTCAAGGAGGCCTCACAGGCCAATCACGGAATTCACGCAGAAAGCAGAAAGCCGGTGCCGACGCCCTCAAGTGGGCGTCGGCACCGGCGGGTTGAGCTTTTCTGACGTCCTGTCATCCCACCAGGTTTTCGGCCATCTCCTCGGTGATGCTGGCTTCGGTCCCCGGGATGCCGAGGTCCGACGCACGCTTGTCGGCCATGGCCAGCAGACGGCGGATCCGGCCAGCGACGGCGTCCTTGGTGAGCGGTGGGTCGGCGAGCGCGCCCAGCTCCTCCAGGGAGGCCTGCTTGTGCTCCATGCGCAGCCGCCCGGCGGCCGCGAGGTGCTCGGGTACGTCGTCGGCGAGGATCTCCAAAGCGCGGCCCACACGGGCGCCGGCGGCGACGGCGGCGCGGGCCGAGCGGCGCAGGTTGGCGTCGTCGAAGTTGGCGAGCCGGTTCGCCGTGGCCCGGACCTCGCGGCGCATCCGCCGCTCCTCCCATGCCAGGACGGACTCATGGGCGCCGAGGCGGGTCAGGAGCGCGCCGATCGCGTCCCCGTCCCGTACGACCACCCGGTCCACGCCCCGCACCTCGCGGGCCTTCGCCGCGATCGACAGCCGACGGGCCGCGCCGACCAGCGCGAGAGCCGCCTCCGGGCCCGGGCAGGTCACCTCCAGGGAGGACGAGCGGCCGGGCTCGGTGAGCGAGCCGTGGGCCAGGAACGCGCCCCGCCAGGCCGCCTCGGCATCACAGGTGGCCCCCGAGACGACCTGCGGGGGCAGGCCCCGGATGGGGCGGCCGCGGCCGTCCACCAGGCCGGTCTGGCGGGCCAGCTGGTCACCGCCGGCGACCACCCGGACGACGTAACGGGAACCGCGGCGCAGTCCGCCGGGGGCCATCACGATCAGTTCGGAGCTGTGGCCGAAGATCTCCAGGATGTCCCGCTTGAGTCTGCGGGCCGCCATCGCGGTGTCCAGCTCCGCCTCGATCACGATGCGTCCGCTCACCAGGTGCAGCCCGCCCGCGAACCGCAGGATCGCCGAGACCTCCGCCTTTCTGCAGCAGGTCCGGGTGACGGGTAGCCGGGAGATCTCGTCCTTCACCGCTGCCGTCATCGCCATGGGCCGATCCTTCCATGCATCCGAAAAATACGGTCGTACGCGGCGGCCAACAGCTCCGGGTCGTGCCGCGGAGATCCATCGGTCCGGGCCACCGGCGCCAGCTCGACCGCGGCACCGAACCGTTTGGCGGCGTCGGCCAGGGAATCGCGGTCGGGCACGGCGGCCTCGTCGGCCAGCACCACGTCCAGGGCGAGTTTAGGGGCGTGTCGGGCCAAAACCTCCAAATGACGCTGCGGGGAGAAGCCATCGGTTTCTCCCGGCTGCGGAGCGAGGTTCAGCGACAGCACGAGTCGGGCCTTGGTCTCGGTGAGCGCGTCGAGCAGTTCGGGCACGAGCAGGTGCGGGATCACCGAGGAGAACCAGGAGCCGGGACCGAGGACCACCCAGTCGGCGTCACGCACCGCCGCCACGGCCTCGGGCACGGCGGGCGGGTCGTGCGGCACGACGTGCACGGACTGGACCTCGCCGGGGGTGAGCGCGACCGTCGCCTGCCCCCGGACGGTGTCGACGTCGTCCGGGCGCGCCGGATCGTGTCCCTTGACCAGGGCCTGGAGCTCCAGCGGTACGGCCGACATCGGCAGCACCCGGCCCTGGGCGCCCAAAAGCCTGCCGACCAGGTCGAGGGCCTGGACGTGGTCGCCGAGCTGTTCCCACAGGGCGACGATCAGCAGATTGCCGACCGCGTGTTCGTGCAGGTCGCCCTGGGACTGGAAGCGGTGCTGGATGACACGGGCCCAGGTCTGGCCCCAGTCGTCGTCGCCGCACAGCGCGGCCAGCGCCTTGCGCAGGTCGCCGGGCGGCAGGACGCCCAGCTCGTCCCGGAGGCGTCCGCTGGAGCCGCCGTCGTCGGCCACGGTGACGACGGCGGTGAGGTCGCCGGTGATCCGGCGCAGCGCGGCGAGCGAGGCGG
>NZ_LRTR01000044.1 GCF_001550375.1 Streptomyces europaeiscabiei | reverse complement strand
GACCAGCCGTCCCCGCAGGCAGCGGCCATCACCGGCGACGCCGGCCGCACCTGGAAGCCCGCCGCGCAGCCGCCGCCCGCCTACCGCTCCGCAGTCGCCTGGCTCCCGCACAGCCGTACGACCGCCCTGGCAGTCGGCCCCACCGGCACCGACGTCACGACCGACGGCGGCCGCACCTGGCGCACGGTCGACACCGGCTCGTACGACACCGTCGACTGCACCCCGGACCGGGGCTGCTGGGCGGCGGGGGAGAAGGGGCGGGTGGCCCGGCTGGAGAACTGACCGGCAGGGAGTTGTTCCGGCAGGGACGGGTACCTGTGGCGTGTTCGCATCACGAAGGGCATCACGAAAGGCATCACGAAGGGAGTGATCGGCCATGCCACGTGGTTCGAGCCCCAAGAGGGAACGCCAGTACGAGCACATCAAGGAGAGCGCCGAGGACCGGGGCGAGAGCGAGTCACGGGCCAAGGAGATCGCCGCCCGGACGGTCAACAAGGAGCGCGCCCGGTCCGGCGAGTCCAGGACGGCGAGCCGCACCTCCGTCCAGGACATGTCGTCGAGCAGGCGCGGCGGGCAGCGCTCGCACAAGGGAGCGCAGGGGCCCACGTACGACCAGCTCTACGCGGAGGCCAGGAAGCGCGGCATCCAGGGCCGTTCGGCCATGAACAAGAGCCGGCTCGAACGCGCCCTCGACGACAAGTAGCCCCGCCCCGAGCCCCCGCGCCGGCCTGCGTACGCTCGTCAGCACCATGACGACCGTACGCATCCCCGCGGGCTGGCCCGCCACCGAAGAGCAAGCCCTCGCCGTGCAGGACGAGTTGCGGGGCAAGGTGGTCCTCGACGAGACCGGGCCGCCGCCCGGCAGCGGGTACGTCACCGGCGTCGACGTGGCCTACGACGACGAGCGGGACGTCGTCGTGGCGGCGGCCGTGGTGCTCGACGCGGCGACGCTCGACGTGGTCGCGGAGGCCACGGCGCTCGGGCAGGTGTCCTTCCCGTACGTCCCCGGACTGCTCGCGTTCCGTGAGATCCCGACCGTCCTCGCCGCGCTCGACGCGCTGCCGTGCGACCCCGGCCTCGTCGTCTGCGACGGCTACGGCCTCGCCCACCCGCGCCGCTTCGGCCTCGCGGCCCACCTCGGCGTCCTCACCGGACTGCCCACGATCGGCGTCGCCAAGAACCCCTTCACCTTCACGTACGACGACCCCGGCACCCCGCGCGGCAGCGCCGCCCCGCTCCTCGCGGGCACCGAGGAGGTGGGCCGCGCCCTGCGCACCCGCGACGCCGTCAAGCCGGTCTTCGTCTCCGTCGGCCACCGGGTGAGCCTCGACCACGCGTGCGCCCACACGCTCGCCCTCACCCCGGCCTACCGCCTTCCGGAAACCACCCGCCGCGCCGACTCCCTGTGCCGTCGGGCCCTGCGGGACACCGCCCACTGAGCCCTGGCACGGGCCGTGCCGGGCCGCCGGGGCACCTCTCGTGTGTCCGTGCGGAACCGGGTACCTGAGTACGAACTGAGTACGTGTACGGATGTCGGCGCGCCGCATGATCGGCAGGCTGTGCCGTATGACGACGCACCGAGCCATCAAGCCCGCCGCCAGTCCCACCCAGTCCGTCGAACGTGCCGTGACGACGGGCCTGCTGCTCGCCGTGATCACCGGACTGGCCTGGATCGGCGGGATGGTCTACACGCTGACGGGGTGGGCCCGGTAGGGCCCACCCGCGTACGCCGAGCGGGTCGGTCCGCTACTGGGACGCCGCCACCCGGAACGTGATCCCCGCCGCGCGCAGCCGCTCGATCAGCGCGTCGCCCAGCGCGACCGCCGTCGTGACCTGCCCCGCCGTGACCGGGAGGTCGTCGACGGCCAGAGACAGCGCGGCCTCGGCGAACATCTTCGCCGTCTCGCCGTAGCCGGGGTCGCCGCCCGCGACCTCCGTGAAGACCCGGCGGCCACCGCCCTCGCCCACGAACCGCACCGAGAACCAGCTCTTCGCCCGCTTCTCCGCGCTCGGCCCCTCACCCGGTTTGAGCCGGTCGCCCAGCCAGCGCCGGACCGGCGGCACCTGGGCCGCGGCGACCACCGCACCGACGAACGCGACCCCGCCCACCGCGAACGGCAGGGTCTTCACGGCCGCGTAGTGGCGGTAGCGGAAGTCCGGCCCGTAGCGCTCCAGGGCGCGCGCCGAGCGCTGCACCACCTGCGCGTCGATGGTCGGCAGCGGAAGCGCCCACGCCCCGACCTCCTTGGCGAACCGGGGCGCGCTCACCGGCGCGTACGCCCGCCGCCCCACCACGCGCGGCTCGTGCCGCTTGCGGTCCTGCGCGGCGGCCATCGTCTGCCGGGTGCGCGAGAACCCGGTGAGCGCGGAGTTGAACGTACCGCCGGAGAACATCCCCTCGGCCCGCACGAAGCCGTCCACGGTGATCGGCACGTCCTTCGGGAGCTGCTGCACCGTGAAGTACACGCCCAGGTCGTGCGGTATCGAGTCGAAGCCGGCCGCGTGCACGATGCGGGCGCCGGTCTCACGCGCGCGTGCGTCATGCCTGACGAACGTCAGGTCGACGAACTCGGGTTCACCGGTGAGGTCCAGATAGTCGGTGCCCTCGTCGGCGCAGGCGGCCACCAACTCCTCGCCGTGTGTGATGTACGGGCCGACGGTCGTGGCCACCACCCGTGCCTGCCGGGCGAGTTCGCGCACGGCCCGCGGATCGGACCCGTCCGCCTGGAGCACGCCGATCTCCGCGCTACCGGGCAGCCGCTCGCGCAGCGCCGCGAGCTTCTCCGCGTTGCGTCCGGCGATCGCCCAGCGCAGCCCTTCGGGCGCGTTCCCGGCGAGATACTCCGCGGTGAGTTCCCCGACGAACCCCGTGGCCCCGTAGAGCACGATGTCGTACACCCGATCCGCCCTGCTCTGCCCGCTCATTGCACCTCTCAGGACTCGCCCACGCGCCGTTGTCGGTGGCTGAGGCTAGCGTGAGTGACGAGCAGCGAAGCGCGCGGGATCCGGAGGTGGTCGTGACCGTACCCAGCAACGCCCTGAAAAAGTGGGAGAAGGTGCGCGAGTTCGCCCTCGGGATGCCCGGTGCGGTCGAGGAGTTCCCGTGGGGCGAGAGTGTCGCGAAGGTCAACAAGAAGGTGTTCGTGTTCCTCGGCACGGACGACGGCAGCTATCCGCTGGGCGTCACCGTCAAGCTCAGGGACGAGGAGACCCATGCCCACGCCCTGACCTGCCCCGGCGCCGAGCCCGCGGGATACGGCCTGGGCAAGGCGGGGTGGGTGCGCGTCCCGCTGGAGGAGGAGGGCGCCCCGGGCGCGGAGCTGCTGTGCGACTGGGTGGAGGAGAGCTACCGCGTGATCGCCCCGAAGAAGCTCATAGCGGAGCTGGAAGCCCGCTGAGTCCGGCGCCGGACGTCCGGTGAGGGCGGGCTGACACCTGCCGCGACTCCGGGCACAATGACTAAGCGTTTGCTCATTCGGGGCTTGTGCGGAGTGGAACACGTTCTTAGCATCACTGGTGTTACATCATGTGTGTCACAGAGCATGGGGGCTCGATGGCAGTGGCGAAGACGCCCGGGCACGGCCCGCTCGCCGGTGTGCGCGTGGTGGAACTCGCGGGCATCGGCCCGGGACCGTTCGCCGCCATGCTCCTCGCCGATCTCGGTGCCGATGTCGTCCGCGTCGACCGGCCGGGCGGCGCGGGCCTGGCCGTGAACCCCCTGTACGACGTCACCAACCGCAACAAGCGCTCGGTGATCGTCGACCTGAAGTCCCCGGACGGCCCCGACATCGTCCTCGACCTGGCCGAACGCGCCGACATCCTGATCGAGGGCTACCGGCCGGGCGTCGCCGAACGCCTCGGCGTCGGCCCCGAGACCTGCCACGCCCGCAACCCGAAGCTCGTCTACGGCCGGATGACCGGCTGGGGCCAGCAGGGCCCGCTCGCCCAGCGCGCCGGCCACGACATCGCGTACATCGCCCTGACCGGCACCCTCGGCATGATCGGCACCCCGGACACCCCGCCGACCGCCCCCGCCAACCTCCTGGGCGACTACGCGGGCGGCTCCCTCTATCTCGTCGTCGGCGTCCTCGCCGCCCTCCATCACGCTCGCGCCACCGGCGCCGGCCAGGTCGTGGACGCGGCCATCGTCGACGGCACCTCGCATCTGTCCGCGATGATCCACGGCATGCTCGCCGCCGGCGGCTGGCAGGACCGCCGCGCCGCCAACCTCCTCGACGGCGGCTGCCCCTTCTACGGCACGTACGAGACGGCCGACGGCCGGTACGTCGCCGTCGGCGCCCTGGAGCAGCAGTTCTACGGCGAGTTCGTCGACCTCCTCGGCATCGGGGACCGGGCCCCGGCCCGCAAGGACGTGGCCGCCTGGGGCGAGCTGCGCGAGACGGTCGCGGCCCGCTTCAGGACCCGTACGAGGGACGAGTGGACGGCCGTCTTCGAGGGCTCCGACGCCTGTGTGGCACCCGTCCTGTCGCTGCGGGAGGCACCGCACCACGCGCATCTCGCGGCCCGGGGCACCTTCACCGACTTCGGCGGCATCACCCAGCCCGCCCCCGCGCCCCGCTTCTCGGCCACCCACACCTCGGTGCGCAGCGGACCCGCCCAGCCGGGCGCCGACACGGCGGACGTCGCCCACGACTGGGGCATATCGAGCCTCCTGAAGGACGCTCCCGTCCACGACGCGTCCCCCGAGGACGGCTCCTCGACGGGCGACTCCTTGCCGGACGCCTCAGCGAAGGACACCGACTGACACCGGCCCCCGGGCCGCACCCTCCGCAACTGGAAAGGCCAGACTCGTGAGCACCGAAGCGTACGTGTACGACGCGATCCGCACCCCGCGCGGCCGCGGCAAGGCGAACGGCTCCCTGCACGGCACCAAGCCCATCGACCTGGTCGTCGGGCTGATCCACGAGGTCCGGCGCCGTTTCCCCGGCCTCGACCCGGCCGCCGTCGACGACATCGTGCTCGGTGTCGTGGGCCCGGTGGGCGACCAGGGCTCCGACATCGCCCGGACCGCCGCGATCGCCGCCGGACTGCCGGACACGGTCGCCGGCGTCCAGGAGAACCGCTTCTGCGCCTCGGGTCTGGAGGCCGTCAACCTGGCCGCCGCGAAGGTCCGTTCGGGCTGGGAGGACCTGGTGCTCGCGGGTGGCGTCGAGTCGATGTCCCGGGTGCCGATGGCCTCGGACGGCGGAGCCTGGTTCAACGACCCGATGACCAACCTGGCCGTCAACTTCGTGCCGCAGGGCATCGGCGCCGACCTCATCGCCACCGTCGAGGGGTTCTCCCGGCGTGACGTGGACGAGTACGCGGCGCTGTCCCAGGAGCGGGCGGCGGCCGCCTGGAAGGACGGCCGCTTCGACAGGTCCGTCGTCCCCGTCACCGACCGCGCCGGCCTCGTGGTCCTCGACCACGACGAGTACATGCGCCCCGGCACGACCGCGGACTCGCTGGCGAAGCTGAAGCCGTCGTTCGCGGACATCGGCGAGCTGGGCGGCTTCGACGCGGTGGCGCTGCAGGAGTACCACTGGGTCGAGGAGATCGACCACGTCCACCACGCGGGCAACTCCTCCGGCATCGTGGACGGCGCGTCGCTCGTCGCCATCGGTACCAAGGAGATCGGCGAGCGCTACGGCCTGCGCCCGCGCGCCCGGATCGTCTCCGCCGCGGTCTCCGGCTCCGAGCCCACCATCATGCTCACCGGCCCCGCGCCCGCGACCCGCAAGGCCCTCGCCAAGGCCGGGCTGACCATCGACGACATCGACCTCGTCGAGATCAACGAGGCGTTCGCCGCCGTGGTGCTCCGCTTCGTCAGGGACATGGGCCTCTCGCTCGACAAGGTCAACGTCAACGGCGGCTCCATCGCGCTGGGCCACCCCCTCGGCGCGACCGGCGCGATGATCCTCGGCACCCTCATCGACGAACTGGAGCGACAGCACAAGCGGTACGGGCTGGCCACGCTGTGCGTGGGCGGCGGCATGGGTATCGCGACCAT
The DNA here is from genome assembly GCF_001550375.1 of Streptomyces europaeiscabiei. Lineage (GTDB taxonomy): Bacteria > Actinomycetota > Actinomycetes > Streptomycetales > Streptomycetaceae > Streptomyces > Streptomyces europaeiscabiei. The sequence continues at coordinate 25,570 of NZ_LRTR01000044.1, read as the reverse complement.
CGTCGAACGCGTCTGAACGACCGGCGGATCACAAGACTTCTGCGGCAAGACTTCTACGGAGACCCTGTCATGACACAGAGCACCACCATCCGCTGGGAACAGGACCGCACGGGCCTCGTCACCCTCGTCATCGACGACCCGAACCAGTCCGCGAACACCATGAACCAGGCGTTCCGCGAGTCCCTCGCGGCGGTCACCGACCGTCTGGAGGCCGAGAAGGACACCATTCGCGGTGTCATCGTCACCTCCGCCAAGAAGACCTTCTTCGCCGGCGGCGACCTCCGCGACCTCATCAAGGTCACCCCCGAGACCGCACAGCAGCTGTTCGACGGCGGTCTGGAGATCAAGCGCAACCTGCGCCGAATCGAGACCCTCGGCAAGCCGGTCGTCGCGGCCATCAACGGCGCGGCCCTGGGTGGCGGTTACGAGCTGGCCCTCGCCTGCCACCACCGCATCGCCCTCGACGCCCCTGGCTCGAAGATCGGCTGCCCCGAGGTCACCCTCGGCCTGCTGCCCGGCGGAGGTGGCATCGCCCGCACCGTTCGGCTGCTGGGCATCGCCGACGCCCTGCTGAAGGTGCTGCTCCAGGGCACCCAGTACACCCCGCAGCGCGCCCTGCAGAACGGTCTCGTCCACGAAGTGGCCGCCACACAGGACGAGTTGATGGACAGGGCCCGCGCCTTCATCGACGCCAACCCCGAGTCGCGGCAGCCCTGGGACGAGCCCGGCTACCGCATCCCCGGCGGCACCCCCGCCAACCCGAAGTTCGCGGCGAACCTGCCCGCCTTCCCCGCCACCCTGCGCAAGCAGACGAACGGCGCGCCCTACCCGGCCCCGCGCAACATCCTCGCCGCCGCCGTCGAGGGCGCCCAGGTCGACTTCGAGACCGCCCAGGTCATCGAGGCGCGCTACTTCGTGGAGCTGGCGGCGGGCCAGACGTCCAAGAACATGATCCAGGCCTTCTTCTTCGACCTCCAGGCCGTCAACTCCGGAGCGAACCGCCCCAAGGGCATCGAGCCCCGCCAGGTCCGCAAGGTCGCCGTCCTCGGCGCCGGGATGATGGGCGCGGGCATCGCGTACTCGTGCGCCCGCGCGGGCATCGACGTCGTCCTGAAGGACGTGACGCCCGAAGCCGCCGCGAAGGGCAGGAACTACTCGGAGAAGCTCTGCGCCAAGGCGGTCGCCAAGGGCCGCACCACGCAGGAGAAGGCCGACGCGCTCCTCGCCCGCATCACCCCCACCGCCGACCCGGCCGACCTCGCGGGCTGCGACGCCGTCATCGAGGCCGTGTTCGAGAACACCGAGCTGAAGCACAAGGTCTTCCAGGAGATCGAGGGGGTCGTGGCCCCGGACGCGCTCCTCTGCTCCAACACCTCCACCCTCCCCATCACCGAGCTGGCCGAGGGCGTCGTCCGCCGGTCCGACTTCATCGGCCTGCACTTCTTCTCGCCCGTCGACAAGATGCCGCTCGTCGAGATCATCAAGGGCGAGCAGACGGGTGACGAGGCCCTGGCCCGCGCCTTCGACCTCGTCCGTCAGATCAAGAAGACCCCGATCGTCGTCAACGACTCACGGGGCTTCTTCACCTCCCGGGTCATCGGTCACTTCATCAACGAGGGTGTCGCGATGGTGGGGGAGGGCATCGAGCCCGCGTCGATCGAGCAGGCGGCGGCCCAGGCGGGCTACCCCGCCAAGGTCCTCTCCCTCATGGACGAGCTGACCCTCACCCTGCCCCGCAAGATCCGCGCCGAGTCCCGACGGGCCGTGGAGGAGGCGGGCGGCACCTGGACCGTCCACCCCGCGGAGGCCGTCATCGACCGCATGGTCGACGAGTTCGCCCGCCCGGGCCGCAGCGGCGGCGCCGGCTTCTACCACTACGGCCCCGACGGCCGCCGCGCCAAGCTCTGGCCCGGCCTCCGTGAACACTTCACCAAGCCCGGGTACCGGATCCCCTTCGAGGACATGCAGGAACGCATGCTCTTCTCGGAGGCCCTGGACACCGTGCGCCTGCTGGAGGAAGGAGTCCTCACCTCCGTCGCCGACGCCAACATCGGTTCCATCTTCGGCATCGGCTTCCCCGGCTGGACCGGTGGCGTCCTCCAGTACATCAACGGCTACGAGGGCGGCCTCCCGGGCTTCGTCGCCCGAGCCCGCGAGCTGTCCGACCGCTACGGCGACCGCTTCACACCGCCGGCCCTGCTGGTGGAGAAGGCGGAGAAGGGGGAGCGGTTCAGCGACGCGTGAAGCCCCGGGCGAGTCGAGGGCTTCGCTCGCCCTGCCGCCCCTACCCGTCCCATCCGCAAGGGGCCGCGCCCCCTCGACCCCCAGCCGCGGGTCCGTCGTGGTTGCTCGCGCAGTTCCCCATGCCCCTGGAAGGGGCGCGGGGAACTGCGCGACAAGCCCCCACCCACCCGCAGACAACCGACGGCCGTGAGCGGGGTCGAAGGGGCAACGCCCTGGGGGTGGGACGGGTAGGGGCGGCGGGGGCGAGGAAAGACGTATGCCGACGGCCCACGCGTCGTACCGCTCAGGACTCCGCCAGCCACTCCCTCAGCTCCTCCGTCAACGACCGCTGAAAGGTCGTCAACAGCGCCTGCACGACCAGTGGCTGCATATGCGCCGACAAGGACTTCACGGCCTGCGGATCGCGTTCCGCGACCGCGTCGCGGAAGAGCCGTGACAGCTCGTGGGCCGCCGCGCGCGAGTGCGCGACCAGGACGTTCCGCGCGGCGAGGATCGACTCCTCGGACAGGGGCACGTCGAGCAGCTCCACCCCGAGCCGCAGCAGCCCGGGATCCACCCGAAGACCTTCGCCGTCCCGCTCGACCACGCCCATGGCGACCAGCCGCTCCACCTCCGCCTCGCCGAAGGGCCGCCCCGCCAGCCGGTCGAACCCCTCCCGCGTGACCGTCTCCACCGCGTCCGGCGCCCAGGACGCCACCATCGCACGCTGCAGCGCGAGATCGCGCGGGGTGAGGTCAGGCGGCAGCTGTCGCAGATACCGTTCGATGGCGGCGAGGGTCATGCCCTGCCGCTGCAGTTCCTCGATCAGCGCGAGCCGCGCGAGGTGATCCGGCCCGTAGTGACCGACCCGGCGGGGACCGATCACCGGCGGCGGCAGCAGCCCCCGGGTGCCGTAGAAGCGGACCGTACGCACCGTGACCCCCGCCCGCGCGGCCAGTTCGTCCACGGTGAGAACGATCTCTCCGGCGTCCCGCCCGGAACCGGTGCCGGTGTTCTCTCCGGTGTCGGTGGTCATACAGAGCAGTATCGCTGTCTCACCAGTGCTGTGAAACCTCGGGCGACGACGGTTGTCAGTGCGGCCCCGTACGGTGGCGTCATGTCGGGGATCACATACGTCCGGGGGGACGCCACCGTGCCGCTGGGCAAGGGTGTCAAGGTCATCGCGCATGTCAGCAACGACCTGGGCGGCTGGGGCAAGGGCTTCGTCCTCGCCCTGTCCCGCCGCTGGCCGGAGCCGGAGGCCGCCTACCGCGCCTGGCACCGCGACCGCGCGAACAACGACTTCGGACTCGGTGCCGCCCAGTTCGTCCAGGTCGGCCCCTACACCTGGGTCGCCAACCTGGTGGGCCAGCGCGGCACCCGCACCGGCAGCAAGGGGGTACCCGTCCGCTACGAGGCCATCGACACGGCACTCGGGCTGCTCGCCGACAAGGCCCTGGAGCTGGACGCCTCGGTGCACATGCCCCGCATCGGCTGCGGGTTGGCGGGCGGCAAGTGGTCCCGGGTGGAGCCCCTGATAGCCGACCGACTGGTGCGGCGCGGGATATCGGTCACGGTGTACGACCACGGGGACTGATTCCCGGCCGAGGCGCGGTACCCCCGGGATGTGAGCGGGTAGGGCACCGGTATGGATCTCCTCCCGATGGACATCGGCCCGTTGAACCCCGTCGTCGGGGAACTCGCCGTCGCGGCGGTGCTGTTCGCCCTGGTGTTCCTCTTCTTCGTCCGGCTCGTGCCCCGGATCCAGCGCGTCCTGGACGAACGGGAGGCGGCGACCAAGGGGACCGAGGCGCAGGCCGAAGCCCTGCAGGAGGAGGTCCGGATCAAGCGGGCCGAGGTGGCGGCGGCCCTGGCCGGCGCCCGCCACGAGGCCGCCCGCATCCGCCAGCGCGCCTACGAGGAGGGCGCCGCCCTGATCACCGAGGCCCGCGCCGACGGCAGCCGCGAGTACACCACCCTCGTCGCCGAGGGGCACGCCCGCCTCGCCGCCGCCCGCACCTCGGCCGAGGCCGAACTCCGCTTGCACGTAGCGGAGTTGGCCTCGAACCTGGCCGGCAGAATCATCGGCGAGCCGATCGAGGCGACGACCCGCACGCGCCCCTGAAAGGGGGCGCAGCCCTTCTTCCAGGGGCGCGGGTAAGTGCGCGACAAGCCACGACGAACCCGCGGTCAAGGGGCGGGCGCAATCCCCGGGGTCTCAGTGCCCACCCCCACGCGCATGCTCATGCACGGAGTTCGTCGCCACGATCTTCTTCCAGGACTTCGGCGCCTTGGGAGCGACGCCCGCCGAAGCCAAGGCCCCCCGCCCAGCCGCGGCAGCGTCCGGCTTGACCGGCTGGTACAGCCACGTGTCGAACAACGCCCCCAACGACTCCCCGGACACCTCCTCGGCGTACGCGACGAAGTCGCCGACCGTCGCGTTCCCGTGCGCGTACCTCGCCGGCCACCCCTTCAGGATCTCGAAGAACGACTCGTCCCCGATCTCGTTGCGCAGCGCCTGCAGCGCCAGCGCCCCCCGGTCGTACACGGCGAGATGGAACTGGTTCTCCGGCCCGGGGTCACCCGGCTCGACCGTCCAGAAGGGGTCGTCGGCCGGATGCGACGCGTACACATGGTCCGCGATCTCCTGCGCCGTCCCCTCGTTCTCGTGCTCGGACCACAGCCACTGCGCGTACCGTGCGAAGCCCTCGTTGATCCAGATGTCCTTCCACCCGGCGACGGAGACGAGGTCGCCGTACCACTGGTGGGCCAGCTCATGGACGACGACGGACACGTTCGACCCGTTCGCGAACTGCCGCGGGCTGTAGAACGGCCGGGTCTGGGTCTCCAGCGCGTACCCGACCTGGGGGGTGTTCGGCACGTACCCGCCGAGCGCGCTGTACGGATAGGGCCCGAAGAACCCCGTCAGCCAGTCGGCGACCTCGCCCGTGCGTTCGACGCTCGCGCGGGCCGCCCCGTAGCTGTCGCCGATGTCCTTGCTGTAGGCGTTGACGATCGGGATGCCGTTCTCGGTCCGCCCGGTCGTGACGTCGAACCTCCCGACCGCGAGTGTGGCGAGATAGGTGGCCTGCGGCTTGTCGGACCGCCAGTTGTAGCGGGTCCAGCCGGCGCGGGAACTCGTGGACTGCAGCGTGCCGTTGGAGATCGCCTGCGCGCCGTCCGGCACGAGCACGGACACGTCGTACGTGGCCTTGTCGAGCGGGTGGTCGTTGGCGGGGAACCACCACCAGGCCGCCTCGGGCTCGCCCGCCGCGACACCGCCGTCCGGGGTGCGCAGCCAGCTGGTGAAGCCGTACGCCTCCTTCGACGACGGGACCCCCGCGTAGCGCACCACGACGGTGATCTCCCTGCCCTTGGGCAGCGGGCTGCGCGGCGTGATCTCCAGCTCGTGCTCGCCCGAGGTGGTGAAGGCCGCCCTGGCGCCGTCGACCCGGACCTCGCTCACATCGAGCAGGAAGTCCAGGTTGAAGCGGGACAGGTCTTCGGTGGTCCTGGCGAGCAGGGTCGCCGTGCCCTCCAGCCTGTCCGTCACCGGCTGGTACTTGAGCCGGAGGTCGTAGTGGGAGACGTCGTATCCGCCGTTGCCGTAGGCCGGGTAGTAGGGATCGCCGATCCCCGGCGCGCCGGGCTCGTAGTCGGCCGCCGAGGCCGGGATCGCCAGCAGCAGGGAGGCCACGAACGCGCCCGGGACGATGAGTCTGCGGTGCACGAATCACTCCAAGTCGTGGGGGGGGAGCGCTTCCGTGTCGGTGGGGGACACGTCCGCGCGCATCGGTTCGGAGCCTATTCAGTCCCTGTGGGCTCGCCCGTGTCCATGGCCGCCCCTGTCACACGATCGGCATTCGGCCGACATGAGTGACCCGGTCCCACGCTCCTTTCAGGCCACACCGTGGCCGAAGTCCCGTGAGCCCCGAAAGGGCCTCTGTTGCGCGGGAGTTGACCGCAGTACCGTCCGCGCATGCCGATACCTGTGCGACGCACGCGCTTCACGACCTGGAGATCGCTCGCGACGGCGGCCACGGCCGCCGCCCTCACGGCCACCCTTCTCACCCCTGCGGTCGCCGGCACCCCGGCCCCCCGGAGGAGTGAACCGGTCTACTCGTACGACAACGCCGTCCGCGAGGCCGTGTGGGTGGACACCGGGCTCGACGGCGACCGCGACGGGAGGACGGACCGTGTCGCCGTCGACATCGTCCGCCCGAGTGAACCCGACCGACGGGGCCGCAAGATCCCCGTGATCATGGACGCCAGCCCGTACTACTCCTGCTGTGGACGCGGCAACGAGAGTCAGCGCAAGACGTACGACGCGAGCGGGAACGTCGTGGGGATGCCGCTGTTCTACGACAACTACTTCGTGCCCCGCGGCTACGCATTCGTCGCCGTCGACCTCGCCGGAACCAACCGCTCCGACGGCTGTGTGGACGTCGGCGGGCGCTCCGACGTGCAGTCCGCCAAGGCCGTCGTCGACTGGCTCAACGGGCGCGGCAAGGCGTACACAACCCGCACGGGCGGCGCGTCGGCCAAGGCGAACTGGACCAACGGCAGGACCGGCATGATCGGCAAGAGCTACGACGGCACGATCGCCAACGCAGTGGCCGCCACCGGCGTCGAGGGACTGGAGACCATCGTCCCGATCGGCGCGATCTCCTCCTGGTACGACTACTACTTCGCCAAGGGCGCGCCCCTCTACAACTCCGGCCCCGAGTGGCTCTCCGACTACGTGGAGAGTCCCGACGCCCGCGCCAAGTGCGGCCATGTCCAACAGGAACTGGTCGACGGCGCCCCGCGCACCGGCGACCTGACCCGGCTGTGGACCGAGCGCGACCACGTCAAGGACGTCCGGAAGATCGAGGCCAGCGTCTTCGTCATCCACGGCCAGCAGGACCTCAACGTCCGCCCCCAGCACTTCGGCCAGTGGTGGGACGCCCTCGCGAAGCACGGTGTCGAGCGCAGGATCTGGCTCTCCCAGACCGGCCACGTCGACCCGTTCGACTTCCGTCGCGCTCAGTGGGTCGACACCCTGCACCGCTGGTTCGACCACGAACTCCTCGGCTACGACAACGGCGTCGACGACGAGCCCATGGCCGACGTCGAACGCCACCCGAACCAGTGGGAGACGTCCAAGGTCTGGCCGCCGCGTGCCACGAAGGCCACGACCCTCCGCCCGGCCGAGGGCAGCGAGCCGGGCGTCGGCACGCTCGGCCTGCGCAAGCGGTCCGGCACCGAGACCTTCACCGACGACCCGGCGCTGAACGAGACCGACTGGGCCGCGTACGTCGACAGGCCCACCCCCGACAAGGCGGGCTTCGTCACGCCGCCGCTCACCGAGGACCTGCGCCTGTCCGGCTCCTCCCAGGTGACCGTCACCGCCACGCCCACCACCTCCACGGCCCACCTCTCGGCGGTCCTCGTGGACCTCGGCCCCGACACGGTCCGTGACTACGCCGCCGCGGGCGAGGGCATCACCACCCTCACCGAGCGCACCTGCTGGGGCCCGAGCACCACCGGCGACAGCTCCTGCTTCCGGGAGACCCGGGCCAGGACGGCCGACGTCGACTACACGATCTTCAGCCGTGGCTGGGCCGACCTCGGCAACCACTCCTCCGGCACCGGAGCCCCGCTCACGCCCGGCACCCCGTACACGATCACCCTCGACCTGCACGCGAGCGACCACGTCGTCCCGGCGGGACACCGGCTCGCGCTGATCATCGCGGGCACCGACGAGGATCTCATCGACCCGCCGTCGAGCACGCCCACGCTGACCATCGACCTCAGGCGGACCTCCGCGAAGGTCCCGCTGGTCGGCGGTGCCGCGGCCTTCCGGAAGGCGATCACGGGCGCCACCGGCACCCCGGCGGCCTCCGTCCTCGACGGCGTACGCGACCCGAGCCGGGCCGCCCGGATCCCGGGCGGTGCCGCATGAGGGCCCGCATCGCGGCGCTGATCGCCACCGCGCTCGCCGTACCCCTGCTGTCGACGCCCGCGTACGCGACGGACACCACCCCGCCCCGCACCGGATTCGAGCAGTCGGGCGGCGCCCGCTGGACCAGTCAGGCCGAGGAGCAGGAGTTCCTCGCCGCCGTGGACCGGGGAAGCGACCGTGTGTCGATCACTCGTATCGGCACGACCGAGCAGGACCGCCCGCTCCAGCTCGTCCGCATCGGCACCCGCCCCACCACGCGCACGGTGCTCCTCATCTGCAGCCAGCACGGCGACGAGCCCTCGGGCCGCGACGCCTGCCTCACCACGATCCGCGACCTCGCCCACGCCAGGGACAGGCGGACCGAGCGGCTGCTGAGATCCACCACCGTGCTCGTCGTGCCCACGGCCAACCCCGACGGCCGGGCCGCCGACACCCGGGGCAACAGCGACGGCGTCGACATCAACCGCGACCACCTCGCCCTCCGGACGGCCGAGGGGCGGGCACTCGCCGCCGTCGTACGCGACCGCGAACCCGACGTCGTCTACGACCTGCACGAATACGGCGCCACACCCCCGTACTACGACAAGGACCTCTTCGACCTCTGGCCGCGCAACCTCAACACCGACGCGGCCGTCCACACCCAGGCCCGCGACCTGTCCCTGAACCACGTACGCCCGGCCGCGAGGGCCGCCGGCCACTCGACCGGCACGTACGGCATCTGGACGGACCCGGTCACCGGCGACCCGATCCGGCAGGTCGCGGGCGACGGCCAGGAACGCATCCTGCGGAACATGTCCGGAATCAAGCACTCCGTCGGACTGCTGATCGAGAGCCGTGTGGAACCGCTGACGGCCGGCACCGAGGAGCCCGTCAACAACCGGCGCCGCGTGAACTCCCAGCTCGCCGCCCTGAAAGGCCTGTTCGGGTTCGCCGGTGAACGCGGCCGGCAGGTCGACCGGGTGACCGGCGCGGCCCGTCTCGCCGGCCTCCGCGACACCGGCCCGGTCTACCTCGGCGGGGCTGACAACGACCCCGCCGACCCCGCCGAGGTGATCCAGGACCCGCCCTGCGGCTACCGGCTCACCGCCCGGCAGTACGAGGAGTTCGGGGACGAGCTGGCCCTGCACGGCGTCCGCGTACGGCCCGGGAACGACGCTGACGGCGGCGGTGTCCGCGTACTGCTGCGCCAGAAACTGCGCGCGCTCGTCCCGCTGCTGCTCGACGAGCGGGCGCCGTACCGCCTGACGGCGGGAGAGCCCGACACCACCTGTTGAACAAGAAAGGATCCAGGTCACATGGGGTAGAGGTTTCTGGGCAGGAGAGGGTCAGTTCCAGCCACTCCCGAAAGGTTCCACCTGTGACGCACGACCATCGCACCACCCACCACGGGGGAGGCGCGCTTCCAGGCTCGGAGGCGGGTCTCTCCGGCGGCGGGCGGCCCCGGACGGACCGCGTCGTTTTCGGCGTGACGGCGGCACTCACCCTGGCCTTCGTGCTCTGGGGCGCCATCTGGACGGACTCGCTCGAAACCGCCTCCGGCAAGATGCTGAAGGGCCTCATCCACAACGGTGGCTGGGCCTTCATGCTGGCCGCTTCCTGTTTCGTCGTCTTCGCCCTCTGGCTCGCGGTCAGCCGCTACGGCCGCATCCACCTCGGGGTCGAGGGCGAGAAGCCCGAGTTCCGCACGGTCTCCTGGGTCGCCATGATGTTCAGCGCCGGCATGGGCATCGGTCTGATGTTCTACGGCGTCAGTGAGCCGCTCGCCCACTACTCCTCGCCCCCGCCGGGCACGAACCCCGAGGGGTCCGGCGAGCGCATGGAAACGGCGATGGCGACCACCCTCTTCCACTGGACGCTGCACCCCTGGGCGATCTACGCGGTGGTCGGCCTCGCCATCGCCTACAGCACGTTCCGCAAGCAGCGCCGCCAGACCATCAGCGCCGTCTTCACCCCGCTGATCGGTGAGAAGCACGCGAACGGCACGGGCGGGCGGGTCATCGACATCCTCGCGATCGTCGCGACGATCTTCGGCTCGGCGGCCTCCCTCGGCCTCGGCGCCCTGCAGATCGGTTCCGGTTTCACGGAGCTGGGCTGGATGAACAAGGTCAGCACCGGCCTGCTCGTCGGCATCATCGCGGTCCTGACCCTCGCCTTCGTCGCCTCCGCCGTATCCGGTGTGGAGAAGGGCATCCAGTGGCTGTCCAACACCAACATGGTGCTGGCCCTGGTGCTGGCGGTCTTCGTCTTCGTGGTCGGCCCGACCATCCTGGTCCTCGACCTCCTGCCCACCTCGGTCTTCGCCTACCTCGGTGACCTGCCACAGCTCGCGGGCCGCACCGAGGTGTCCGGCGGCGAGGGCGTCGCCGACTGGCTCGGCAGCTGGACCGTCTTCTACTGGGCGTGGTGGATCTCCTGGACGCCCTTCGTCGGCATGTTCATCGCCCGCATCAGCCGCGGCCGCACCATCCGCCAGTTCATCGGCGGCGTCATCCTCGTCCCCAGCTCGGTCAGCCTCGTCTGGTTCGCCGTCTTCGGCGGTACGGCGATGAAGCTGCAGGAGCAGGGCCGCATCGGTGAGGAGGCCACGCCGGAGGGCCAGCTCTTCGCCGTCCTCCACGAGTTCCCCGTCGCCACCGTCTCCAGCCTGCTGGTGATGATCCTCGTCGGCATCTTCTTCGTCTCCGGCGCCGACGCCGCGTCCATCGTCATGGGCACGCTCTCCCAGCGCGGCGCGCTCGAACCCGGCCGCTTCGTCGTCGTCTTCTGGGGTGTCGTCACCGGAGCCGTCGCCGCGATCATGCTCCTCGTCGGCAGCGGTCAGGGCGACGCCCTCACGGGCCTGCAGAACCTCACGATCCTGGCCGCCGCGCCGTTCGTCGTCGTCATGATCGGCATGTGTGTCGCGCTGATGCGCGACCTGCGCCGGGACTCCGTGATCGTCCGTGAGGAGATGGCCTCCGAGGCGGTCGAACTCGCCGTCATCGAGGGCCACAAGCGCTACGACGGCGAGTTCGAGATCAGGGTCGGGCCGGGGCAGGGCACGGAGACCGAGGGCGACCCGATCGGCCATCGCGCGGAGTAGCCGGTCGCGGGGGTCGCCGTCGGGGCTGCGGGGAGCGGGCGGCCGTGGGTCCGTCCGTGCCTGGTCGCGCCCATGCGGCGGAGCCGCACAACGACACGGCCCCGCGCCCCTGATGGTCATCCGGCAGCGAGTTGTGCTGCCTGCCCCGCGCATCCCCAGGCCACCGTGACCCCGGCCCCACCGTGCCCGTAGTTGTGCACCAACACCCGCCCGCCCGGCAGGAGTTCCCGCTCCAGACGCACTGCCGGGCGCGCGGGTCGCAGCCCCACCCGGTGCTCGATGATCCGCGCTCCCCCGATCTCGGGCCGCACCGCCGCGCACCGCCGCACGATCCCCTCCGCGATCACCGGATCCGGCTCCGACGACCACGCGTCCTCCTCCGCCGTACCGCCCAGGATCAGCCCACCCGGCTGCGGGATGAAGTACGTGCTCTCGGGCCCGGCGTGATCCACCGACGTGAGCCAGGTGCTGACCCCGGGGTTCTCCACGACGACCAACTGCCCCCGCACCGGCCGTACGGAAGGATCCGGCACCAGCTCCCGCGCACCCAGTCCCGTGCAGTTGACGACGACGGGCGCGTCGACCGCCGCGAGGTCGGTCACCGTACGCTCCTCCACCACTCCACCCGCGGCGACGAACCGCTCGCGCAGCCACCGCAGATGCACCGGCATGTCGATCAGCGGCAGCCGCGCCCACAGCCCGACGCCCGGATACTCCTCGGCCGTCGCCGCCCGCAGCCCGGCCACCCGCGAGGCCCACGCACCGAGTTCGTCCAGCGTGGTCCCGCCGTGTACGCCTTCGGCCATGCGTACGCCCGACTCGTCGGACCGGGCCGCCAACTCCTCGTACACGGCCAGGGTGACGAGCGCCCACTCGCCGACGAGTCCCTCCGGTTCGATCCGGTAGGGCCACCACAGTCCGCCCGCCACGGCGGACGTCGTCCTCTCCGCGGGCTCCCGTGCCCAGATCCGAACCTGTCTGCCGCTCTCCGCCAGAACGACGGCCGTCGTGAGACCGACGACTCCGGCACCGACCACGATCACATCGCTGTTCGATTCATGGGTCACACAGGGACGTTAACGGAATATGGCATGCCGTGCTCAGAAGTCTGTCTTTGTGGGGATACTCACACCATGTCTGCCGAGTACGCGACCTTCGGCCTGGCACCGGCGATGCGAGCCGGTGGCGTCCTCGCCAACGGTGACTACCAAGTGCACCGGGACTTCGTGGACTTCATCGTCGACGGCCGCCCGCTGCTGTTCCAGCTGTCCGACCTCGACGCCGTCTCCCCACTCGCCTCCGACGTCCCGCCCTCGATCTTCACCGCCCAGGTGCGCAGCCTGCTCCTCGAAGCCGAAGCACCACTGACGCGCGGCCGATACGTCATCTACGGCTGCCCCGAATGCGCCGACCTCGCCTGCGGAGCCGTGACCGCGGTCATAGAGCGGGACGGCGAGGACTACGTGTGGCGGGACTTCGCCTGGCAGACGGAGGAGGAGGCCGACCTCAGGCTGAACGGCTACACGGGCATCGGTCCTTTCCGGTTCCACGGCGCCGACTACCGCAGCGCACTGCAGTCCCTGCTGCGCGAGTCCGCCGCCGAGCCGTCGGCCGGCCGCCGGGTCCTCCTCATCGGTGCCCGTGTCGCCGTCCTCGCCAAACTCGCCGCCGCCCTGCGTGCCATCGGAATCGGCGCCGACATAGCGCACGACGCCACCGGCGTGTCCGCCGAGGAACTGCGCACCTACGGTGTCGTGGTCTTCGGCCGGGCCGTCGGCGAGGCGGGCCGCAGCGCGGTGCGGCTGGCCTTCGACCGTGCGGGGGTCCAGGTCGCGTACGTCGACGGGCTGGCCCCGATCATTCCGCTCCTCGTCGCCCAGATCGAACACGCCCTCGACCGCAGCCCGACGCCACAGCGCCGCCTCACCCGTCTCGTCGCCGCCGGAGGACAGGCCGGCATCGAGATCACCTCCACCTGTCGCGTGGAACTCACCGCCTACCGCCTCGACCGGCTGCACCGTCCCCACACCTACCGATTCTTCGACGGGATCCTCCCGGCCGGCCAGCACCGCATCGGCCTGGACCCGAAGTCCGTGAAGGGAGAGGCGTTCATTGTGGCCCGGACCTCGGGGACGGTGCTGGTGGAGCCGATGGCCGGGTGAGGGGCTACCGCCCCTTCGCCCCCGCTCGCGGGGTGTTCGTCGGCTGTGGGTGGGGCTTCTCGCGCAGTTCCCCGCGCCCCTGTCAGGGGCGCGGGGAACTGCGCGAACGGGGTCCGGGGCGGAGCCCCGAGGATGGGGCGGGTGGGGGCGGCGGGGGCGCGAAAAGGAACGACACGCCCCCTGTCGTTAGGATCCCCCTCGTGACCGCCACCCTCGTCGTCAAGAACCTCGCCGCCGGCCACGGCGACCGCTCGCTCTTCTCCGGGCTCGACCTCGTCGTCGCCCCCGGTGATGTGATCGGACTGGTCGGTGCCAACGGCGCCGGCAAGTCCACGCTGCTCCGGCTGCTCGCCGGACTGCTCCCGCCGGAGGAGGGCGAGCTGCGGCTGTCCCCGCCCACGGCGACCGTCGGCCACCTGCCGCAGGAGCCGGAGCGCCGGAAGGGCGAGACCGTACGGGAGTTCCTCGCCCGTCGTACGGGTGTGGCTGAGGCCCAGCGGGTGATGGACGAGGCCACCCAGGCGCTGGTGGACGGCGCCCCGGGCGCCGACGACGCGTACTCGGTGAGCCTGGAGCGCTGGCTCGACCTGGGCGGCGCCGACCTCGACGAGCGGGCGGAGGAGGTCGCCGACTCCCTCGGCCTCCGCATCGACCTGGACCAGCCGATGACCGGCCTCTCCGGCGGCCAGGCCGCCCGCGCCGGACTGGCCTCCCTCCTCCTCTCCCGCTACGACGTCTTCCTCCTCGACGAGCCCACCAACGACCTCGACCTGGACGGCCTGGAACGACTCGAGCGCTTCGTCTCCGGCCTGCGCGCGGGCACGGTGGTCGTCAGCCACGACCGCGAGTTCCTCACCCGCACGGTCACCAAGGTCCTGGAACTCGACCTCGCCCAGAACCAGATCAACCTCTACGGCGGCGGGTACGAGGCCTATCTGGAGGAGCGCGAGACGGCCCGTCGGCACGCCCGCGACGACTTCGAGGAGTACGCCGACAAGAAGTCCGCCCTCCAGGACCGCGCCCAGATGCAGCGCTCCTGGATGGACAAGGGCGTGAAGAACGCGCGGCGCAAGGCGAACAACGACAACGACAAGGTCGGCCGCAAGTTCCGCAGCGAGGCGAGCGAGAAGCAGGCCTCGAAGGCCCGGCAGACCCAGCGCATGATCGAACGGCTGGACGTCGTCGAGGAGCCGCGCAAGGAGTGGGAGCTGCGGATGGAGATCGCGGCGGCTCCGCGCTCCGGCGCCGTGGTCGCCACGATGCGCGACGCCGAGGTGCGGCGGGGCGACTTCGCGTTCGGGCCGGTGTCCCTGCAGATCGACTGGGCGGACCGCATCGCCATCACGGGCGCGAACGGCGCCGGCAAGTCGACGCTCCTGGGCGCGCTGCTCGGCCGGGTCCCCCTGGACTCGGGCCGTGCCGCGCTCGGCTCGGGCGTCCTCGTCGGCGAGGTCGACCAGGCTCGCGGGCTCTTCCTCGGCCCCGAGTCCCTCCTCGACGCCTTCGCCGCGGCCGTCCCCGACACGGAACCCGCCGAAGTCCGCACCCTCCTCGCCAAGTTCGGCCTCAAGTCCACCCACGTCCTACGCCCGGCGGTGACCCTCTCCCCGGGCGAACGCACCCGCGCGGCCCTCGCCCTGCTCCAGGGCCGAGGCGTCAACCTCCTGGTCCTCGACGAGCCCACCAACCACCTGGACCTCCCCGCGATCGAACAGCTGGAATCCGCCCTGGACTCCTACGAGGGCACGCTCCTCCTGGTCACTCATGACCGCCGCATGCTGGACGCGGTACAGGTGACGAGGCGCTTCGAGGTGGAGGCAGGCAAGATGACGGAGAGCTGAGCGCGTCGCCTCGCCTGCGGTTCGGTGGGGGCTGTGCCGGTGCTTTTCGCCCCTGAGTGGGCGTAGGCCCTCAAGGGGCGCGGGGAACCGCGCGACCAGCCCCCGCCGGACCCGCGGCTGGGGGTCGAAGGGGCGCAGCCCCTGAAGGATGGGACGGGTAGGGGCGGCGGGGGCGAGAAACCCCCGCCGAACCACTCAGCGCCGCTTCTTGTCCACCAACCCCGCCCGCCGCAACGCATCCGCCATCGCACTGTTCGAAGGCGCCGGCGCGGAAGCCCCCTGCCGAGAACCGCCCCCACCCCCACGCCCCTGCTGCCGAGGCGGCTGAGCCCCCCGCGTCCCCCGCTGAGGCCGAGTACCCCCACCCGGCTGCCCCTGGCCGCCCTGCCCCTTGGGCGCGGCCTCGTCGTCCAATCGCAGCGTCAAAGAGATCCGCTTGCGCGGAATGTCGACGTCGAGAACCTTCACCTTGACGATGTCCCCGGGCTTGACCACGTCACGCGGGTCCTTGACGAACGTCTTGGACAGTGCGGAGACATGCGCCAGCCCGTCCTGGTGGACACCGACGTCGATGAACGCACCGAAGGCGGCCACGTTCGTCACGACGCCCTCCAGAACCATCCCGGACACCAGGTCGGAGATCTTCTCGACGCCCTCCTTGAACGTGGCCGTCCTGAAGGCCGGCCGAGGGTCACGCCCCGGCTTCTCCAGCTCCTTCAGGATGTCCGACACGGTCGGCAGACCGAACGTCTCGTCCACGAAGTCCCCGGGCCTGAGCGACCGCAGGGCCGCCGTGTTGCCGACGAGCGCCGCCACCTCCTGACCGGAGGACTTCACCATCCGCCGTACGACGGGATACGCCTCCGGGTGCACGCTGGACGCGTCCAGCGGGTCGTCGCCGCCCCGGATGCGCAGGAACCCCGCGCACTGCTCGTAGGCCTTGGGACCGAGCCGCGCCACCCCCTTCAGCTGCGACCGCGACTTGAAGGGACCGTTGGTGTCCCGGTGGGCCACGATGTTCTCGGCGAGCCCGGAGGAGATGCCGGAGACACGGGCCAGCAGCGGGGCGGACGCCGTGTTCACGTCGACGCCGACGCCGTTCACACAGTCCTCGACCACCGCGTCCAGCGAACGCGACAGCTTCACCTCGGACAGGTCGTGCTGGTACTGCCCGACACCGATGGACTTCGGGTCGATCTTCACCAGCTCGGCGAGGGGGTCCTGGAGGCGGCGCGCGATGGAGACGGCGCCGCGCAGCGACACGTCCATGTCCGGCAGCTCCTGCGAGGCGAACGCCGACGCCGAGTATACGGACGCGCCCGCCTCCGACACCATCACCTTGGTGAGCTGCAGCTCCGGGTGCTTGGTGATCAGTTCACCGGCGAGCTTGTCGGTCTCTCGGGAGGCCGTGCCGTTGCCGATGGCGATCAGGTCGACCGTGTGCTCCTTGGCGAGGCGCGCCAGCTTGGCGATGGCCTCGTCCCACCTGTTGGCCGGGACGTGCGGGTGGATCACGTCGGTCGCGACGACCTTGCCGGTCGCGTCCACCACGGCGACCTTCACGCCCGTCCGGAAGCCGGGGTCGAGGCCGAGCGTCGCGCGGGTGCCGGCGGGGGCGGCGAGGAGCAGGTCGCGCAGGTTCGCCGCGAACACGTTCACCGCCTCGTCCTCGGCGGCCGTCCGCAGCCGCAGTCGCAGGTCGATGCCGAGGTGGACGAGAATCCGGGTCCGCCAGGCCCAACGGACCGTGTCCGTCAGCCACTTGTCGCCGGGGCGCCCGCGGTCGGCGATCCGGAAACGATGGGCGACGATCCCCTCGTACGAGGAGGGGCCGGGCTGCTCGGAGGGCTCCTCCGGCTCCAGGACGAGATCGAGTACGTCCTCCTTCTCGCCGCGCAGCATCGCCAGGATGCGGTGGGAGGGCAGCTCGGTGAACGGCTCGGCGAAGTCGAAGTAGTCGGCGAACTTGGCGCCCGCCTCCTCCTTGCCGTTCTTCACCTTGGCGGCCAGCCGTCCCCGCACCCACATGCGCTCGCGCAGCTCACCGATCAGGTCGGCGTCCTCCGCGAACCGCTCGGTGAGGATCGCCCGCGCGCCGTCCAGCGCGGCCTGCGGATCGGCGACGCCCTTGTCGGCGTCCACGAACGCCGCGGCGGCGGCCTGCGGCTCGACGGTCGGGTCGCCGAGCAGGCCCTCGGCCAGCGGCTCCAGGCCCGCCTCACGGGCGATCTGCGCCTTCGTGCGCCGCTTCGGCTTGAAGGGGAGGTAGATGTCCTCCAGCCGCGCCTTGGTCTCGGCGGCGCGGATCCGGCCCTCGACCTCGGGCGTCAACTTGCCCTGCTCGCGCACGGACTCGAGGATCGCCGCCCGCCGCTCCTCCAGCTCCCGCAGATAGCGCAGCCGCTCCTCGAGCGTGCGCAGCTGCGCGTCGTCGAGCATCTCGGTCGCTTCCTTGCGGTAGCGGGCGATGAAGGGCACGGTCGAACCGCCGTCGAGCAGCTCCACCGCGGCTCTGACCTGCCGCTCCCGTACGCCGAGCTCCTCGGCGATCCTGCCTTCGATGGACCCTACGAGGGGTGTCGTCACGTTCCCGTACCGCCTTCTCCACTGGGGTTGCGCGGCAATTGTGGCAGGTGGCACCGACAGCGGGGGCCAGGGAGCGAAACGCGCGAGTCCGGGACAGAGGGGGAGCCGGACGCGTGGTCGCGTCCGGCTCCGAGGGGCTACGGCCCGGCCGTCCTCAGGCCCGGCGGGCCCGTCCGCCGCGGCGCGTCGAGTTCGACGCACCGCCGAAGAGCCGGGCCACTGCCCGGAACGGCAGCGTGACCACCGTCGCGACGGCCCCACCGATCTGTCGCAACACGTCTGCGATCGCACGGAACACGTACTTCCCCTTTCGTCTCCCGGCTGGCTGGGCCAGGAGCGATCGGGTACCGCGCCCCGCGCCGTTCATTCATGCCCGACCGATCCGGTCAGCGCTTGCCGATCATCCCCGCCGGGAACGCCCCCGCGGAGAGCATGGTCGTCACCAGTCCGGTCATCAGCTCGGTGAGCCGCTCCACCCCGGCCGCGCCCAGGTGCTCGTACGGAGCGAGGTCCAGGCGGTCCGTCGCGTCCTCGATCTCCCTGCGGAGGGCCACGCCCGCCTCCGTCAGCTCGCCCTCGGTGCCGAGCAGCCCGCGCTCGCGGAGCCGGGCGCTCGCGGCGTCCCACTCGTCCCGGGTCCAGCCACGCGTGCCGACGACCCACTTCGGGGACATGCCCTTGCCGGTCGCGGTGTGGCTGGCCAGTGCCTCGACCGGGTCGAGGCCGGCGTCGAGGAGCACCGCGAGATGTCCGTCGCCCCGGTGCTCACGCAGCAGCGTGGTCGCGTGCCAGAGCGCGAGATGAGAGCGCTCGGGTACGGGCAGATCGGCGTGCGCGGCGTACAGCGGGCGGGCGGTCCTGGTGCACGCCTCGGTGGCGCGGAGTGCCAGCTCCGCAGCCTCGGCGACCTCGTCGGAGGCGATCAGCTCCTCGCCGAGCAGCCGCCGCAGCGAGGCGTCGGCGGTGCGCTCGCGGGCCGCCAGCACCACCGAGGGCGCGGCGGACTCCCACACGCCGGGAACGTGCTCCGCCACCAGTTCGTGGCGGAAGTTGAAGAACGTCGCCGTCACCACGCCCGCGCCGACCTCGCCCATGGCCGCCGCCCGCACCGCGAAGTACGCGGCCTGTGGGTCCGCCACCCCCACGGCGGCCAGCTCCCGGCCGAGGTCCGGCGAGAAGTAGTGCGCGGAGTGGAACGGATTGAGGAGGCTGTGGCAGCGCCGCCCGGCGCGCTCCGGCAGGGATGAGGTCATGCCCGGCATGTTACCGACCGGTTGGTAGGCGATGCGGGGGCGGCCGGGCCCGCCCACCTGCCCCGGCCGGCCCGGGCGCGGTGGCACGGTGCTCCCCGGTGGCAGAAAAGGTGGGGTACTCGTCATTGCGGTCATCGTCGGCCCGCCCAAGAATCGATGACATGCGAACTGTCCTGGTCGTCCTCTTCGACGGCGTGCAGAGCCTCGACGTCACCGGCCCGATGGAGGTCTTCGTCGGCGCCGAACAGCACACACCGGGGACGTACCGCATCAGCACGGCCTCCCTGGACGGCACGCCCGTGCGCGCCTCCAGCGGCCTCACCCTCGTCCCCGACCACAGCCTCGCCGGCGCACCCGCCCCCCACACCCTGCTCGTCCCGGGCGGCCAGGGCACCCGGAACCCCGCCCCCGAGGTCATCGCCTGGCTGCGCGAACACGGCCCGCGCGCGGAGCGCCTGGTCTCGGTCTGCACCGGCGCGATCCTGCTCGCCGAGGCGGGCCTCCTGGACGGCCGCCGGGCGACCACCCACTGGGCGTACTGCGACACGCTGGCCCGCCACCACCCGGCGATCGAGGTCGACCCGGACCCCATCTTCGTCCGCGACGGGCAGGTCGCCACCTCCGCCGGTGTCACCTCCGGCATCGACCTGGCTCTCGCGCTCGTCGAGGAGGACATCGGCCGCGAGGTCGCCCTCTCCATAGCCCGCCACCTCGTCGTCTTCCTGCGCCGCCCGGGGAACCAGGCCCAGTTCAGTGCCCAGCTCGCCGCCCAGACGGCCCGGCGGGAGCCGCTTCGCGAGGTCCAGCAGTGGATCACCGAGCACCCCGGCGACGACCTGAGCGTCGAGCGCCTGGCCGCCCGCGCCCGGCTCTCACCCCGCCACTTCGCCCGCGCCTTCCAGGCCGAGACGGGCACGACTCCGGGCCGGTACGTCGACCGCGTCCGCCTCGAACACGCCCGCCGCCTCCTGGAGGACACCACCGACGGAGTCGAGGAGATCTCCCGCACCTGTGGCTACGGCACATCCGAGGCCATGCGCCGTGCCTTCGTGAAGACCCTCGCCACGTCCCCGGCGGAGTACCGCCGCCGCTTCCGCCCGGCCTGCGCACCCACCCGCTGAAAGGGACCCCATGCAGATCGCCATCGTCCTCTTCGACCGCTTCACCGCTCTCGACGCGGTGGGCCCGTACGAGACCCTCGGCCGTCTCCCCGACGCCGAACTCGTCTTCGTCGCCGAGGAGACAGGCCCCGTCCGCTCCGACACCGGCGCTCTCGCCCTCACGGCCGACAGGACGCTCGCCGAGGTCCCGAGTCCGGATGTCGTCGTGGTGCCGGGCGGCCCCGGCCAGTTCGCGCAGATGGAGAACGAGACCCTCTTCGAGTGGCTGCGCACGGCCGACCGTACGAGCCGGTGGACGACCTCCGTGTGCACCGGTTCCCTGCTGCTGGCCGGCGCCGGGCTCCTCGAAGGACGCCGGGCCACCTCGCACTGGCTGGCGCTGGACTTCCTCAAGCAGTACGGCGCCGAGCCGACGGGGGAGCGGGTCGTGACCGACGGCAAGTACGTCACCGCGGCCGGGGTGTCCTCCGGCATCGACATGGGCCTGACCCTGATCGGCCGGATCGCGGGCGACGAACACGCCCAGGCCGTACAGCTGATGATCGAGTACGACCCGCAGCCGCCCTACGACGCGGGCGCCCCGCACAAGGCGCCCGCCCACCTCGTGGAGGAGTTCCGCACCAACAGCCGCTTCGCCCTCATGTGATCCACCGTCGATGTGCCCTCACACCGTCCAGGTGAACCGGGGCCGTCTGCGCTCCAGGAACGCGGCGACACCCTCTGCGGTGTCGCCGCTGCCGCGGGCCTGCTCGGCCCAGTGGGAGTCACGGTCCGTGCGGCCGTTCGCGAACTCCTTGGCAGCCGCCTGCGTGAGCTGGGAGCGCGAGACCAGCACCCGGGTGAACTCCGCGACCCGCTCGGCGAGTTCGCCCACGCGCAGCACCTCGTCCACCAGCCCCGTGCGCAGCGCGCGCTCCGCGTCGATCAACTCGCCGGAGAACAGCAGGTACTTGGCGGTACCCGGCCCGACCAGCGACACCAACCGCCGGGTGGAGGAAGCCGGATAGACGAGTCCCAGCTTCGCGGGAGTGATCCCGAACAGCGCCCCCTCCTCCGCGAACCGCAGATCGCAGGCCGCCGCCAGCTGTGACCCGCCGCCCACGCAGTGCCCGCGGATCGCCGCGAGGGTCGGCTTCGGGAAGGCGGCCAGTGCCTCCTCGGCGAGCCCCGCCAACCCCTGGGCCTCGCCCGGGGACTCCCGTAGCGTGGAGATGTCGGCCCCAGCACAGAACGTCCCGCCCTCCCCGGTGAGCACCAGAGCCCGTACGCCGGGGTCGGCGGCCAGCCGGTCGAGCAGCGGCGGCAGCGCCCGCCACATCCCGGCCGTCATGGCATTGCGCTTGGCCGGGTGGTGGACGACGACGGTGGCGACCCCGTCGGCGACGGTGTCCAGCAGCTGAGGCTCCATGCACCGGATGCTAGCCACCCCCCGCGCCATACGATCAAGAAGGGGCCCGTATCCGCGAGGAGGCCCCGCATGTCCGGATCCAGGAAGGCCGGGGACAAGGCCGCGCCCACCGCCGAGGACACCGCCCCCGCGACGGCCGGGACGGGTGTGTACGCCGCCGAGGACGTGGACGCCGAGACCGCCAGGCTCAGCCGGGACTTCGGCCGGCTCGCCGTACTCGGCGCGGTCCTGGTGATCGCCGGGCTCGTCGGACTCTGCTACGTGGGGTTCGCCACCCTGACCTCGATGATCCTCTTCGGCTGGCTGCTGCTGATCGGCGGTGCGATCGGTCTGCTGCACGCGGTCCAGGCACGCGGCACCAACTTCTTCTGGCTCGGAGTCGTGGTCGCGGCCCTGAACATCGCGGCCGGTGCGGTCGTCATCAAGAGCCCGGAGGCGACGGCCGAGGCCCTCACCATGTTCGCCGCGCTGCTGTTCCTGACCGGTGGGGTGTTCCGGCTGGTCGGCAGCCTCGTGGTGCGCGGCCCCCAGTTCGGCTGGACGCTCGTCCAGGGCGCCTTCGGCCTCCTCCTCGGCATCCTGGTCCTCGGCTCCTGGCCGAGCAGCAGCAAGTACGTCATCGGTACCTTCTTCTCGCTCGCCCTCCTCTTCGACGGCCTCGGCCTGATCGCCACCGGCTTCGGCGGGCGGCGCGTCGTGGGGCTGGTCACGGAGCGACTCACGGAGAGTGAGCGGCCGAGGGAGCGGGCGGAGGGGTCCGGCGTCAAACCCGTACAACCCGAATAGTTCGGAAAGGGACATGCCTCAAACAGCGGTGGTCGTGCGGCTGACCAACTCGCTCACGAATAATCCGAAAGTCGTCGATAGGCGCTGACTTCTGTTCAGTCCTCTGCGCGCAGTGCTGAGTTACCAACACTCGACATGTGGTGACAATCGAGCGCAAGGGTGGCGACCGGACAATGGACGACCAAGGGCGCGGGAGCGACCCACGCCCTGTAGGCGGCGGGCACGGGCCCGACGACCCGAAGCCGCCGGAGCCACTGCCCTACGAAGGGGTCTGGCGGTTCACCGCTGCCGCCGTCGACGCCTCGGTGCCGCAGTCGCGGCGCGCCGTCCGGGACCTGCTCGCCCGCCAGGGCGTGCCGATCTCGGACGACCTCGTCCAAGGACTTCTGCTGATCGTCTCCGAGCTGGTGACGAACGCCGTGAAACACGCGGCGCTCCTGTCGCCCACGCTCGCCGTCGAGGTCGCCGTCGGAGCGGAGTGGGTGCGGGTCTCGGTCGAGGACAACCACCCCTACCGCCCGACCGCCCTGGAGACCGACCACGGCCGGCTCGGCGGCCGTGGTCTGCTCCTGGTGCGCGAGATCACGCTGGAGGCGGGCGGGGTCTGCGACGTCGAGCACACGTCGAGCGGCGGCAAGGTGATCTGGGTCGCCCTGCCGCTCAAACCCGCACACCTGCTCCAAGGGTGAGGTAGCGCCGGTTCCCGGATCAGCCCACCGATCCGGGGACCGTCACCAGCCCGCGGCCGGGCCCGTCAGCTCTCTGACCGCCGGCCGGGCCGCGTCCAGGACCGTCATGAACCAGGCCGAGAAGGGGTCCTTGGCGTGCCGCTCCGCCAGCTCGTCCGGGGTGACGAACGCGGTGGCCCCGACCTCCTCCGGGTCCGGCCGGAGCGGGGCCTGCAGCAGCCCCACGAACAGATGGTTGAACTCCTGCTCCACCAGGCCCGAGTCCGGGTCCGGGTGGTTGTAGCGGACCGTGCCCGCCTCGCCGAGCAGCGCCGGGGAGACCCCCAGCTCCTCGTGGGTCCGCCGTGCTGCCGCCGCGAAGGGGGACTCGCCCGGGTAGGGGTGCCCGCAGCAGGTGTTCGACCAGACACCGGGGGAGTGGTACTTGCCGAGGGCGCGCTGCTGGAGCAGCAGCCGCCCGCGCTCGTCGAAGAGGAAGACGGAGAACGCCCGGTGCAGTCGACCGGGCGGCTGATGAGCGGCCAGCTTCTCCGCGGTGCCGATCGTGGTGCCGTCCTCGTCGACCAGCTCCAGCAGGATCGCTTCCATGGTTCCGTTCTGCGAACTCTGCACCGCGGTGGCAGGTGTGATCGGCATGCCCATCCTTCGCCTCGTTCTTCGAGCCTCAAGTTTGCCGCACGACACCGGCACACCCGGCACTTCGCGCCAACCCGCATGTCCTACCCGCGCACCCCGCCCGAAGACACATGCGGACCGCTTCTCAGACCCCGAAGGCGGCCGGATACCTGATGGTGCCGGGTGCCACCGACGCGGAACCGTCCAGCACCAGCGCCATCATCGCCGCGTCCGGAACGTCGAAACCCGGCCGGATGCCGTACTCGGATGCACGTACGAAGCCGAAGCGCGGGTAGTACTCGGGATGCCCCAGGACGAGGACGAGCCGCTCCCCACGCGCGCGTGCCGCCTCCAGTGCCGCGCGCACGACGGCCGCCCCCGCCCCCTGGCGCTGACGGTCCGGCAGCACCGCGACGGGGGCCAGCGCCAGCGCGGGGACCTCGTCCACATGGCAGCGCGTGAGCAGCGCGTACGCCGCGATCGTGCCGTCCGGCGCCTCGGCCACCTGCGACAGCTCCGGCAGCCAGGCCTCGGGGTCCTCGCGGAGCGCGTCGACGAGCCTGGCCTCCGCGTCGGTCTCGAATGCGGCGGCGTTGACGTCGTACACCCCCGTCCGGTCGGCCGACGTCTCCGGTCGCGTGGTCCAGTCGGTCGTCAGTGACAAAGCTTCGCCTCGTGTTCCGCGTGGCCGCTCGGCTCCAGCTGGAAGGTGCAGTGCTCGACGTCGAAGTGGTCGCCGATGCAGCCCTGGAGGTCGTGCAGCACCTTCTCGTGGCCTATGGAGTCCAGTGTGTCGGAGCTGACCACCACATGGGCGGAGAGCACCGGCATGCCGGAGGTGATGGTCCAGGCGTGGAGATCGTGGACGTCCTCCACACCCGGCAGCGCCAGTATGTGCGCGCGTACCTCGGCCATGTCGACGTTCTTCGGCGCCGCCTCCAGCAGGACGTCGAGTGTCTCGCGCAGCAGCTTCACCGTGCGCGGGACGATCATCAGGCCGATGGCCAGCGAGGCGATCGGGTCGGCGGCCTGCCAGCCGGTGAGCAGGATGACCACCGCGGAGATGATCACCGCCAGCGAGCCCAGCGCGTCCGCGGCCACCTCCAGGAAGGCACCCCGTACGTTCAGGCTCTCCTTCTGGCCCCGCATCAGCAGGGTCAGCGAGATCATGTTCGCGACCAGACCGATCGCGCCGAACACGACGGTCAGCCCGCCCTGGGTCCCGACCGGCGTGACGAAGCGCTGGATCGCCTCGTACAGCACGTAGCCGCCGACGCAGAGCAGCAGCAGACAGTTGGCGAGCGCCGCGAGTATCTCGGCGCGGGCGTAGCCGAAGGTGCGGTTGCCGCTCGGCGGGCGGTTCGCGAAGTGGATCGCGAGGAGCGCCATGCCGAGGCCCACCGCGTCCGTCGCCATGTGGGCCGCGTCCGCGATGAGCGCGAGCGAATCGGCGAGAACACCGCCGACGATCTCGACCACCATGACGGTGAGCGTGATCGACAGCGCGATCCGCAGCCGTCCGCGGTACGCCGCTGCCGCCGTACCACTGGTCGGCGCGTGCTGCGCGTGCCCGTGATCGTGCCCAGCCCCCATGGGGTCCGCCCTTCAAAGGTGTCCGTGTGTTCGGCTCCGGCTCACAGTGAACTACGGGTGGGGGGTATCCGGCAACGCGGCACTGAACACCGTTGTCATGTGCTCTGACCTGCGGAAACGATATGCAGGTCAGAGCGTTGTCAAGATCGGGGGCCGGGTCGGAGGCCGCGGTGCAGTCGCCATCCGGCCCAGGCCGACTCGACCATCTCGCGTACCTCCCGCCGGGCCACCCAGCCGAGCTCCCGTTCGGCCCGCGCCGCCGAGGCG
>NZ_LRTR01000439.1 GCF_001550375.1 Streptomyces europaeiscabiei | reverse complement strand
GGGCCTCGGCGGGCTGGCCCGCGCGACCCTCGGGGGTGACGCGGCGCAGTCTGCCCAACCGCAGAGCAGCACGTCCGGTCACTCGCGCCCCATGTCCCGGTGCACGACCACGGTCTCGACGCCCTGGGAGGCGAGGCGGGCGGCGAGCTTCTCGGAGGTGGCGACCGAGCGGTGCTTGCCGCCCGTGCAGCCGACCGCGATGGTCACGTACCGCTTGCCCTCGCGGCGGTAGCCGGCGGCGATCATCTGGAGCAGCTCGGTGTAGCGGTCGAGGAACTCCTTGGCGCCGGGCTGGTTGAAGACGTACGCGGAGACCTCCTCGTTGAGGCCGGTGTACGGGCGCAGCTCCGGGACCCAGTGCGGGTTGGGCAGGAAGCGCATGTCCACGACCAGGTCGGCGTCGACCGGGAGGCCGTACTTGAAGCCGAAGGACATGACGGTGGCCCGCAGCTCGGGCTCCTCGTCGCCGGCGAACTGGGCGTCCATCTTGGCGCGCAGCTCGTGCACGTTCAGGCTGGAGGTGTCGATGACCAGGTCGGCGTCGCCGCGCAGCTCGCGCAGCAGTTCCCGCTCGGCGGCGATGCCGTCGGTGATGCGGCCGTCGCCCTGGAGGGGGTGCGGGCGGCGGACCGACTCGAAGCGGCGCACCAGGGCGTCGTCGGAGGACTCCAGGAAGACGATGCGCCGGGTGACGTGCTTGGTCGCCAGGTCGGCGAGGGAGTCGCGGAGGTTGTCGAAGAAGCGGCGGCCGCGGACGTCGACGACGACCGCGATCCTGGCCACGTTCCCCTGGGAGCGGGCGCCGAGCTCCACCATGGTGGGGATCAGCGCGGGCGGCAGGTTGTCGACGACGAACCAGCCGAGGTCCTCCAGACACTTGGCGGCCGTCGACCGTCCGGCGCCGGACATGCCGGAGATGATGACCAGCTCGGGGATGGCCGCCTCGGGGACCCCGGCTGTTTCGATGCCCGTACTCACGTGTGCTCCGTCTTCCTGTGGCGCTGGGTGCTGCGGGGTATCGTCGCCCACCGCGCTGTGGGCTTCCCCGCGCTCCGCTGAGTGCTCGTGGTGCTGTTCTTCTGGACGCTCTGAGAGCTCCGGGAGTTCTGGCTGCTCCGGGAGGTCTCGGCGCTCGTCGTGCTCGGTCATGTCTCCTGCCCTCGCCGCCGGTCCGGGGCGCCCGCGGCCACGGGCTCCCCAGAGGGGTCCGCCGTCGTACCGGGCTCCTCTTCCTCCATGATCTCTCCAGTGGCCGTGTTCACGGCGGGAGCGGCCGGAGCCGCCTGGGCGAGGGCCGCGGCGATCGTCTCGGCCGTCTTGCGGCCTATGCCGGGAACCTCGCAGATCTGGTCGATCGTCGCCGAACGCAGTTTCTTCAGCGAGCCGAAGTGTTTCAGCAGGGCCTGCTTGCGAGCCTCCCCGAGGCCGGGCACGTCGTCCAAGGGGCTCGCCCGGAAGCGCTTGGCGCGTTTGGCTCGCTGGTAGGTGATGGCGAAGCGGTGGGCCTCGTCGCGGACGCGCTGGAGCAGGTAGAGGCCCTCGCTGCTGCGGGGCAGGACCACCGGGTCTTCGTCGCCCGGCACCCAGACCTCCTCCAGGCGCTTGGCGAGGCCGCACACGGCGATGTCGTCGATGCCCATCTCGTCGAGCGCCCGCCGCGCGGCGGCCACCTGCGGCTGCCCGCCGTCGACGACGACGAGCTGAGGCGGGTAGGCGAACCGCTTGGGACGGCCGTCGTCGTCCTTGAGACCGTCTGCGGGGCCGCCGAGGCCGTCACCGGAGTCGCCGAGGCCGTCGCCGGAGTCGCCGGAGGCGGCGGAGTCGTCCTCCACCCACTCGCCGGTCCGCTCCTTCTCCGCGAGGTAACGCTTGAAGCGCCGGCTGATCACCTCGTGCATGGAACGGACGTCGTCCTGTCCCTCGAACCCCTTGATCTGGAAGCGGCGGTACTCGCTCTTGCGGGCCAGCCCGTCCTCGAAGACGACCATGGAGGCCACGACGTCGTCGCCCTGGAGGTGGGAGATGTCGTAGCACTCGATCCGCAGGGGGGCGCTGTCCAGGTCGAGGGCCTCGGCGATCTCCTCCAGCGCGCGGGAGCGGGTCGTGAGGTCGGAGGCGCGCTTGGTCTTGTGCAGGACGAGCGACTGCTGGGCGTTGCGCGCGACGGTCTCCATGAGCGACTTCTTGTCGCCGCGCTGCGGGATGCGCAGGGAGACATTGGCCCCGCGGCGCTCGGTGAGCCACTCCTGGACGGGCCCGACGGGGTCGGGCAGCGCCGGGACGAGGACCTCCTTGGGCACGGAGTCGCCGGTCTCCTCGCCGTACAGCTGCTGGAGCGCGTGTTCGACGAGGTCACCGGTGGTGACGGCCTCGACCTTGTCGGTGACCCAGCCGCGCTGGCCGCGCACACGTCCGCCGCGTACGTGGAAGATCTGGACGGCCGCCTCCAGCTCGTCCTCGGCGAGGGCGATCAGGTCGGCGTCGGTCGCGTCGGCGAGCACGACCGCGTTCTTCTCCATGGCCTTCTTCAGGGCCTCGATGTCGTCCCGCAGGCGGGCGGCCCGCTCGTACTCCATCTCCTCGGCCGCGTCCGTCATCCGCTTCTCCAGACGACGGATGTACGTGCCCGTGCGCCCCGCCATGAAGTCGCTGAACTCGTCGGCCAGTTCGCGGTGGTCCTCGGCGGAGATCCGCTCGACGCAGGGGGCCGAGCACTTCCCGATGTAGCCGAGCAGACAGGGCCGGCCGGTACGGGCCGCGTTCTTGAAGACCCCGGCCGAGCAGGTGCGCACGGGAAAGACGCGCAGCAGCAGGTCGACCGTGTCCCGGATCGCCCACGCGTGCGCGTACGGCCCGAAATACCGGACGCCCTTCTTCTTGTGACCCCGCATCACCTGCACGCGCGGGTACTGCTCGTTCATCGTGACCGCGAGGTACGGATAGCTCTTGTCGTCGCGGTACTTGACGTTGAACCGGGGGTCGAACTCCTTGATCCAGGAGTACTCCAGCTGCAGCGCCTCGACCTCCGTGGACACCACGGTCCACTCCACGGAGGCGGCCGTGGTGACCATCGTGCGGGTGCGCGGGTGGAGGCCGGTCAGGTCCTGGAAGTAGTTGGCCAGGCGCTGACGCAGGCTCTTCGCCTTCCCGACGTAGATCACCCGGCGGTGCTCGTCGCGGAACTTGTACACCCCGGGAGAGTCCGGAATCTGCCCCGGACTGGGGCGGTAGCTGGAGGGATCGGCCATGCTCCACACCCTACTGGCGCCCGCTGACATCACGGGGCGCCTGTGGACAAGGGCAGCCGGCACACGACCCCCACCCGCCGGACGGCGTCCACGGCCGTGCCCTCAGCGCGTCTCCAGGAACGTCAGCACGGCCAGGACCCGACGGTGGTCATCCGGCTCCTCGGGCAACCGCAGCTTCCCCAGGATGCTCCGCACATGCTTCTCGACCGTCCCCTCGGTGACCCACAGCCGACGGCCGATCCCCGCATTGGAGCGCCCCTCGGCCATCAGGCCGAGAACCTCCCGCTCCCGATTGCTGAGCATCGACAGCGGATCGTCACGACGCTGCGCGGCCACCAGCTCCTGCACCAGCGACGGATCGATCACCGAACCACCCCGGCGGATGCGGTCGAGGGTCTCCAGGAACTCGTCCACGACGGTGATCCGGCTCTTGAGCAGATAGCCGATGCTGCGCCCCCCGGCCAGCAGCTCCAAGGCGTCCTCGACCTCGACGAACGCCGAGAGGACCAGGATGCCCACCGCCGGATACCGCTCCCGGATGGCGCCGGCGGCCTTCAACCCCTCCGTGGACTGGGTCGGCGGCATCCGGATGTCGACGATCGCGATGTCCGGAAGTTCCGTCTCGACGAGGTCCATGAGCCCGCCGGCGTCGCCCGCCTGCCCCACGACCTCGTAGCCGACGCGCTCGCAGAGGCTCGCCAGCCCCTCCCGCAGGAGCACGTCGTCGTCCGCGAGCACCACCCGCCCGCGCAGCGGATGCTGATCGGCATCCATGGTCTCGGTCTCCCCCTTGCCCGACCTGTCCTGTTCGTCCCGACAGCCTGCCTGAACACGGTCTTACGGCTAGCCGGAAGCCTAGTTGGGGGCGGGCCGTGAAGACACCTGAACGTTTGCCCGCCATGCTCGCAGAAGTGCAGCCGCGGGTGGACCGGCGCCTCTGACGAGAGACGGCGAGACATTCGCCTGCCCAGGAGCCGGACGGCCGTCTCCGCCGTCCGATTCGACCGCCCGAAACGTACGCCCGTACCGAGTCCCGGACTCCCCCCTTTGAACGGGCCTCGCCCGCGTACGCTTCGGGCGGTCATGCACGCGGCAGGACGGCCGCTTCGGGTGGTGTCAGCGGCAGGCGCACACTCAGCGTCGTACCGCTCCCGGGCGGGCTGGCCACCGTCAACCGGCCGCCGATGGCCTCCACCCGGTCGATGAGCCCGATCAGTCCCGACCCCTTGTCGGGTTCCGCTCCCCCGACACCGTCGTCACGGATGACCAGCTCCAGCACGCCCGAGCGCTCCTCCGCCGCCACGGTCACCACGCTCGCGCGCGCGTGCTTGACGGCGTTGGTGAGGCTCTCGGAGGTGACGTAGTACGCGGCCACCTCGACCTGTTCCGGGAAGCGGGCACCGGTGAAGGTGAGGTCGAGTTCCACGGGGACGCCGGAGCGGCGGGCCAGGGCGCGCAGGGCGGGCCCCAGGCCGCCCCGGGAGAGGACGGACGGGTGGATGCCCCGGGCCACCTGGAGCAGGTCCTGGAAGGTGTCGTCGAGGCCCCTGGCCAGGTGGTCCAGCTGGCGGGCGAGTTCCGAGGAACGGTCCTCCACCAGGGTCTCCGTCATCCGCAGCTCAAGTTGCAGGGAGACCAGGCGTTGCTGGACGCCGTCGTGCAGGTCGCGTTCGATGCGGCGCCGGGAGGCGTCCCCGGCGGCGACCACGCGCGCGCGTGAGGCGGTCAGCTGGGCGCGGCTGTCGGCGTTGGCGATCGCGGTGGCGATCAGTTCGGTGAAGTCGGCGAGGCGGGACTCGGTGCCCTCGGGCAGCGGATCGAGGGGCGAGACCGCCACGACGACTCCCCACAGCCGGCCCTCGACGACGATGGGGGCGCCCACGGAGGTGCCGGACCGGGCGGCGCTCCGGGTGCGGGCCACCTCGTCGACGGTCCTCCGGGCCGCCTCACGGCGTGTCATACGGGCGGCCTCGGCGACCGCGCCCACGCGCGCGTGTGCGATCCCCAGGGCCTTGACGCTGTTGTCGGGCTCGTAGCGCAGTACGGCCGCTGCCGTACCCAACAAGGACGCCACCTCCTCGGCCACCTTCCCGAACACGTCGGACGGCGGCACGCCGCGCGCGACCGCGGTGGCGACCCGGCGCAGCGCGGTCTGTTCGAGCGAGGCCCGGCGGCTGTCGGTGACATCGCGGGCGGCGGCGTAGATGAGGCCCTCCTCGTGCACCGACCGGGCGCTCCACTGCAGCCAGCGCTCGGCACCGTCGGCGCGGATGTACCGGTTCACGAACTCGGCGACCTCGGCGCCGCCCGCCAGCAGCGCGATGGCTTCGCGGGTGTCGTCCCGGTCCTCCATGTGGACGAAGTCCAGGAGCGGCCGGGAGGTCAGTGTCTCGACCGGATAGCCCAGGGTGCGTTCGAAGGCCGGGTTGACGCGTTTGAAGTAGCCGTCGACGCCGCTGATGCAGAGCAGGTCCAGGGAGAGGTTGAAGATGCCTTCCAGTTCCTGTTCGGCCCGTCGGCGCCGGCCGTGGGCCGCGGCGAAGGACGCCATGGTGCCGTTCATGCCGCCCAGCAGCTGGGCCCAGGTGCCGGCGAAGGAGTCGACGTCGGCCCGGTGTCCGAGCCGGCCCGCGTCGATCGCCGTGTTCATGGCCCGGATCTCGCCGGCCAACCGTTCGCTGGTGACCCGCAGTTCACGGAACGTGTCGGCGACCTCGCCGAGTTCGTCGCGTCCGGCGTAGCGGATGTCGTACGAGAGGTCGCCGTCCGACAGCGCGCGAGCGCCCTCGGAGACCTGTCCGAGAGGGCGGGTGATCGAACGGCGCAGGGCCAGCGCGAGGACGGTGACGAGGGCCAGGACGGCGAGGCAGACACCCAGTTCGGTGAAGGCCTGGGTCCGTGTGGCGCGCAGATCGCGGTGGGCGGTGTCGTCGAGTTCACGGGCGGCCCGGTCCTGGATGCCGCGCAGGGCGTCGACGTAGTGCTCGGAGTCCCTGAGCCAGTCGTCGTACGAGGGCCGGTCGGCGGGCCGGGGGTCGGTGTCGGCGAGCAGGTCACGGACCCTGCGGACCTCGCGTCCGGGGACCTGGAAGATCGCGGTGTGCAGTTCGGCCTTCAGCTCGTCCGAGGCGGTCAGCTGGAACCTTCTGAGCTGGGACTTCTCCAGTTCGGTCCAGCGGCCCGCGGCGGCGGTGGTGTGCCCGTCGCCGGGTGTGTGGAAGAGGATGGCGAGTTCCGCCCGTTCGCTCTCGGTGGCGGCGACGGCCCGCAGCATCGCCATGTGGGCGTCGGCCGCGCGGCCCGAGGCCCTGGTCGGGCGCCCGGATTCGAGGACGGCGACCATGTCGAGCACCTTGTTCTCTATCGCCTCGTACCGCCGGGTCACGGCCTGCGCGTCCAGCGAGCCGGTGCCCGTCTGGACGCGCAGTGCGTGCAGTTGACGGCGTACGGCGTCGAGGACCCCGGCGACGTCGGGCTCCGGCTGCCGGTCGACGGCCTCCCCGAAGGCCCGCCGCAGCGCGCGGTCGGTGATCCGCTGGGCCTCCGAGCGGCCGCGCAGGGTGTCCGGTCCGGCGCTCAGCCGGGCCTCGACCGCGGCGATCCGCTCGCGTGCGACGGCGCCCGCGACCTCGCTGGTCGCGAACGACACCTCGATCGCGGTGTCGAAGTCGCTCAGGGTCCGCGCCTCCTCCCACTGGGTCATGGCGGCGAACGCGGTGAAGGACAGCAGGACCGTGACCGGCAGCAGGACGAGCAGCATCAGCTTGGGACCGACACGCAGCCGCGCCAGGAAGGGGACGGTGTCCACGGTCGCGGCGCCGCGGCGGACCCGCGCCACGGCGGGGCGCGGGGCGGGGACTCGTCCGCGGGACGGTGGGCGGAGCACGGCCGGGCCTCACGGTCCGGTCGGGGGGTAGTGGCCGTGGTCCGCCAGGTCCTTGTCGACGGCACGCACCGCCTCGTCGAGGGCGGGCTGCACGGCCTCTCCCCGCATGATCTTCGTGAAGGCCCGGGAGAAGGCCTCGGTGATCGCCGGGTAGGCGGGGGTCTGCGGCCGGGGGCGGGCGGTCCCGTTGCGCAGCTGTTCTATGTAGAGGCGCCCCGGGCCGCCCTCGGCGAACGCGTCGGTGCGTTCGACCGCGGTGCCGGTCGCGGGTATCCCGCCGTTGACGTCGGTCATCCGCAGGATTTCTTCGGGGCGCAGCAGGAAGGCCAGGAAGCGCCACACGGCGTCGCCGTCGGCCGTCCCCGCAGGCACGCCCCACTGCCAGGAACCCATGCCGGTGGCACTGCCCGTGCCGAAGTCGGGCAGCGGCACGATCGCCACGTCGCCCGGGTGGGCCTCCGTGTAACGCCGGTACCACCAGTGGCCTGTCCAGGACACCGGGCTTCTGCCTTTCTGGAAGGCACCGGAGTCCTTGTTCGCGTCCACGTATCCCGCCTTCGCCCAGCCCTGCAGCGTCGTCAGCGCCTCGACCGACCGCGGCCCGTTGAGCACTCCGTCGGCCGTTCGATAGGTGGAGCGTTCGATCAGGTCGCCGCCCGCCGACCACAGGGCCGGTGCGAACCCGTACGTTCCCCATTCGGCGCCGGCCCACGGCATCTGGAGGTCCAGCGGCCTCTCGTGGCCCAGGGTGCGCAGCTTCTCCAGGATGCCGGTGAACTCGTCGGCGGTCCAGGCGTCGCCGACACCCTTCGGGATGCGCACACCCGCTTTCCTGAGCACCGACGGCCGCACGTACAGGCCGAGTCCGGAGTCGAACGTGCCGAGGCCCCACAGCCTGCCCCGGTAGGTGCCCTGTTCGAGGACGGAGGGGAGCAGGTCCGCGCGCAGGGACTTTGGGACGCATGAGTCGATCGGCCTCAGGTCGCCGGCCCAGGCGTGGCTGAACAGCTTCGGGGCGTCGAAGTCGAGCAGGTCGGGCAGTTCGCCGTCGGCGGCCGCCGTGCGGACCAGGTCGTCGTAGTCGCCCTTCGGAGGGCGGACGAGTCGGACCGTCACGTCGTCCTGGGCGGTGTTGAAGGCCCGTACCTGGGCCTGCACGGCCTCCAGTTCACCGCGCGCCGCCGGCTCGTGGAACCACATCGTGATCTGGGCGGGGGCGTCGATCCGCCCGTCACAGGTCGCGTCGGAACCCCGCCGGGTGTCCTCGTCGCCGTCCCCGCCCGCGTCGCAGCCGCCGAGCAGCAGGGCCATGCAGAGCAGAAGCGCCGACCGGGCACGGCGGTGTGTCGGCGTCGTACTGAGCCGGCCGGGCACTCCACGAGTGCTTCCCCGGGGCCCGGCGGCTCGGGTCATGGTCCGCCCTTCGGGTAGCCGTCGTGGGCGGCGAGATCCTGGTCGATGGCCTCGACGGCGTCGTCCAGCGTCTTCCCGGCGGGCGCCCCGGAGAAGACGATGTCGGCGACCGCGTGCGAGAAGGCGACGGTGACCGCCGGGTACGCCGGTGTCTGCGGCCTGGGCCGGGCGGCACCGCTCCTCAACTGCTCGATGAACAGCCGCTCCGCGCCGTCCTCGTCGAACAGCGGGGACAGCCTGACGGCCCCCTCGGTCGCCGGGATCGCGCCGTTGGCCTCGCTCATCCTGGCCACCTGCGCCGGCTGCAGCAGGTACTCCAGGAAACGCCACACGGCGTCGCCGTCGGTGCCCCCGGAGGGGATGCCCCACTGCCAGGAACCCATGCCGGTGACGGTACCCGTGCCGAAGTCGGGCAGCGGCACGATCGCCACGTCACCGGGGTGGGCCTCGCTGAACTCGCCGTACTTCCAGTGCCCCATCCAGGAGATGGGGCTGCGGCCCTTCACGAACGCGCTCTTGTCCTTCTCCTCGTCCCTGTCGACATATCCCTCCTCCACCCAGCTCTGCATGGTGGTGAGGGCCCCGACGGTCTGCGGACTGTTGAGGAACCCGTCGGCCGTGCGGAACTCCTCGGGGTCGATGAGGTCGCCGCCCGCCGACCACACGGCCGGCGCGAAGGCGTAGGTGTTCCACTCGTCGGCGGCCTTCGAGTCGGTGAAGTTCAGGTCGAGCGGCGCCTCGTAGCCCTCCGCCCGGAGCTTGCGCAGGATCTCCGTCAGCTCGTCGGCGGTCCAGGCGTCGTCGACGCCCTTCGGCATCCGGACCCCGGCCTCCCTGAGCACCGACGGCCGTACGTACAGGCCGAGTCCGGAGTCGAACGTGGCGACGCCCCACAACCGGTCGTCGTACGTGCCCTGTTCACGGATGGAGGGGAGCAGGTCCTTCCGGGTCTTGGCGGGTACGCAGGAGTCGATCGGCTTGAGGGTGCCGGACCAGGCGTAGCTGTAGAGGTTCGGGCCGTCGAAGTCGAGCAGGTCGGGCAGGTCGCCGCTGGCCGCCGCGGACAGGACGAGGTCGGTGTACGGGCGCTGCTCGGGCAGGGTGACCAGTTCGACCCGCACCTGCCGCTGGGACCTGTTGAACTCCTTGACCTGGCTCTTCAGCGTGCTCTGCTCACCGCTCTGCCCCGCGTGGGACCACATCGTGATGTGGGCGGTGCCCTCGATCCTGCCGTCGCAGGTCGTGTCGCCCGCCGCCTTGTCCTCCTCGTCCGCCCGGCGGTCCACCTCAGGGCCACCGCATCCGGCCAGGAGCAGCACGGCGGCCGCCGCACCCGACAACAGGGCACGGCGCACAGGACGTTCTCCGAGGTCCCGGCGCTGCGTGTTCATGGCTCACCCCCACTCGACCGGACGGCACGGCCCCCACGGCGGCGACATGCTACTCCTCGTGTCGCGTTCGATTCCCAGGGTGAGAGGGAACCCGTTGATCCGGCACGGGACGCCAGCACATTCCGGCTGACGGGAAAACGGTGGCACCGGCCTTTTCCCGCTAGCCGCAATGTGCGCCCATGACCACCTTGGGAGGCTGTGCGCATGTCCATGCGCTGTCTCATCGTCGATGACAGTGCCCGGTTCCTGGAGGCTGCCCGTACGCTGCTGGAGCGCGACGGGATCCGCGTCGTCGGCGTGGCCTTCACGGGCGCGGAGGCGCTGGCACGGGCCGCGGAACTGGCCCCGGATCTCGTCCTTCTGGACATCGACCTCGACGGCGAGAGCGGCCTGGAGCTCGCGCCGAGGCTCGCGCGCACCGCCGCGTCCGTCATCATCCTCACCTCCACGCACCCGCTGGACGACATCCGAGAACTCGTCGCCGCCAGTCCCGCCCGGGGATTTCTGCACAAGTCGAAGCTCTCGGGACAGGCGCTGCGGGACCTGCTGAGGCCTGATCACGGGCCTGCGGCGCATTGAGGATCTTGCCGATGGTGTCCGGCCATCTCACGCTTCAGGTGTTGTCGGGACTTGGTCAACACGCTTCAATGCGGGGAAGTCGGGGCAAGGAACGCCGTCGTACGGATGTGAAGACGGACGGCCGTCCAGGCCCCCTGGCGCCCCGAGCGTCCACCGGGCGCCCCCTCGGCCCGTGCGGTCCGACCACCCGTCGCGCTCTCCTCTACAGAAAGGCCCCCTGCATGCGGCACGCCACAGAGCACGCGGACCTCGCGGCGGTCACGGACGTCGCCACGGACGTCGCCACGGACGTCGCCACGGCGGAGCTGGAGTCGGTCCTGCGGGGCGGCCCCTTCCACGTCGCGCTGCGCGCCGCGATCGCCGCCCGCGGCCTGCCACTGCAACGCGTGCAGCACCATCTGTCGCGCTACGGGGTCAAGGTCGGTGTCACCAGCCTCAGTTACTGGCAACAGGGAGCCCGGCGCCCGCAGCGTCCCGAGTCGCTGCGGGCCGTGCGAGCCCTGGAGGAGATCCTCCAGCTCCCGGACGAGTCGCTGATCCGGCTGCTCGCCCGGGCCGACGAGCACCCCGGCCCGGAGCGCCCCGCCGGCCGCTCGTACCGCTCCGTCGTGGAGGCCTCCGGCGTGCTGGAACGGCTCCGCGCCGAACTGGACGTGCCGCTCGACGGCGGTGTCCACACCGTCGGCCACCACGAGCGGGTCCGCGTCGGCCCGTACCGGGAGCTGCTGGGCCGCGAGTCCCAGCACATCGTGCGCGCCCACAGGGACGGCGTGGACCGCTATGTGGCCGTCCATCACGGCGACCCGGGCTGCGCGCCTCAGCGGATGGCCGTCCGCGCCCTGGAGAACTGCCGCTCCGGGCGGGTGCGCTGGGACCAGGAGACCGGCATCCTCGTCGCCGAACTCCTCTTCGACACCCGGCTGCGCAGCGGCGACACGTTCCTCTTCCGCTACGGCTTCGACGACGGCACGGCCGGTGTCTGCACCGAGTACGTCCGCGGCTTCCGCTCCACGGGGGGCCAGTACGCCCTCCAGGTCCGCTTCGACGAACGGGCTCTGCCCCTGCGCTGCCACCGCTTCAGCCAGCACTCCGCCGCGGCCCCCCGCAGCGGCCGGCAGACCCTCCCCCTGAGCGGCCTCCACCGCTCGGTCCACCTCGTCGAACCACGGGTACGGCCGGGAATCGTGGGGATCGGCTGGGACTGGGAGTGACCGGCCTGGAGGTACGGGGCAGGCGCTGAGGCGGCCGGCGGTCGCGGTGCCCCCCTTTGCGATACTTTCCGGCCGAGAGCCCCGAGAAAGGACCCTCTTCGTGATCGTCGTCGCCGGTGAAGCCCTGATCGACCTGGTCCCGCAGGGTGCGGACGCACTCGTGGATCTGCGGCCGGCACGCGGCGGCGGCCCCTACAACACGGCCGTGGCGCTCGGCCGTCTCGGCTCCCCCACCGCCTTCTGTTCGCGGGTGTCGTACGACGCCTACGGCGAGGCCCTGCTCAGCGGCCTGCGTGACGCGGACGTGGACGTGGCGTCCGTGCAGCGCGGCCCCGAGCCGACGACCCTCGCGCTTGCCTCGATCGGCGAGGGCGGCTCCGCCCGGTACTCCTTCTACGTCGAGGGCAGCGCCGACCGCCTGTTCGAAGCCCCGGCCCGCCTCCCCGTCGGCACCCGGGCCGTCTCCTTCGGCACCTGCTCACTCGTCCTGGAACCCGGCGCCGGCGCGTACGAGAAGTTGCTGCACGCCACCGCCGCCCAGGGTGTGTTCACCGCCCTCGACCCCAACATCCGGTCGGGGCTGATCCCGGACGCGGACGCCTACCGGGCCCGCTTCAAGAGCTGGCTGCCGTCGGTGTCGTTGCTCAAGCTCTCCGAGGAGGACGCGGAGTGGCTGGGTGGCACTCCACGCCTGTGGCTCGGCTCCGGCCCCTGCGCCGTCGTCGTCACCCGCGGCGGCGACGGCCTGACCGTCCACACCCGCGCCGGCGCGGAGCACTCCGTTCCGGGCGAGAAGATCGACGTCGTCGACACGATCGGTGCCGGTGACACGGTCAACGCGGCCCTTCTCCACGGCCTGTCGACCCGGGCCGCCCTCTCGAACACGGCCCTCGCGGCCCTGGGCGCCGATGACTGGACCCGCTTGCTCCGCTTCGCCGCCCGCGCGGCGGCGATCACCTGCTCCAGGGCGGGCGCGGAGCCGCCCTACGCGTCAGAGGTGGGCAAACCCTAGGCGCGCGCACGCACGCGGCGGCGTCCTGACCAGGCCGGTCGGCGGAGCCGCTCGGC
>NZ_LRTR01000438.1 GCF_001550375.1 Streptomyces europaeiscabiei | reverse complement strand
GCCCACGCGCGGGGCCCTGCGCGCGCCGCGCTCAGCCGCCGACCGCGCGCAGAGCGCCCGGTTTACGGCCGTTGAGGTGGTCGAGGGCGGTGGCCGTGGCCTCGTCGGCCGGGAGGTGGACCATGAGGCGCTGGCCGTCGTCCGGCAGGGCGAGCGTCTCGTACGACAGACGCAGCCGTCCCGCTGCCGGGTGCTCGACGAGATCCGTGCCGTTGCGCAGCGGCATGGCCGGTACACCCTTCAGCCGCAGGGTGAACCGGGCTCCCGCGGTGACCGTCAACTCGTCGACCAGGGCGGCGACATACGGGTCGTGCAACGGGGCCTCGTGGCGCAGATGGGCGACCTGCTCGTCGGCGAGCCGCTCCCAGCCCGGGTACACCGCGCGGGCTCGCACGTCGGTGAACAGATAGCGCATGACATTGGGCGGGTCGCCGTCGAGGAGCCCGAGCGGGCGGGCGAACCGCTCGTAGCCCGAGGTGTGGGCCACGATGTCGCCGAGCCAGTTGAGCAGGACGGCCGGAGTGGGCTCCAGCCTGTCGAGGAGGGCCCGCACGGTGGGCCGTACGGTGTGGGCGGGCGGGACGACGGCCGAGCAGAGCATGTTGTCGTGGCCGCTCTCCTTGGCCAGCCGGCGCAGCAGGATCCGGTCCGGCACCCGCAGGCACAGCGCGTCCGCGAGAGCGCCGAGCACCTGGGACGAGGGGTTGCGGTCGCGGCCCTGTTCCAGCCGGGTGAGGTACTCGACGCTGATCCCGGCGAGGGTGGCCAGCTCGGCGCGGCGCAGGCCGGGTGCGCGGCGGCGGGGGCCGGTGGGCAGCCCCACCTCGGCCGGGGTGATGGCCTCGCGGCGGCTGCGCAGGAAGGCGGCCAACTCGTTGTCACTCACCCGTCGAACGTACAGGGTGTGCCGCCGCTGAGGGTGGCCCTCGCGCTACCACCCTCGGCCCGGCCTCCCTCCCGGGTGTGGAACGCCGGATGGTGGAGGCATGAATCCGAACGACGCGCCGCAGGCGCCGACCGCCTCCGCTCTGCCCCTGTCCCCCGGCCACTGGGAACTCGACCCGCTGCACTCCGCCGTGAACTTCACGATCCGGCACCTCGGGATCGCCAAGGTGCGGGGCCGGTTCGAGCAG
Organism: Streptomyces europaeiscabiei; assembly: GCF_001550375.1. Lineage (GTDB taxonomy): Bacteria > Actinomycetota > Actinomycetes > Streptomycetales > Streptomycetaceae > Streptomyces > Streptomyces europaeiscabiei. Next base: position 9,609 of record NZ_LRTR01000438.1, on the reverse strand, counting down.
TTCACAGCCGAGATGCACGCCGGTGGGACGGTCGACGACGTGCGGGTGGGCGCGGAGATCGCCCTCGCCTCCCTCGACACCGGGAACCCCGACCGTGACGCGCACACGCGCTCGGCCGATCTGCTCGACGTCGAGAAACGTCCGACGATGACCTTCCGCTCGACGCGGGTGCGCGGGGCGGGCGAGGAGTGGTCGATGGAAGGGGACTTGACCATCGGGGACGTGACCCGCCCGGTGACGCTCGCCGTCGAGTTCGGCGGGATCGTGGACTCCCCCGGGGACGGTCGCAGGCACGCCGGCTTCGAGGCGACGGGGGAGATCCGGCGCAGCGACTACGGGATGGACTTCGGGGCCGGTCTTCTCGGTGATGTTGTCAAGGTGCAACTGGACATGCAGTTCGTCGAACCCGAGGGTCAGGAGGGCTGACTGCCGCAGGGCCGGGGCGGCTGAGAGAAGAACGAGCGGTGGCCCGCGGGGAGTTCCCGCGGGCCACCGAACATTTCCCGTTATGGCAGGACCTGTCGCTCAGCCGCCTCAGGCCTTGCGTGCCCGCGTGGCCTTCTTCGCGGGAGTCGCCTTCTTCGTGGTCGCGGCCGCCTCCTTGGCGGCCGTGGTCCTTGCGGCCGTGGTCTCGGTCGCCGTGCTCCTGGCGGCCGCGGTCGTCCGGGCGGTCGCCGTCTTCTTCGCCGTCGACCTGGCGGCGACCGCCTTCTTCGCCACGGTCCTGCGCGGGGCCTTCACCGGGGCCGCGTCGCTGATCCGGTCGGCGCCGAGGATCTCCCGCAGGAACTTGCCCGTGTGGCTGGCCGGAACCCCGGCTACCTGCTCGGGCGTGCCCTCGGCGATGACGAGGCCACCGCCGGCGCCGCCCTCGGGCCCCATGTCCACGACCCAGTCGGCGGTCTTGACGACGTCGAGGTTGTGCTCGATGACGATGACCGTGTTGCCCTTGTCGACCAGGCCGGACAGCACTGTGAGGAGCTTGCTGATGTCCTCGAAGTGCAGACCGGTGGTCGGCTCGTCCAGGACGTAGACCGTGCGTCCGGTGGAGCGGCGCTGCAGCTCGCTGGCGAGCTTGACGCGCTGTGCCTCACCGCCGGACAGGGTGGTCGCGGACTGGCCGAGCCGGACGTAGCCGAGGCCGACGTCCTTCAGGGTCCTGAGGTGACGGGCGATCGCGGGAACGGCCTCGAAGAAGTCCGTGGCCTCCTCGATCGGCATGTTCAGCACGTCGGCGATGGACTTGCCCTTGTAGTGGACCTCCAGGGTCTCCCGGTTGTAGCGGGCGCCGTGGCAGACCTCGCACGGGACGTAGACGTCCGGGAGGAAGTTCATCTCGATCTTGATGGTGCCGTCGCCCGCGCAGTTCTCGCAGCGGCCGCCCTTGACGTTGAAGGAGAAGCGGCCGGGCAGATAGCCGCGGACCTTCGCCTCGGTGGTCTCGGCGAACAGCTTGCGGACGTGGTCGAAGACGCCGGTGTACGTCGCCGGGTTGGACCGGGGTGTACGGCCGATCGGCGACTGGTCGACGTGCACGACCTTGTCGACGAGGTCGTCGCCGTCCACGCGTGTGTGCCGCCCCGGGACGTTTCGCGCGCCGTTCAGCTCGCGGGCCAGGTGCGTGTACAGGATGTCGTTGACCAGCGTGGACTTGCCGGAGCCGGACACACCGGTGACGGCGGTGAAGACGCCCAGCGGGAACGAGACGTCGATGTCCTGGAGGTTGTTCTCCCGGGCGCCGTGCACGGTGAGCTGCCGGGTCGGGTCGAGCGGGCGGCGGATGTCGGGCAGCGGGATGACCTTCTTGCCCGACAGATACTGCCCGGTCTGCGACTCGGCGTTGTCCAGCAGCTCCTTCAGGGAGCCGCTGTGCACGACCTTGCCGCCGTGCTCGCCCGCCCCGGGACCGATGTCGACGATCCAGTCGGCCATCTTGATGGTGTCCTCGTCGTGCTCGACGACGATGAGCGTGTTGCCCATGTCGCGCAGCCGGACCAGGGTCTCGATGAGCCGGTGGTTGTCGCGCTGGTGCAGACCGATGGAGGGCTCGTCGAGGACGTAGAGGACGCCGACGAGACCGGAGCCGATCTGGGTGGCCAGGCGGATGCGCTGGGCCTCGCCGCCGGAGAGGGTGCCGGCCGCGCGGTTGAGCGAGAGGTAGTCGAGGCCGACGTCGACCAGGAACCGCAGCCGTTCGTTGACCTCCTTCAACACCCGTTCGGCGATCTTCTTGTCGCGCGGGTTGAGCTTCAGCTCTCCCAGGAAGTCCGCGCAGTCGCTGATCGACATGGCGGAGACCTCGGCGATCGACTTCTCCATGATCGTGACCGCGAGGACGATCGGCTTCAGTCGTGTGCCCTCACAGGTGGGGCAGGGCACCTCGCGCATGTAGCCCTCGAAGCGCTCTCGGCTGGCGTCACTCTCGGCCTCGCCGTGCCGCCGCTTCACGAAGGGGACGGCGCCCTCGAAGGCCGTCGTGTACACCCGCTCGCGCCCGTACCGGTTGCGGTAACGCACCTCGATCTGTGTCTTGTGGCCGTACAGCAGGGCCTTTCTCGCGCGCTGCGGGAGACCGGCGAAGGGGATGTCGGTCCGGAATCCCAACGCGTCCGCGAGGGCGCCGATGAGGCGGCCGAAGTAGTCCTTGGTGTGGCCGTGCGACCAGGGGTGGATGGCGCCCTCGTCGAGCGACTTGTCCTCGTCCGGGACGATCAGCTCGGCGTCGACCTCCATGCGCGTACCGATGCCGGAGCAGTCGGGGCAGGCGCCGAAGGGCGAGTTGAAGGAGAAGGAGCGGGGCTCCAGCTCCTCGAAGGACAGGTCGTCGTACGGGCAGTACAGGTGCTCCGAGAACATGCGCTCGCGCTCGGGGTCGTCCTCGGGGAGGTCGACGAAGTCGAGCACGACCATGCCGCCGGCGAGGCCGAGGGCGGTCTCCACGGAGTCGGTGAGGCGGCGCTTGGCGGAGTCCTTCACCGTGAGGCGGTCGATGACCACCTCGATGGTGTGCTTCTCCTGCTTCTTCAGCGTGGGCGGATTGGAGAGCTGGACGGTTTCGCCGTCCACCCGTGCGCGGCTGTAGCCCTTGGTCTGGAGGTCCGCGAAGAGGTCGACGAACTCGCCCTTGCGCTCACGCACCAGCGGCGAGAGGACCTGGAAGCGACTGCCTTCGGGCAGCTCCAGCACCCGGTCGACGATGGCCTGCGGCGACTGGCGGGAGATGGGCCGCCGGCACTCGGGGCAGTGCGGCTTGCCGATGCGCGCGAAGAGCAGCCGCAGGTAGTCGTAGACCTCGGTGATCGTGCCGACCGTCGAGCGCGGGTTGCGCGAGGTCGACTTCTGGTCGATGGAGACCGCCGGGGACAGACCCTCGATGAAGTCGACGTCCGGCTTGTCCATCTGCCCGAGGAACTGCCGGGCGTAGGAGGAGAGCGACTCGACGTACCGGCGCTGCCCCTCGGCGAAGATCGTGTCGAAGGCCAGCGAGGACTTGCCCGACCCCGACAGGCCCGTGAAGACGATGAGCGAGTCGCGTGGCAGGTCGAGCGAGACGTTCTTCAGGTTGTGCTCGCGCGCGCCACGGACGATGAGACGGTCGGCCACGCCGGTCCGCACCTTTCTTGAGTGAGTGACAGGGGCCAAGGACCCCGTCTTCCACAGACTAGGGGGAGCCACTGACAGCGCCGGTCCTGTTCCCCCGTTCCACAACAATCCCGGGCCCTCCAGCATGCCCGACGCCGCACCCGACCATATAGCACGTGCATTCGATTTGCGGGCGTGGCCGGACTCCTTCACCCGAAGGTGTGGCGGGGTTAGGGTCGGCGGCATGATGGATCACGCACGTGACCTGGCCTCTGTACGTGAAGCGACGGACCGGCTCCTCACCGCGGCAGCCGCACTGGACAACGCCGCCGTGACCGACCCGTCACGGCTGCCCGGCTGGACCCGCGGCCACGTCCTCGCCCACCTCGCCCGCAACGCGGACGCGCTCGTGAACGTCCTCGAAGGGCGCCCCATGTACGTCTCCGGGGAGACCCGGGACACGGACATCGACCGGGACGCGCCACGCGCCCTCAAGACCCAGCTCGCCGACGTGCGCGACAGCGCGGACCGCTTCCAGGACGCCGCCTCGGCCCCCGGGGACCGGTCCCGCACGGTCGAGTTGCGCAACGGCGTCACGGACTCCGCGTCCAGGGTGCCGTTCCGGCGCTGGATCGAGGTGGAGATCCATCACGTGGACCTGGGCATCGGGTACGAGCTGGAGGATCTGCCGGAGGAGTTCGTGGAGCGGGAGATCGACTTCCTCGTCGACCGTTTCACCGGGCATCCCGAAGTGCCGTGCACCCGTGTGACGGACGGCACACGCGCGTGGACCACCGGTAGCGCCGCTTCCGGCCCCGGGGTGACGGTGACCGGAACCGCGCCGGCGCTCCTCGGCTGGCTCCTGGGCCGCCGCGACGGCTCCGCGCTGCGCGTCGAAGGAGGGGCTCTCCCTCCGCTGCCCCCGCTATAGGCTGCCACCATGACGTACAGCGGAGCGGTGAAGGTCGGCGGTCCTGCGGATGTGCACGAACTGCCGGACCTGATGATCTCCAAGGTCGCGGTCGGCCCGATGGACAACAACGCGTATCTGCTGCGCTGCCGGGCCACGGACGAGCAACTGCTGATCGACGCCGCGAACGACGCCGGCACCCTGCTCACCCTGATCGGTGACGACGGGATCGCGTCCGTCGTCACCACGCATCAGCACGGCGACCACTGGCAGGCGCTCGCCGAGGTCGTGGCGGCCACCGGCGCCCGTACGTACGCGGGCCGGGACGACGCCGAGGGCATCCCGGTGGCGACCGACGTCCCCGTCGGCGACGGCGACACGATCCGGGTGGGGCGCGTGGAGCTGACCGCGCGCCATCTCGTGGGCCACACACCGGGTTCGATCGCCCTGGTCTACGACGACCCGCACGGGCATCCGCACGTCTTCACCGGGGACTGTCTCTTCCCGGGCGGTCCTGGCCGGACAACACGGCCCGAGGACTTCCAGAGCCTGATGAGCGGGCTCGAGGAGAAGGTGTTCAGCCTGCCAGATGAGGCCTGGATCTACCCCGGGCACGGCAACGACAGCACCCTCGGGGCGGAGCGCCCGCACATTCAGGAGTGGTGGGCTCGGGGCTGGTAGTCGCGGGCAAGGAGAACTCAGATCATCACGGCCGTATTAGGCGTCGTTGGCACTGGCCTCGGCGCCTCCCTGGCGCTGAGGGGTACGACCTGGCAAGCGCGAATAGCGGCGCGCAGCAAGCGCCAGGAGCTGGATCAGTCGAAGGAACAGGCCCGCACGCGGCTGCATGTCGATCACGTGGGCAGGCGCATTGGGCAGGCGCATGGAGAACCGTCGGGCGACGTACATCGCCTTCATGCAGGCGGTGTCGACACTGGTCCAGGCGACGCGAGACGACAGAATCGACGGCGCTCGGTTGACCGGCGAAATCGTCCAGCACCTCGCGGAGATGGCCGAAGCCGCCGGCGAGATCGATACGGCCCGCAACACGGGGATGATCGACGGGCCGCAGGCAGTCGCTGGCCAGGCCGCGGAGCTGTGCCGCATCCCGTACAGACTTGCGAGCGCCGTGTCGGCGATCTACGACGAGTCCTTGGACGACGGCAGGCAGCAGGCGCCGCAGTCGGCCGTCGCCATTCGTGTCAATCTCGTCCGGGAGCTGACGCGGTTCTCCGTGATGGCGTCCCAAACCGCCCAAGAGAACGCGTGACCCAGAAGCGGCTCATTCCGCAGAACGCCACAGTCACCACCGCGACCATCCAGGTCAAGCCCTGACCATCGGCACCAAGCAGGTCACCCTCGCAGTCTTCCGACAGCTGGAGGACACCAACATCATCAACCCCCTCGACGCCAGCCTCTCCGGCGAACCGTGGGGAGGGATCAACTACCACCCGGGCAAGTGCGCCGACGAGAAAGAACACATCCACGTCGTCTGGCAGGAGGACCCAATCGTCGTCGACCTGAACGACGCCGTCCGCCTGAACGGCCAGCTGAACCGGCTCGCCCGGCAGGCCGCACGAGAACGGTTCCCCTGGGACCGGGGTAACCGGATCGCGGTCAAAGCGCACCGCCGCTACCTCCGCCAACGCCGGATCATCCTGGGCAATGCGACGTCGTGCACGTTCCCCGCGAAGGCCTTCCATCAGGTGGGCCGTGAAGGGCTCGGGACGGTCGCTTACTTCGCGGAGGGGCTGGGTGGGGATCTGGATCGGCTGGCGCTCGCGCTGAAGGGGCATCAGAGCGCTGCGGCCAAGGCGATCGGCGAGGTCGTCACGGCCCGGGCACGGAACCTGAAGTACGCCTGCCAGTAAAACCAGCGCGCCGCTACTCTGCGTTCTTCAGCAAGGGGGCGCATGACCGATCACATCAAGGAGCGTTTCTTCCGATGACCGCACAGCCCGCACGCCCTGAGCGCAGCGGTCCCGAGACCGCCTCGGTCATGGATGTCTCGCCGTTCAAGCCTTCTCTCGTCAAAGCGGTGTTCAGGGACGTGACCTCGATGCACGTCTCTCGGTCGGCCGCGTGGGCCGCCGCGTCGGTGACGCGGACAGTGCTGACGGAGATCATCGACGGCGCGAAGAGAGCGGCGGCGGCGGAGGCCCGTAGGAAGCTGATTCCCGGGGACCTTCTCTCGGCGATCGACCGGAACGTCGAGCTCGAGGTGGGGGACAAATGGTACGACCACAGCCCGACGTTTCAAGGCCTGACCGGTGTCCTGTACGACACCGAGGGTGTCATCGTGCCTTCTCGTAAGCGCAGCAGGTCGCGCAAACCGAGTGCTGTGGTCGGCGCCCACAGGTTCGAGGCCGGGGTCAAGAAGCTGCTGTGGAGCCAGGGGGCGACGGCCGTCCCGGCGATGGCCCGCGACCTGAACGGAATCGCGAGCGTGTTCCTGACGGACCTCGCCCGGGACGCGGCCATGGTCGTCCGCGAGGGCGGGGTCAAACGTTTCGGTACGGTCACCCCAGTGATGTCGGGCGAACCGGCCCCACCTCCGTTCCTCAAGGATTCCCTCCGGGCCCTGTCCGCCCGCAGGGGGGACAGGCGGACCATCGGCAGGGATGACATCCTGGCCGCCACCACGATTCAGTTGCTCGGCGGCAACCTCAGGCAGCGAGCCCTCACCGAGGCACGCGAGGCGACACAGAACACTTCGGCCGACTGAGCGGGTGCGACACAACATCGCCGCTGCACCCTCATCTGGTACCGCAGACTCGCCAAATGAGATGGCCTCTGGAGACCTCTAGAGAGCATTCGTTTTCCTTCGAAGTGAATAGCGGACGCTTCTACGACACCACCCTCGGCACGGACCCCACCTCGCGGAGTGGCGTGCACGAGGCTGCTAGCCCGTCCGACGACGACCGCCCCCGTTTCGAACCGAAGCGGGGGCGGTCGCGCGTTCAGGCACGTCGACGCTCGGGCAGCGAAGCCACCCGCCAGGAACATGCAGAGGGTCCTGGGAAGACGTCTCGCGCCACGCCGGCAGCGCCGCGGTGCGCTCTCGCCCGGCAAGACGCGTACGCCGCCCACCGACACCAGTGCCCTCGCCCCGAGGTGATCGACCGGCCAAGGTCCTCCGGGCCCGCTCCCCCGGCTCACCTCGACCGGCGGGAGCGTGGGAGACCGCCGGGAGCGAGCAGCAGATGCCGAGGAAGCAGTCGACCGCGGCGCAGAAGCCCGCCGACGCCGGGCGGCCACCGGCGAGAAGTACACCGCCGCCCTCCGGCGCCCGGGCCACGGGCCCTGCCCGGCACCGTCAGTTCAGTGCGCGCGGCGCGGGCTGGGCGCCCATCATCGAGCGTGCCGAACGCAGGCTTGTCGAGGTCCGGCCCGGTCACCCCGCGCCGGACTGGGAAGAGAAGTTCGGTGAGCTGTGCTGGAAGGGCACGCCATGGCCCCAGGGCCCCGACGTTATGGGCGATGAGGTCGCGTCCGCCCCGACCTCGCCGCCCGGCTCGACACCCTCACACCCCCCTGAACCCACCCCTTGTCCCAGGGCATGCGCGAGATCCCCCTGCCGCACGTGACACAACTCTGCGCTTCTTCAAGCGAGGAGCTGGTGAGCAAGGATCGTCATGCCCCCTCCTGGGCTGCCCCGTTCATCACATGGGGTGACGCTCCGGTCCGACATGGGAGATCGCTTCACGCTCCCCCAGGGCAAGAGCCCTCCGGACCCGGCCCGTCGTCGTGTTCACGATCATCTCGGCCACCCGGCGGGACGGTCGGGTCACCCTGGGTCGCCATGGCGGGCCCCTGGGGTGTCGGGTGCGGGCGCGGGCGCGGGCAGTGCAGGGACGTCATCACGGGGCGTCGCCTTCTGTGAGGGGCTGACGCAGGGGTGCGATTCCCGCGTGCACCAGACGGAGGAACAACGCCTTCCGTTGCTGCCGCGACTGCGGGTCCGCGCTCGTCTTCTTCAGCCCGTCCGCGACCGCGAGGAGGAGAAGCACGATGTCCTCGGCGGTCGCGTCGGAGGTCGAGAACTGCACTTCTCCCGCTGCCGCGGCGGTATGCAGCGCGGAGGCGAGCCGGACGACCAGAGCCGCATGGGCCTCGCCGGCGATGTCTCCGGCGACGTCGAGACTCGCATCGAGGACTTCCCCACCGTGCACGCTCGACGAGATCTGTGCCAGGAGTCCATCGAAGTAGGCGGCCATCGCGGCATCGACTCGGGACAGCACGTCGCCCTGCCGGGTGAGAGCAGTGTCCACCTCGCCGAGCGCCCGGGAGTGCGCCCGGCGGGACCCTGCCCGGAAGAGATCTTCCTTGCTGGAGAAATGCAGGTACAGGGCAGCCCGGGACATCCCGGCGGCACGGGCCACGTCCTGCATGGTGGTCTTGCCGTAGCCGTACTGACAGAAGGCGGTCAGTGCGGCATCGAGGATGTGTTCCGTTCGGTCGTCTGCCATGCTGTGATCCTGACGCAATGGACTCTCAGCGTCAATGAGTCCAATTTAGCTGGTCATCTGGGGTTCCCACACTCAGTGCCTGGCCTCTCAACCCATCAGGAGTGAAAGCCCATGACGCAGACAGCAGCCGTCACGGCCGGTGGCGCGATCGCCGAGCAGATCCGCGACGTCGAGCGGGCCAGGCTCCGAGCGCTCGTCGCGGGCGACATCCGTGCAGCTTCCGAGCTGCACGCACCCGACTTCCAGCTCGTCACCCCCGTCGGCCACGTGCTACCCAAGGACGCATACCTCCAGGCGATCGCAACCGGAGACATCGACTACGTGGAATGGGAACCCGGCCCCATCGACGTCCGCATTCACGGGAACGCCGCCGTCATCCGCTACCAGGCCACGCTGGAGGTGATCTTCAAGCACCACCGGGTGCCCCGCGCGAGCTACTGGCACACCGACACCTATGAGAACGCAGACGGCCAGTGGCAAGCGGTCTGGTCCCAGGCAACCGCGATCGAGCAGACGGCAGAGCGCCCCCTCCCGTAGCGGACCCGGACCGCCGCCCCTGAGAGCGCCGCAGCTCCCAGGGGCGTGGGCGCGTCCGCGGACGCCCGCCGCACGCTCTGCCCACCTCGGCGTTTTTCCCGCCCGGGCGGG
>NZ_LRTR01000437.1 GCF_001550375.1 Streptomyces europaeiscabiei | reverse complement strand
GGGCGGGCCGCCGGCGGCCCCGCGACGGCCCATCGCGTCTGCGCACTCGATCGCTCGGCGATGTCCGCCGCTGAGCGGGAGCGGGGCACGGCAGCCGCCGGCCCCAGGTCGAGCCGCTTGCTCATGTCCAGGCGGAAGGTGCCCTACGGATTGACGTTGGACCAGAACAGCGCGGTCAGGCCACGCCGGTCCTCGTCGCTCAGCTTTTCCTCCCAGGCCGGTTCGGCCAGGACCTGCTGCACCAGCAGGGTGAGGACCACTTGATGCGCACCATCAGAAAGGGCCTCCGCCAGAGCCGGTACCCCAGCAACGTCATTGACGGCTGCCTCGCCGGAAAGGGCCTCACCCTGACGACACCACGCCAACAAGGCCAGTAGCGCTCTCCGGGCAACCGCGTGTTCCCGGGCGGGGTGGGCAACACCCGCAAGGACCCGGAGGCGTTCGCCAGTCTGATCCACGACGTGGAGACGAAGATCTTCGAAGCCCTCCCCGACGAGACATGGGTCTATCCGGGCCACGGCAACGACACGACGCTCGGCGCGGAGCGCCCGCACCTGCCGGAGTGACGCGCGCGAGGCTGGTGAACTCCCCGGTGGCGCAAGGCAGTTGGTGAGTCGACCGGCAGGGGGGGGCGCGAGCGCGCCCTCACGCGCCCCGTGTGAATCGAACGCACGCGCCGATGCCACGCGCGCGCTCCCGGCGCACGCCGTGGCGTAGTCCACTGGAAGCAGGTCCGCACGGGATGACGGCTCCCGCGCGGACGGGCCGCCGGCCTCCAATCCCCGCCCCCGGCCGGCGGCCCCGCCCGAGCGTTCACATGAATGCAACACACGTTCCCAGAATGCGGACAATGAGCCATGTGACCTCGACAAACACGACGTCGCGCTGTCAATCTCACGCCATGCGTCCTGTCCTGCGAGCCCCGCGCTCCCCGCGCCGTGCCGTCTCCGCCGCCATAGCCGCCCTGCTCGCCACCGTCGCGGTGGGCTGCGCCCCGCAGCCGGAGGAGGACGCCTCCGGCCCGGCCTCCGCCTCGGCGTCCGGAGCGTCCTGCGCCAAGGGCGAGTTGAGCACGCAGACCTCCGGCAAGCTGACGATCGCCACCGACGAACCGGCGTACGAGCCCTGGTTCAGGGACGACGACCCGAAGAACGGCGAGGGCTTCGAGTCGGCGGTCGCGTACGCCGTCGCGAAGGAGCTCGGCTACGCCGAGGCGGACGTCGTCTGGCAGAGCGTGCCCTTCAACAAGGCGTTCGCGCCGGGGGCGAAGACCTTCGACTTCGACATCAACCAGGTGTCGATCAGCGACGAGCGCAAGAAGGCCGTGGACTTCTCGTCGGGCTACTACGACGTGCGCCAGGCAGTCGTCGCGCTGAAGGGCTCCGCGGCCGCGAAGGCCACGAACATAGCCGACCTCAGAAAGCTGCACCTGGGCGCCCAGGTCGGCACCACCAGCCTGGACTACATCGACGACGTGGTGAAGCCGACCCAGGACGCCGCCGCGTACGCCAAGAACGACCAGGCCAAGTCCGCGCTGAAGAACGGCCAGATCGACGCGATCGTGGTCGACCTGCCGACCGCGTTCTACATCACCTCGGCCGAGGTGACGGACGCGAAGATCGTCGGCCAGTTCGAGAACCAGGGCGGCACGCCCGAGCAGTTCGGGCTCGTCCTCGACAGGGGCAGCGCCCTCACGTCCTGCGTGACGACCGCCGTGGACGCCCTGCGCGAGGACGGCACGCTGGCGAAGATCGAGCAGGAGTGGCTCTCCGACGCCGTCGACGCCCCGGTCCTCAAGTGACGGTCGTGAAGCAGGAGCCCGGCCGGGAGGACGCGGCCGACGGCGGCGGCATGCCCGGCGCGGACGACGGCTACGTCCCCTCGCGGCGGCGGCTCGACCGGGAGCACTACAAGCGCACCCGGGCCCGCCGCGCCACGGGCATCGCCGCCCTGTCGACCCTGCTCACGGGCATCGTGCTCTACCTCGTCGTCGTCAACGCGCCGGGCTGGCCGCGGACCAAGGAGACGTTCTTCAGCGCGGAGTACGCGCGCGAGGCGCTCCCCAAGGTCCTCGAAGGACTGTGGCTCAACGTCCGGCTGCTGCTGATCTGCGGCGTCGCCGTGCTCGTCCTCGGCATGCTCATCGCCGTCGCGCGCACCCTTCGCGGCCCGGTGTTCTTCCCGCTGCGGGCGCTGGCCGCCGCCTACACCGACTTCTTCCGCGGGCTGCCGCTGATCATCAACCTGATGATCGTGGTGCTGGGTGTCCCCGCGCTCAGGCTCCAGGGCGTGAGCGTCGACCCGGTGCTCCTGGGCGGCACCGCGTTGACGCTCACGTACTCGGCGTACGTCGCCGAGGTGTTCCGCGCCGGCATCGAGTCCGTCCATCCCTCGCAGCGCGCGGCGGCCCGCTCACTGGGCCTCACCAACCGGCAGGCGCTGCGGCACGTCGTGCTCCCCCAGGCTGTACGCCGCCAGGTGCCACCCCTTCTCAACGACCTCGTGTCGCTGCAGAAGGACACCGGCCTGGTCTCGATCGGCGGCGCCATCGACGCCGTACGCGCCGCGGACATCATCGTGGGCCGCAGCCTCAACTACACGCCGTACATCGTCGCCGGACTGGTCTTCGTCGCCCTGACCATTCCGATGACCCGCTTCACCGACTGGGTGACCGCCCGGATGGACCGGCAGCGGGCGCAGGGAGGTACGACATGAGCGAGACCCGAGAGCCCGCGGCCCCCTCCGCGGCCTCCCCCGTGCTGCGGATGGAGTCCGTGCGCAAGACCTTCGGCGGCTCGGTCGTGCTGCGGGACGTCGACCTGGAGGTCGCCCCGCACACCGTGACCGCCCTGATCGGCGCCTCAGGGTCCGGCAAATCGACGCTGCTGCGCTGCGCCAACCTCCTGGAGGACATCGACGACGGGGCGATCTGGCTGGACGGCGAGGAGATCACCGACCCGCGCGCCGACCAGGACGCGGTGCGCCGCCGCATCGGCGTGGTCTTCCAGTCGTACAACCTGTTCCCGCACATGACGGTGCTGGACAACATCACCCTCGCCCCGCGCCGGGTGCACGGCGTGGGCCGTGCGGAGGCCGAGGAACGGGCCCATGAACTCCTGGACCGCCTCGGGCTGAAAGGGAAGGCCGGCGCGTACCCCGACCGGCTCAGCGGCGGCCAGCAGCAGCGCGTGGCGATCGTGCGCGCCCTGGCCGTACGCCCCCGGCTGCTGCTGCTCGACGAGATCACCGCGGCCCTCGACCCGGAGCTGGTGGGCGAGGTCCTGAACGTCGTCCGTGACCTGAAGGACGACGGCATGACGATGGTGCTGGCCACGCACGAGATGGGCTTCGCCCGCGACGTCGCCGACCAGGTGTGTTTTCTGGACGGAGGTGTGGTGCTGGAACACGGCACCGCGGAGCAGGTCTTCGGCGACCCGCGGCAGGAACGCACGCGGCAGTTCCTGCGACGGATCATGGAAGCGGGCCGTCTGTAAGGGGCGTCCGCCTGGAGATCGGGCGTTACCGCCCCGTTCGCCGGGAGGCCGGGCAGCCCGCCTCGGCACCCCGCCGACGGAGCCCTACGCCTCGGCCTTTCCCGCCCCCACCAGCGCGGCGACCCGCTCCACGCCGAACACATAGCCCTGCACCCCGCAGCCGGCGATGACCCCGTCGGCGCGCAAGGAGACGTACGAGTGGTGCCGGAACGTCTCGCGCTTGTGGATGTTGGAGATGTGGACCTCCAGCACGGGCAGCCCGTCACAGGTGTTGAGCGCGTCGAGGATCGCCACGGAGGTGTGCGAGTAGGCGCCCGGGTTGATGACGATCCCGCTGTGGGCGAGCCGTGCCTCATGGATCCAGTCGACGAGTTCGCCCTCGTGGTTGGACTGCCGGAAGTCCACGGTGCCCCCGTGCGCGGCCGCCGCCTTGGCGCACATCGCCTCGACGTCGGCGAGCGTGTCGGAGCCGTAGATCTCGGGCTGACGCTGACCCAGAAGGTTCAGGTTGGGGCCGTTCAGAATCATGATCGGGGCATTGGCCAGGCTGCGGGGCACGGTTCCTCCGGTCCGTTCGGGGTGGGCGGCCCGTCGGGACCGCTGCTGAACCCCGGTTTATCACGGTGAAACCGTGGGGCAGGAGGCCGTACCCTCCCCGCATGACCACACCCTCGTACCCTCCCAAGCCCTCCCCCGGCGACCGCGTCGCCGTCCTCTCCCCCGGCGCCGGCCTGCCCGAGCTCTTCCCACGGCCCTACGAACTGGGCCTGCGGCGGTTACGTGAGGAGTACGGCCTCGAACCGGTCGAGTACCCGACGACCCGGAAGATGGACACGACACCGCAGCAGCGGGCCGGCGACATCCACGCGGCCTTCGCCGACCCGGACATCAAGGCGGTGTTCACGTCGATCGGCGGCGACGACCAGATCACCGTGCTGCCTTTCCTCGACCGGGAACTGCTGCGGGCCAACCCCAAGCCGTTCTTCGGCATGAGCGACAACACCAACCTGTTGGCGTTCCTGTACAACACGGGAATCGTCGGCTACCACGGCGGGACCGTGATGACCTCGCTGGGCAGGTCCTGCGCCATGGACCCGCTGACCGCGGACTCCCTGCGCGCCGCCCTGTTCACCTCGGGACCGTACGAGCTGCGGCCCGCCGAGCGCTTCAACGACGTCAATCGCGACTGGGCCGACCCGGCGACCTTCGACGCGGAGCCGGATACCGTGCCCGGCGCCGGATGGACCTGGGTGAACCCCGACCGCGTGGTGGAGGGCCGGAGTTGGGGCGGCTGTCTGGAGATCCTCGGCTGGCTGCTGATGGCCGACCGCGAGGTGCCGCGCGACCTTTCCGTCCTCGACGGCGGCGTGCTCGTCCTGGAGACCTCGGAGGACATGCCCAGCGGCGAGGAGGTCTTCCGCACCCTGCGGAACATGGGCGAACGCGGTCTGCTCCAGCGCTTCCCGGCACTCCTGATGGGCCGTCCCAAGGCCTGGTCCTTCGAACAGCCCAACACTCCTGCGGAGGCGGCCCGTTACGCGGCCGGACAGCGGGAGGCCGTTCTGCGCGCCATGCGGACGTACGCCCCCGACACCACGATCGTCTTCGACGTGGATCTCGGACACACCGATCCCCAGCTCGTCATCCCTTACGGGGGCGTGATCCGGGTCGACGGGCCCGCCCGGCGCATCTCGGTGACCTACTGAGACCGTTGACGCCTCCTGAGCCTCATTGGCCTCGAACGGGCCTCCGCACGCCCCCGTAACCGCCTGTCACCGTGGGTAGTTGAAGCGGCATGCAAGCTGCACAGACCGTGAAGCCGCCTTCCATGCTGCGACTCGCGTCCGCCTCGCTCGCCGGGACGGCCATCGAGTTCTACGACTTCTTCGTCTACGGGACGGCGGCGGCTCTCGTCCTGGGGCCGCTGTTCTTCCCGACGTTCTCGCCCCTGGCCGGGACCCTCGCGGCCTTCGCGACCTTCGGGGTCGGGTTCGTGGCGCGACCGCTCGGCTCGGTGCTGTTCGGGCACATCGGGGACCGGCACGGGCGGCGGCCGGTGCTCGTCGCCTCGCTGCTGCTGACCGGAGGCGCGACGGTGGCTGTCGGCTGCGTCCCCACGTTCGACTCGATCGGCGCGGCCGCCCCCTTCCTCCTCCTGGTGCTGCGTTTCCTTCAGGGGCTCGGGCTCGGCGGGGAATGGGGCGGCGCGGTGCTGCTGACGGCGGAGCACGCGCCGGCCGATCGGCGCGGGTTGTGGTCGAGCTTCCCGCAGGTCGGGCCCGCGGTGGGGTTCCTGCTGGCCAACGGGGTGATGCTGGCGCTGTCGGCGGGCCTGACGGAGGCCCAGTTCGCCGCCTGGGGGTGGCGGGTGCCGTTCTGGGCGGCGGGCGTACTGGCCGTCGCAGGGCTGTGGCTGCGGTCGTCGCTCACGGAGAGCCCGCAGTTCCTGCAGATCGACGAGCCCGCGCGCGTGCCGTTCGCCGAGGTCGTGCGCGGCCACTGGCGGCTCGTCCTGCTGACGGCGGGGGCACTCGCGATCGGGTACGCGGTGTTCTACTCGGTGACGACCTGGTCCCTCGCGTACGGAACCGAGCGGCTCGGAGTCAGCCGTACGGTCATGCTGACCTGCATCATGGGCGCCGTGGTGGTGAAGGGCGCCCTGACACCGGTGGCGGCGGTGCTCGGCGACCGGTACGGGCGGCGCCCGATGTGCCTGATCGGTTGTTCCGTCACCGTGTTGTGGATGTTCCCGATGGTAGCCCTGCTGGCGACCGGTGAACCCCTGTTGATCTTCTTCGGCTTCCTCGTGGCGATGCTCGCGTTCGTCACGATGTTCGCCGTCATCGCCGCGTACCTGCCGGAGCTGTACGAGCCGCGGGTGCGCTGCACCGGGGCCGCTGTCGGCTACAACCTCGGCGGGGTACTGGGCGGCGCCCTGACACCGATCGTGGCCACCGCCGTGGCCCAGGGCGGACGGGTGCCCTGGGGTGTGGCCGCGTATCTGACCGGGATCGCCCTGCTGAGCCTGGGCTGCTTCGCACTGCTGCCGGAGACCCGGCCGGTGCCCCTGGCGACGACGGCGGAGGCTGAGGCCACCGCGGGGTGAACACCCGTGCCACGCACGCACCGACACCGGCGACACGAATGCACCGACGCCGCTCCTACGGGTTCACCGCCAGCTCCAGGTACGCCGCGAACAGCACCAGATGGACCCCGCCCTGCAGTGGTGTCGCGCGTCCCGGGACCACGGTCAGCGAGGCCACCACGACGGTCAGGGCGAGCAGCACCATATGGGTGGCACCGAGGCCGAGGACGAGTGGTCCGGAGAGCCAGACGGAGGCCAGGGCGACGGCCGGGATGGTGAGGCCGATGCTGGCCATGGCTGAGCCGAGGGCGAGGTTGAGGCTGGTCTGGACGCGGTCGCGGCGGGCCGCGCGCAGGGCTGCGATCGTCTCGGGCAGCAGCACGAGCAGGGCGATGATCACACCGACGACGGCGTGCGGCAGTCCCGCCGCGTCGACACCGGACTCGATGGTCGGCGAGACGCCCTTGGCGAGGCCGACCACGCCGACGAGCGCCAGGCCGAGCATTCCAAGGCTCGTCCGGGCGGTGCGGGCCGACGGAGCCTCGGCGTGGTCGTCCTCGGTGATCACCTCGCCCAGCCGGGTGATGGGCAGGAAGTAGTCCCGGTGGCGTACGGTCTGCGTCGCCACGAACAGGCCGTACAGAGCCAGTGAGGACAGTGCGGCGAAGGTGAGTTGTGCCGTGGAGAACTCCGGGCCCGGCTTGCTGGTGGTGAAGGTGGGAAGCACCAGGCTGAGCGTGGCCAGCGTCGCGACCGTGGCGAGGGCGGCGCCGGTGCCCTCGGGGTTGAAGACCGCGATTCCGTGGCGCAGTGAGGCGACGAGCAGGCAGATGCCGACGATGCCGTTGCAGGTGATCATCACGGCTGCGAAGACGGTGTCGCGGGCGAGCGTCGCGCTCTTGTCGCCGCCGTCGAGCATCAGGGTGACGATCAGGGCGACCTCGATGATCGTGACGGCGACGGCGAGGACGAGGGAGCCGAACGGTTCACCGACCCGGTGCGCCACGACCTCGGCGTGGTGGACGGCCGCCAGTACGGCTCCCGCGAGCACCAGCGTCACCAGGGCGACGGCCGCTGCGGGCAGATCACGTCCCCAGGTGAGAGCGAGCAGGACGACCGCGGCCACCGGGACGACATCGGTCCATCGTGTCGTGAGCGACCGGAGCCGAGCGAGCATGCGGTGATCCTTTCAGACGTGAAAGGGCCCCGCACTCGGTGGACGCCGTGGTTCTGCGTCTCCCTCGTGCGGGGCCCCATCAGTGATAACTGTGCGGTGTCGGCCTCCGTCAGGCCTCGACGCTGTCCTTCTCGGTGCCGTCGGCCTTCTCCTGCGCCGCCTCGGCATCTGCCTGCGCCTGCTTCTTGGAAGCGAGGAGGCTGGTGATCGTGGTGACGATCAGGACCGCGCAGATCACGCCGAGCGAGACCGGGATGGAGATCTCCGGTACGTGGACGCCGGACTCGTGCAGGGCGTGCAGCACCAGCTTCACGCCGATGAAGCCGAGGATGACCGACAGACCGTAGGACAGGTGGACCAGCTTTCTCAGCAGGCCACCGATCAGGAAGTACAGCTGTCGCAGGCCCATGAGCGCGAACGCGTTGGCGGTGAACACGATGTACGGGTCCTGGGTCAGGCCGAAGATCGCCGGGATCGAGTCCAGCGCGAAGAGGACGTCCGTGGTGCCGATGGCGAGCATCACGACCAGCATCGGCGTCATGACGCGCTTGCCGTTCTGCTCGATCCACAGCTTGGTGCCGTGGTAGCGGTCGGCGACACCGAAGCGCTTCTCGACGGCCTTGAGGAGCTTGTTCTCCTCCCAGTCCTCTTCCGCCTCGTCGGCCCTGGCCTCCTGGATCAGCTTCCAGGCGGTGTAGATCAGGAACGCGCCGAAGATGTAGAAGACCCAGGCGAAGCTGGCGAGGATCGCCGCGCCCGCGGCGATGAATATCGCGCGGAGCACCAGGGCTATCAGCACACCGACCAGCAGCACCCGCTGCTGGTACTGCGAGGGCACCGAGAACTTCGCCATGATCAGGACGAAGACGAAGAGGTTGTCGACGCTCAGGGACTTCTCGGTGATGAAGCCCGCGAAGAACTCTCCGGCCGGCTGGCCGCCGGCGAAGACGAGCAGCCCGAGTCCGAAGAGGGCGGCCAGGGCGATCCAGACGACCGTCCAGATTCCGGCTTCCTTGATGGACACGTCATGCGGCTTGCGGCCGATGAAGAAGTCGACCGCGATGAGGGCGCCAAGGCCCATGACTGTCAAGACCCATAGGGTCGTGGAAACATCCACTGCGCCTCCGGCAGTACGTAACGGCAAATAGCAGCGTCGTCGCTACCGGAGGTCTCTTCCACCCGGTCCTCCAAGGCGTTCCACAACGCCTGGTGCCGCCGGGCCGACGCCCCGGGATCAGGATTGATCCGTATTGACGGGTACGCCGCAGCAAGTAGGGAGTACTCCCCTCCGCACGAAAAGAGTACCCAATCACCAAGAGTAGGTAAAGGGCTAGGCAAAGAAAGTATCAAAACAGCAGGTCAAGCGGCTTTGCGAGGGCTTGGTACGGGACGGTCCTCACCGGTTCCAGGAGCGGCGGGCGTCCGCGACGCGGGCGAGCACGTCGTGCATGACCCGGCTGCCGGGCGGGATGCTCGACGGCTCGTACGTCCACGCGTGCCCGACCCAGGGGTCGGCCAGGTGGTCGTCGGGGGTGGGCGTCAGTCGCATCAGCGAACGCCACAGCGGGTCGAGCAACGGCCCGTAGGCGGCGGCTTCCTGCCGGTCGGCGACCATCATCAGGTGGACGCCGACGGCCGGGCCCTCGTCCGCGAGATAGCGGAGCTGGGTGACGGCACGATCGTCGAAGCCGTGCGGGAAGTCATTGACGATCAGCAGTTGCTCGGCCGGGTCGAACCCCGGGGGCAGCGCGTCGGCCGCGCCGCCGCGCACGGCCATCTGTACGAGGTCGACGCGCTGGGTGAGCCGCCCCAGGACGTCGGAGACGCCCGCGGCTCCGGCGGCGGGCGGTCCGGCGAGCACACCGGCCCCCACCAGGGGCGCCAGCGCCGACGAGCCCGCCCCGGCCGCGTCGACGACGTGCACGGTGAACTCGCCCGGCGGGTAGACCGCGAGCAGACGCGCGGCGAGCGCCACTGCCGTGTCCAGCGCGCGACGGCGCAGCTCGTCGGAGTCGGCGAGCGAGTCACGGGAGCCGGAGCGGCCGCTGTCGATCCACAGCCCGCGCTCCAGCGGCAGCCGGACCAGCATCGGAATGCTCACGTCCTCGCTCTCCGGCAGATGGAGGTCGCCCAGGCGCAGGGCCATCGGGATCTCCATCGGCACCCGGTAGCCGTGCCAGACCGGGTTGTCCCAGCTCGCGAAGGCCGGGGGCAGCGCGGGCTCGACGACATCGGCCTCGGCCCTGAGCTGTGCGAGGTCGCGGTCGAGGGCGGCCCTGGCCTGGTCGACGAGCTGGGCGTGCTTGGCGCGGGCGGCCTCGCGCGCGGCGTCGCCCTGACCGCTGATGCGACTGCGCGGGTCGGACAGGACCTTGTCCAACTCCTGTTCCATGCGCGACTCGGCGAAGTCGACGGCGCTGCGATAGGCAGCGGTGGTGCGGGCGAGGTCCTCGAACATGCCCCACACCTGGTTGTAGAGCCGCTCCTCCATGGACCAGCCCGTCGCGTCACCGGCGACCGGCCGCGCGGGCTGACCCGGCTGGGCCGGTGGCGCGGTCGGCGGAGGCGGTGGTGGCGCGGTGGTCTGACGGCCGGGGTGGCTGTAGTTGACGGGGCCACCGGCGGTGGACGCGACGGGCTGGGTGCCGACGGCCGGATCGGCCGGGGCGGGGCCACCGTGCTGCGCCGAGGCGTGGTCCGGCAGTGTGGCGTCGCGAGGGGAGCCGTACGGGGGTGTGGTGCCGTAGGGGGAGGCGGGCTGGTGTCCCTGCTGCGGCGAGGTGTTCCCGGGCAGGCCCTGGGGTGTCGTGCCGCCGTGGGTCTGGTCGGGGCCCGGCGCCGGGGCGGCCGTCTGGCGGGGGCGGTCCGCGTCCGGGAGACGGGGCGGAGG
>NZ_LRTR01000436.1 GCF_001550375.1 Streptomyces europaeiscabiei | reverse complement strand
AGCGGGCGAGGCCTTGGGCCACGGCCTCATGGATGCTGCCGGCGAGCTGCTGCGCCTGGGGCAGGCCCTGGTCGGTGAGCAGCTCGACGAGGCCGCCCGCGTACCCCTGGCCGACCGCGCGGACCTTCCAGGCGCCCTGCCTGCGGTACAGCTCCAGGGCGATGACGGCCGACTCCGCCTCGAGGTCCGTGATGGTGTAGCTGGCGACCTCGGAGCCGTCGAGGCCGGTGACCGCGACGAAGGGGGCGGCTACGGCGCCGAACCGCGCCGGGCCGCCGCTGCCCGACGGCAGGGCGAGCAGCACGGTCACCCGGTGCACGGACGGCATCAGGGCGTCGAGGTCCACGGCGAGGCGGTGGTCGGCCGCCGCCTGTTTGGGAACCTCGACGCCCGGCAGGGTGGGCGCGCCCGGATGGGCGACCCACTCCACGCCGTGCACGCGGCCGTGCTCGTCACCGAGGGTGGCCCCGGCCACGATCGGCGTGCCGGCCGAGACGCGGATCTCCAGTCGGACCTCGGGCAGCGGATGGTTCTGCCCCCGGACCAGCTCGGCCGTCATCGACTTCGTCCCCCTGTGTCGCTTGCTGCGTGCTGCGTCGTGCTTGCCTACAGGACCGGCAGGATCGCCGGCATCAGGTCCTGGAAGGTGCGCCCGTTGGCGGGCGTACCGATGGCGGTCATCTGCCAGCCCGCGCCCGCGCGGTGGACCTTGGCCATGATCTGGGCCGTGTACTGGCCGCCGCCCGCGAGGGTGTAGCGCGCGAGTTCCTGGCCGTTGGTCTCGTCGACCAGACGGCAGAACGCGTTCTGCACTTCCTGGAAGGTCTGGCCCGTGAAGGAGTTCACGGTGAAGACGATCTGGTCGATGTGGACCGGGATCCGGGCCAGGTCGACGAGGATCGCCTCGTCGTCGCCACCCTGGCCCACGCCGCCGACCAGGTTGTCGCCGGTGTGGCGGACGGAGCCGTCGTCGCTCACCAGGTGACGGAAGAAGACGACGTCGACCGGCTGCTTGTCCGCGAACAGCACGGCGGAGGCGTCGAGGTCGATCTCACGGGTGCGGGATCCGAACAGGCCGCGCCTGGGGGCAGCCTGCCAGCCGAGACCCATGCGTACCGCGGTCAGGCTGCCTCCGTCGTTCTTCTGCAGACTGATGGCCTGACCCTTGGTCATGTTGACGGTCACGCGCTGATTCCCCTCTCGAACTGACCCCTGTTTCCGTGGAATCCACGGATGTGCAGCACCTTACGCAGCAGCACTGACATTGCCGCAGCCTGTGTCGCACTTTGTGTCGGTCTTGCAACACAGCGCGCCCGCGCGAGGGGCGCGCCCCTCCCCGGCGCCCGCCGGACCGTCAGGCCAGGCCCGCCTCCCTCATCTGCCGCAGTTCCTTCTTCATCTCGGAGACCTCGTCCCGCAGCCGGGCGGCGATCTCGAACTGCAGGTCACCGGCGGCCGCGCGCATGCGCTCCGTCATCTCCTCGATCTGCTGGGCGAGGTCGGCCGCGGGGCGGTCGGTCGGGGCGGCCCCCTTGGCCCTGCCCTTGGCGGACTTGGCCGCCTTGCCGCCGAGGGAGGGGACGGGGGCCTTGGCGCCCTTGCCTTCCTTCCCCTGGCGGTAACCCGTGCCGAGCAGCTGCTCGGTGTCGACGTCCTCGCGGGCGATCCGCGCGACGATGTCGTTGATCTTCTTGCGCAGCGGCTGGGGGTCGATGCCGTTCGCCGTGTTGTACGCGACCTGCTTCTCCCGGCGCCGGTTGGTCTCGTCGATGGCCTTCTCCATCGCCGGGGTGATCCTGTCGGCGTACATGTGGACCTGACCCGACACATTGCGCGCCGCGCGGCCGATGGTCTGGATCAGCGAGGTCCCGGAGCGCAGGAAGCCCTCCTTGTCGGCGTCGAGGATCGCCACCAGGGAGACCTCGGGGAGGTCGAGGCCCTCCCGGAGGAGGTTGATGCCGACCAGGACGTCGTACTCACCGGCCCGTAGCTCGCGCAGCAGTTCGACGCGGCGCAGGGTGTCGACGTCGCTGTGGAGGTAGCGGACCTGGATGCCGAGTTCCAGGAAGTAGTCGGTGAGGTCCTCGGCCATCTTCTTGGTGAGCGTGGTGACGAGGACCCGCTCGTCCTTCTCGGTGCGCTCCCGGATCTCGTGCACCAGGTCGTCGATCTGTCCCTCGGTCGGCTTGACGACGACCTCGGGGTCGATGAGGCCGGTGGGGCGGATGATCTGCTCGACGTGGCCGTCGGAGCGGGACAGCTCGTACTGACCGGGGGTCGCCGAGAGGTAGACCGTCTGACCGACGCGCTTTTGGAACTCCTCCCACTTCAGGGGGCGGTTGTCGAGGGCGGAGGGCAGCCGGAAGCCGTGGTCGACGAGGGTGCGCTTGCGGGAGGCGTCGCCCTCGTACATCGCGCCGATCTGGGGCACGGTGACGTGCGACTCGTCGATGACGAGGAGGAAGTCGTCCGGGAAGTAGTCCAGCAGGGTGTTCGGCGGGGAGCCGGGCTCGCGGCCGTCGAAGTGCATCGAGTAGTTCTCCACGCCGGAGCAGGAGCCGATCTGGCGGAGCATCTCCAGGTCGTACGTCGTGCGCATGCGCAGCCGCTGGGCCTCCAGGAGCTTGCCCTGCTTCTCCAGCTCCGACAGGCGCTCCCCCAGCTCCTTCTCGATGTCGTTGGCGGCGCGCTCCAGGCGCTCGGGGCCGGCGACGTAGTGGGAGGCGGGGAAGACGTACAACTGCTGGTCGTCGCTGATGATCTCGCCGGTGAGGGGGTGGAGGGTGGAGAGGGCCTCGATCTCGTCGCCGAACATCTCGATGCGGACGGCGAGCTCCTCGTAGACCGGGAAGATCTCGATGGTGTCGCCGCGGACGCGGAAGGTTCCGCGGCTGAACGCCAGATCGTTGCGCGTGTACTGGATGTCCACGAAGCGGCGCAGCAGCTCGTCCCGGTCGAACTCCTCCCCGACCCGGAGGGGGACCATCCGGTCCACGTACTCCTGTGGCGTACCGAGGCCGTAGATGCAGGAGACCGAGGCGACCACGACCACGTCGCGGCGGGTGAGCAGCGAGTTGGTCGCGGAGTGGCGCAGACGCTCGACCTCCTCGTTGATCGAGGAGTCCTTCTCGATGTAGGTGTCCGACTGCGGGACGTAGGCCTCTGGCTGGTAGTAGTCGTAGTACGAGACGAAGTATTCGACCGCGTTGTTCGGCAACAGCTCGCGGAACTCATTGGCCAGCTGGGCGGCCAGCGTCTTGTTCGGCGCCATCACCAGGGTGGGGCGCTGGAGCTTCTCGATCATCCACGCGGTGGTGGCGGACTTGCCGGTGCCGGTCGCACCGAGCAGGACGACGTCCTTCTCACCTGCTCCGATGCGCTGGGCGAGCTCGGCGATGGCCGTGGGCTGGTCACCGCTCGGCTGGAAGGGGCTGACGACCTCGAGGGGCGCCACCGTGCGTTCGATCTTGGAAACGGGCCGCATGGAATCCACCGTACGACCCCGCACTGACAACGGGCTCCGATCAGCGGTTCTGCGGGGTGCGATAACTCCGCTCGCGAAGCTCCTGGCCGGTGCGGGACTCCGGGTGCCGGCAGGTGTGCGCGGTGGCCTGCGCGGGGATGCCGGGCCGCCGTTCGACCGGGTTCCCATGGAACCTTCCCATGATCATGAACGGGTCGAACATCACGACGACGCCCGCGAGGAGCAGGAAGACCAGGGGGCCGATGATCAGCGGGGCGAGCAGACCGGCGGAGGAGGAGCCGTCGGCCGGGGCGGGGGCGGCGGCGCTGTGCAGATGCACACTGAGGGCGGCCATGCCCGTGTAGTGCATGCCGCTGACGGCGATCCCCATGACGAGGCTGGCGCCGACACTCCACAGGAAGCCGCGGACCTGTCCGGCGGCCCACAGGGCGGCGATCGCGGCCACCACGGCGATGACGACCGACGCGGCCACGGTGAGGGTGTTGTATTCGAGCGTGCCGTTGAGGCGCAGCCCGGCCATGCCCAGGTAGTGCATGGAGGCTATGCCCAGGCCGGTGATGGTGCCGCCGGTGAAGAGCGCGGCCCCGGTCGCCCCCTTGGACGCGACCATGAAGATTCCGATGCCGACCATGACGATCGCGACGGCGAGACTCGCGAAGGTGGTCAGGGGGTCGTACTGGACCGGGGTGTGCAGGACCTTGAACCCCATCATCGCCACGAAGTGCATCGTCCAGATGCCTGAGCCGATGGCCGCCGAGCCCAGCGCGAGCCAGCCGATCCGCCAGCGGCCGTCGACGAGCATCGATCTGGTGGTGCAGCGCAGGCCGAGCGCACCGCCGAGACAAGCCATGAGATAGGCCACCACCGGTGTGACGAGTCCGTAGCTGAAGCCGTCGACCGTGCCCTGCATTCGCGGCTGCCTTTCCCGCCCTGTCGCGTCCCTGGATTCCCTGCGATGCCCCCAGCCCCGGGACCGCCACAACGGTCAGGGTTGTCGCAGAGAGTATGACCCCCACCGGAATGGTCGAACGATTTTCCGGCAAAGAAACACGCCCTTGCCTCACTTGTGCGGTGCCCGTGAGCGGACTTGGGCAACTGCATTCATTTCATGGCCATCCTGCACCCCTCTGCCGTTGACCCTCTGCTGTCACTCTTGAGCTGACCGTGATCGACCGACGCGAGGAGTACGCATGCACGTGCGCGCAGTTGCCGCCGCGACCACAGCGCTCTTGGGGGCCACCGTGCTCCTGCTCCCCACTTCCGCCGCTCATGCGGCAGCCGCCGCCGACGCCGACAATCCGCTGGTCGTCGCGCACCGCGGAGCTTCCGCCTACGCGCCCGAGAACACCTTGGCCGCCGTCGACAAGGCCGACGAGATGGGCTTCGAATGGGTTGAGAACGACGTCCAGCGCACCAGGGACGGCAGGCTCGTCGTCCTCCATGACGCGACGCTGACGCGGACGACCAACGTCGAGGAGCTCTATCCGGAGCGCGCGCCCTGGAACGTGGCGGACTTCACCGCTGCGGAGATCGCGCGCCTGGACGCGGGCAGCTGGTTCGGCGACGACTACGCGGGCGCGCGCGTGCCGACGTTGGAGCAGTACATGAGGCGTGTGTCACGCAATCATCAGAAGCTCGTCCTGGAGATCAAGAACCCCCAGCTCTATCCGGGCATCGAGCAGGAGACCCTCAAGGTGCTCGGCAACGAGGGCTGGCTGGGCCCTGCACGCATCGAGGACCTGGTGATCCAGAGCTTCGGCGCCGACACCGTCCGACGGGTCCACGAGCTGCGCCCAGCGGTGAAGACCGCCGTCCTCGGCACCCCGGACATCGCCGATCTGCCCGAGTACGCGACGTTCAGCGATCAGATCAACTCCTCGTACACGACCATCTCCGCGTCCTACGTCGCCACGATCCACGCGTTGGAGGGTCCGCACGGGAAGCCGTTGGAGATGCTCACCTGGACCGTGAACGACGCGGCCAACGCGCGCCGGGTGGCGGACTACGGCGTGAACGGCATCATCACCAACAAGCCGGACGTGGTCAGAGAGGCCACGCAGGGCTGAGGGCGGTCCGAGGCAGGTGGCGTGCGTCGCGGGGCGGAGCGCACGTCACCGTCGTTGTCAGTGGCGGCCCGTACCGTGGTCCCATGAACAGCCATGCACAGGACGAGCCGCAGGTCGTGTGGGCCGTCGTCGGCACGGACATCGGTCCGCTGCTGCTGGCCGCGACGGACGACGGCCTGGTGAACGTCGTGTTCCACGTCACGGACGCGGTGCGCGACCGGACACTCGACCGGCTCGCCTCCCGCCTCGGCACCACCCCCGTGGAGGCCCCCGGCGCGCCTCAGCTGGCCGAGGCGATACGTCAGGTCGAGGCGTACTTCGCGGGCGAGCGGCACGACTTCGAGCTGCCGCTGGACTGGTCACTGATCTCCGGGTTCAACCGTCAGGTACTGCGCGAGCTGGCGTCCGGCGTCCCCTACGGCTCCGTCGTGGGCTACGGCGACCTGGCGCGACGCGTGGGGCAGCCGGGCGCGGCCCAGGCGGTGGGGGTCGCGATGGGGTCGAATCCACTGCCCGTGGTGGTGCCGTGCCACCGGGTGGTCGAGAGCGACGGCGGCATCGGGGGGTTCGGCGGCGGGCTGGAGACCAAGCGGAAGCTGCTGGCACTGGAGGGGGTGCTTCCGGAGCCCCTGTTCTGAGGCGGCCCTGGGTGGACCTTGCGTGCCCGTGTATGGCCCCTTCGCCTGGGAGGCACCGAAGGCGAGCGGGTGGCGCGAATCGGTCATCGGTCGTCGTTCCGGCACGCGGAGGTCGGCCGAAAACCGCCCCCGCCTAGTCGTAGTGCCGGGCCTCGAACACGTTGCCGTCCGGGTCCCGGAAGTAGAAGCTGCGCCGGGCCGTTCCACGTGCGCCGAAGGACTCGTACGAGAAGTCCGAGACGGGGACCGACCGTTCCTCCAGACGGATGCGCAGTTCGTCGAAGGCGTCAGCGGGCAGGGCGAGGCAGACGTGGTTGACCGGATGGCCCGCACTGTCGGCGGCGCCGGGCACCATTCTCATGGTCCCGGCCACGGCGAGCGGCATGAGGTCGAGGAGGGTCTCGTCGTTGAGGCGCACGGAGGGGAACGGGGCTCGTCCCGCCGCGTACTCGGCGACCCTCACGGACTCCAGACCGACGGCCTTCTCGTAGAAATCGGCTGCGGCGATCGGCTCCTGCACCCAGAGGACGACGTGGTCGAGACGTGTCGTGTTGTCCTTCATGCACCTCAGGCTGGTGTCCTGCGCAACAACGCGCAAGCTACCCCTTCCGTCCCCACGCCGAGATCAGTGGCGGGGCGGCGATGTCCATCGCGCCGGAGGTCACGTTGGCCAGATGCCGGTCGATCTCCTCTTTCGTGGCGAGGTTCGCCGTGACGAGCGCTTCGCGGAGCCGGTCGATGGTCGCCGACTCCAGAGCGCCACAGGCCGGTGCGGCGACGGGGAAGTACGCGTCGGCCTCCACACCGCGCAGTCCCGCCGCGTGCAGCAGGCGCGGGAGTCGACGGCCGTGCGCGGGGTCGGTACCGCGTTCGGCGAGCAGCGCGCGGACGGCCTCGCGGAGCCGGTTGGCCAACTGGTGCTCGGGGCCGGACCCCTCGAGACAGGCCAGCGGCTGGAGAGCGAGGTCGGCGTCCTCGATCAGGAGCCGTCCGCCGGGGCGCAGAGCCTTGGTCATCGACAGCAGCGCCCGCTCGGGGTCCGGCGCATGGGCCAGGGCCAGCCGGGCGTGGACGAGGTCGAAGCCGTCCCCCGGCGGCTGGTCGACGCCCACGTGGTGGACGAGAGCCTCGACCGGGGGGCGGGTGACCGAGGGGACGGCCCATGAGATGTCGGTGTCGGTCGCCATGACCTTGCCGGTCGGTCCTACCTTCTTGGCCAGCCAGGAGACCACGGACGTGCCGCCCGGGCCGACCTCCCAGCAGCGCCAGCCGGAACCCAGGCCGAAGCCCTCCATGTGCCGGAACGTCGTGGGGTCGAAGAGCGTGGCGAAGGCGTCGGGGCCCTGGCCCGTCTCGGCCTGCCGGTGGTCGAGGAGATACCCGTCGGTTCGCATCATGCCGCGATCATCCCATTTGACCGACTTGTCACTAATGGCGACGCTCCAGCAGTCCGCGAGGTCGCTCCGACGGCGACCCGACCGGAACGGCCGATCCGGACGGCCGGATCGAGAAGGCCGAATCAGAACGGCTGGATCGGAACGGCTGGATCGACCGGGACGTCTACAAGTGAAGCGGAACGTTCCGTTCCCACAGCCTTACCCGGCATTCGTTCGACCCTGTCAAACTGGCGCGACAAGGCACGAAGTGCGGTGCGAGGAGATCCACGCAAGGAGACCCAGATGTCCATGGCAGGGAATCTGCGGAAGGTCGCCGGCCTCGACAAGGTGGGCGGGCTCCGCAAGATGGCACGGCTGGCCCGACGGCGCCCCCGCGTCGACCTCAGCCATCCGGCCCGCTCCCCGCTGGGCACCTCGGTGGTGAACTGCGTGACGTACCACAAGGGCATCCGCTCCCCCGGTGGGCGCGATGTCGTCGAAGCCGTCAAGCAGGTCCGCAGGCACGACAACGGCTTCGTCTGGCTGGGGCTGCACGAGCCTACGCAGCGGGAGTTCGCCGGCATCGCCGAGCTCTTCGACCTGCACCCGCTGGCCGTCGAGGACGCGGTCGAGGCCCATCAGCGCCCGAAGCTGGAGCGCTACGGCGACACCCTGTTCGCGGTGTTCAAGACGGTCTGCTACGTCGAGCACACCGAACTGACCGCGACCAGCGAGGTGGTGCACACCGGCGAGATCATGGTCTTCGTCGGCGCCGACTTCGTGATCACCGTTCGGCACGGGCGGCACGGCTCACTCGGTCCGTTGCGCGAGGAACTGGAGGCGAACCCGGAACAGTTGTCCAAGGGACCGGCCGCGGTGCTGCACGCGCTCGCGGACCACGTGGTCGACGACTATCTGAGCGTCACGGACTCGGTCCAGACGGACATCGACCAGGTCGAGACCGATGTGTTCGCCGCCAACGGCGCGCGCGTCGATCCGGGGCGCATCTACCAGCTCAAGCGCGAACTGCTCGAACTGAAGCGGGCAGTGGCCCCGCTCGCCCGCCCGCTCCTGGAACTGACCTCACGACCGATCCGAGTGGTCGACCCGGAGATACAGGCCTACTTCCGGGACGTCTCCGACCACCTGCTGAGGGCCACCGAGCAGATCGCTGCCTTCGACGAACTGCTGAACTCGATCCTGCAGGCGCACCTGGCGCAGGTCAGCGTCGCGCAGAACGAGGACATGCGCAGGATCACGGCGTGGGCGGCGCTGATCGCCGTGCCGACCATGGTGTGCGGGGTCTACGGCATGAACTTCGAGCACATGCCCGAGCTGCACTGGAAGTTCGGTTACCCGCTGGTCCTGGGAGTCATAGCCACCGGCTGCGTCACCCTGTATCGGGGCTTCAAGCGCAACGGGTGGCTGTGACTCCCGAGCGGGGGAGGGGTGAAGCGGGGAGAGGGCTGAGCGGGGAACGGGAAGGTGGTCGGTCGGGTCAGCCCGTCGCGCTCTTCGCGTAGACGCTCTCGGCCCAGGCGGCGATCTGGTCGTCCGACAGATGATGGGCCAGGTCGGCCTCGCTGATCATGCCGACGAGACGCTTGTTCTCGATCACCGGGAGCCGGCGGATCTGGTGCCCCTTCATTTCGTCCAGCACCTCGCCGATATCGGCGTTCGCGTCGATCCAGCGCGGTGTGCCCTTGGCCATCTCGCCCGCCGTGATCGTCGACGGGTCGTGCCCCAGAGCGACACAGCCGACGACGATGTCGCGGTCGGTGAGGATGCCGCAGAGCCGTTCGTTCTGGTCGCTGATGGGGAGTGCTCCGACGTTCAGCTGGCGCATCAGCTGCGCGGCGCGGTCCAGGGTCTCGTGGGCGGGAATCCACTGGGCTCCGCGGTGCATGATGTCTCCGGCGGTGGTCATGTGGTACCTCCCGGTGCCGGACGGCCGGCGCGGCGCAGGACGCACCGCTAGTCCCGGCGCCCTACATTCTTGCCGCGACCGGGGTGAAGCGCACTCGGAAGGACACACCCCGCCCCACGTCGGGCACGGGTGTGACCGAGGCGGCGAGTGGACGCCCCGCTACGGGGCGACCCGGATGATCACGCGGACCTCGTTGCCCTTCTCCGGGGAGGCCGCTGCCGAGAGCTTGCGCGCAGGCTCGCAGGAGGCGTTTGTGCTCGTCGGAAGTACCTCGACGAGGGGTATGAGTTGGTCGGCTGACGAGGACGGCGTCGGCGTCACGCTTGATCCGGACCACGGACTGCTGGGAAGCGCCACCGGGGCCGAGCATGGCGACGCCCTTCCCTGCCCGTCAGCCGTTCCAGGCCGGGTGTCGTGGGTCGTCGGCACGCACCAGGACATCGGCGGTGGCAGCCGGGTCGGTCTCGGTCTCGTAGCGCTCGAAGGCGGGGAGGGTCCAGTGCTCGCCCTCGGGAGTACGGCGACGCAGGGCGCCCTGGGAGAGGAGGACCTGGACGGTCAGGTCGAAGGGGAACCAGTGCTTCAGGAGGAGGGGGCCGTGCGTCAACAGGATCGCGCCGGGCGGGAGTCGGACGTAGGGGCTGCGGGTCGCGCGGTCGGTGGTGGGGTCCCAGAGGTCGGGCAGGACCAGGCCCGTGCCGCCGGGGTCGAGCGGGCCGAAAACCTCGCGCCACAGGGCGGCGGTGTCGAACCAGCCGTCGTAGTACGCCTCCACGTCCTCGTGACCGTACTCGAACCGGAGCGACGCGGGCCGCAGGAACCCCTCGGTGCCCACGACGAGCGAGGGCCGGCCACGTATGCGCAGTGCCTCCGACACCCGGGCGGCGAGGTCTCCGGGGCGGGCGGCCGGGGCGCCGTCGAAGGCGATGCGCGGCCAGGGCGAGCCGTCGTCCGGCTTCAGGTCGAGGAGGCGGTCGGCGAGGAGGTCGCCGAGCCGTTCCCAGGTGATCGCTTCGAATCGCACACGGCCCATGATGCCGCGCGCGGCAGACCGCGTCCGAGCCGGTGGGCAGGCCGGCCCGGCAACCGCGTGACCATGCGGTCACCAGGGGGAATGAACCGCGTATGGCAGCGCTCGCTACTCCCCCGCCCCGTACCGGACTTGTCGTCGTGCAGGCACTCAGGAAGAAGCACTGCGCCGAGTGCCGGAGCGGTCCGGTGGCGCTGCTGGTGCTGGAGGAGGGAGCGCCGCGCTGCCTGGACTGCGCGGACCTCGGGCATCTGGTGTTCCTGCCCCGGGGCGACACCGCGCTCACGCGGCGGGCCCGGGAGGCGAGTTCGCTGTCGGCCGTGGTCGTACGGTTCAACCGGCGCCGGAGCCGGTACGAGCGGCAGGGCGTCCTGGTCGAGGAGGCGGCGCTCGCCCGCGCCGAGGAGCGGTGCCTGGCGGACGCGGAGGCGCGACGCCGCCGGC
>NZ_LRTR01000435.1 GCF_001550375.1 Streptomyces europaeiscabiei | reverse complement strand
GAGCCCGTGTACTTGGCGATCAGCGAGCGCAGCTCGGACGTGACACCGGCGATCCGGGAGGGGACAGCCGTGTCCGGGTCGCCTTTGGACGCTCGCGTATGGGCCCGCGTATCTCGGCCATGGTGACTGTGACCGTACGGATGTTCACTTGTGGTGACGGAGGGTGGAGTGCAGGATCGTTTGGATTCGGGGGATCGAGGTGGGAGCGGACATGATCGATGGGCCGTACTTCGTGCTGACGGTGCTGGGCCTGCTCGGGACGGGGATCGTGGCGGGTGTGTTCTGCGGATTCTCGACGTTCGTGATGAAGGGGCTGGCGTCGTTGCCGCCCGCGCAGGGCGTGGCGGCGATGCAGGCGATCAATGTGAGCGCGCTGACACCGGCGTTCATGCTCGTGTTCGTGGGGACGGCGGTGCTGTGCGCCGTGCTGGCCGTCGTGACGTTCGTGCTGTGGCCGGACGCGGGCAGAGTGGAACTGCTGCTGGGCAGCGCGTTGTATCTGTTCGGCTGTTTCGGCGTCACGATGGTGGCGAACGTGCCGCGCAACGACACGCTCGCCAAGCTGGAGGCGGGCACGGCGGAGGCCGCCGCCTACTGGCGTGAATACGTGAGCCGGTGGACGATGTGGAACACCGTCCGGGCGATCGCGTCGGCCGCCGCGGCCCTGTCGTATCTGCTGGCGCTCGCCTGAGGCGGTGGCGGCGGGCGCGTCGTATCGTGGCGGGAAGAGAGCGCCGTTACACGGCGTGCAGCCTCGCGCTTCGCGCCCCGGACCCTCATGCCGATCCGAGTCCGCCGGTGTACGACCGTGCCCGTACGCGTACGCCATACGTGAGGGAGACGGCCATGGCCGATCCCAAGGGTTTTCTGACCACCCCGCGCGAGGAGTGGCCCCGCCGGCCCGTGGAGGAGCGGGTGCGGGACTGGGACGAGGTGTATGTCCCGGGGGCGCTCCTGCCGATCATCAGCAAGCAGGCCGACCGCTGCATGGACTGCGGGATCCCGTTCTGCCACGAGGCCTGTCCGTTGGGGAACCTGATCCCCGAGTGGAACGACCTCGTGTCGCGGGAGGACTGGCGGGCGGCGAGCGACCGGCTGCACGCCACGAACAACTTTCCCGAGTTCACCGGGCGGTTGTGTCCCGCTCCGTGCGAGGCGGGGTGTGTGCTGGCGATCAACCAGCCCGCGGTGACCATCAAGAACGTGGAGGTGGCCATCGCGGACCGGGCCTGGGAGGACGGTTTCACACCGCCGCGTCCGCCCGACCGGCTGTCCGGGAGGACGGTCGCCGTCATCGGCTCCGGGCCCACCGGGCTGGCGGCGGCCCAGCAGCTGACCCGGGCCGGGCACACGGTCGCCGTGTACGAACGGGCCGACCGGGTCGGGGGGTTGCTGCGGTACGGGATACCGGCGTTCAAGATGGAGAAGCGGCATCTGGACCGGCGGTTGGAGCAGATGCGGGCGGAGGGCACGAAGTTCCGTACGTCGACCGCCGTGGGGAAGGACATCGGCGCGGCCGAGCTGCGGGCCCGGTACGACGCGGTGGTGATCGCCACGGGCGCCACGGCCTGGCGGGAACTGGATGTGCCCGGGCGGGAGTTGGCCGGGATTCACCAGGCGATGGAGTATCTGCCGTTGGCCGACCGGGTGTGCGAGGGGGATCTGGAGGTGTCGCCGATGTCGGCGGCCGGGAAGCATGTGGTGATCGTCGGGGGTGGTGACACGGGGGCGGACTGTCTGGGGACGGCCGTGCGGGAAGGGGCCGCGTCCGTGACGCAGTTGGACATCTATCCGCTGCCGGAGACGGAGCGCGACGAGGACGTCGATCCGTGGCCGACCTATCCGAAGGTCTACCGGCTCTCGGCGGCGCACGAGGAGGCGGGCCACCTCCGGTCGGCGCCGGCGGCGGACGCGGACGCGCGCCTCTTCGCGGCGTCCACGCTCCGCTTCACCGGGGACGAGGCGGGGCACGTACGGGCATTGCACCTGGTCGAGGTGGATGGTCGGCGGCAGGTCCGGCCCGGTACCGGGCGGGACCTGCCCGCCGATCTCGTCCTGCTCGCGCTCGGGTTCTCCGGGCCGGACCGCCACGACGGGCTCATCGAGCAGCTGGGGCTGGCCCTCGATCCGCGGGGGACGATCGCACGGGGGCCGGACTTCGCGACCGCCGTGCCCGGTGTGTACGCCGCCGGGGACGCCGCCCGTGGGCAGTCCCTCGTGGTCTGGGCCATCGCAGAGGGGCGGTCGGTGGCCGCCGCGGTCGACCACCGGCTGACCGGCACGGGGCGCCTACCGGCACCGATCGGACCGTACGACCGCCCCATGACGGCGTAGCCACTGACCGCGGGGCGGGTCACCGACATCGGACGCCGGCCGAGTCGGTTGGGCACCGCCGGACCTCGCCGTCGGATCGCGCCGCCGGACCTCGCCGTCGGATCGCGCCGCCGGGTGATCGCCGCTGCGGCGGAGTGAAGCGCGCGGGATCGGCCCGCTCTTCCGACGGTCGGGCATGCCGGAGCGCCGATGGTGGGACAGGTCGGCGCCGGGGCCGGCGCCGGTCGGTCTAGCGGGTGTCCGTGCCGGCTTGCTTGGCTGTGGAGAGGGCGATGCGGTTCCAGGTGTTGATCGTGAAGATCAGGGCGAGGACGAGGGCCAGTTCGGTGTCGTCGAAGTGGGTGGCGGCTTCGGCGTAGACGTCGTCGGGGACGCCACCGTCGGCGACGAGGGTGACCGCTTCGGTGAGGGCCAGGGCGGCCTGCTCGCGGGCGGTGAAGAAGTGCCGGGCCTCGCGCCAGACCGGGATCATGTGGAGCCGGTCCTCGCTCTCGCCGGCCTTGCGGGCGTCGTTGGTGTGCAGGTGGAGGCAGTAGGCGCAGTGGTTGAGGTGGGAAGCACGGATCTGGATCAGTTCGACCAGGGCCGGGTCGATGCCCTCGCGGGCCGCAGCGTCGAAGCCGATGAGGGCCCGGAAGGCGTTCCGGGCGGACTTCGCGAAGTCGAGGCGAGGGGTCGCGGTCACGGGGCCCGCCGTGGTGGTGCCGGTCATCGCGTTCGTGCTGTTCCTCGTGTTCATGGTGCTCGTGTTCATGGTGCTCGTGCTGTGAGTGCTGTTCGTGCTGTTCGTGCTGTTCGTGCTGTTCGTGCTGTTCGTGCTGTTCATAGCGTCCGTCGTGCTCGCCATGTGCGTCGTGCTCGTCGTCATGACCATGAATCTACGGGGTGGAAAGACCTGCCGTAGGGTGCATTTCCATGGTGGATTCGTGGGTCAATTCGGCGGAGCGGATCGGGGCCGACCTGCATCTCGAACTGTCCGGTGGGGGCGGGCGGCGGGCGGCGTTGATCCGGGCGTTGCGGGACGCGGTGCGTGGTGGCCGGCTCCCTCCCGGGACCCGGTTGCCGCCGTACCGTTCGCTCGCCGCGGACCTGGGCGTCGCGCGCAATACGGTCGCCGACGCGTACGCGGAGCTGGTCGCGGAGGGCTGGCTGACGGCCCGGCAGGGTTCGGGTACGCGGGTCGCCGAACGGGCCGCACCGCTGGGCGCCCCCGCGCGCGTACCCCGGAAAGCGCCTCCACGCGCGCGTGGGCCGCGGCACGATCTGCGGCAGGGCACGCCGGACGCGTCGGCGTTCCCGCGGGCCGCCTGGGCGGCGTCGTACCGCAGGGCGTTGACCCAGGCACCCAACGAGGCGTTCGGGCCGGGTGACCCGGCCGGCCGCAGCGAACTGCGGGAGGCGCTCACCGAGTATCTGGCACGCGCGCGTGGAGTGCGGACCGAGCCGTCGCGGATCGTGATCTGCTCCGGCTTCGCACACGCGCTGCGGCTGCTGTTCGACGGCCGGGTACTGCGAGGGCCGCTGGCCGTGGAGTCGTACGGTCTGGGTTTCCATCGTGAGCTGCTGACGGCGGCCTCCGTACGGACGGTTCCGTTGCCGCTCGACGAGGACGGAGCCCGGGTGGACGGGCTGGGCCGGGAGCGGGCCGTGCTGCTCACCCCCGCACATCAGTTCCCGACCGGCGGGCCGCTGCATCCGGTCCGGCGGGCCGCTGTCGTGGACTGGGCACGTGCGCGTGGCGGGCTGATCCTGGAGGACGACTACGACGGGGAGTTCCGCTACGACCGCAAGCCCGTCGGGGCCGTGCAGGGTCTGGATCCCGAGCGGGTCGTGCACATCGGTTCGGTGAGCAAGAGCCTGTCGCCGGCGCTGCGGCTGGG
Organism: Streptomyces europaeiscabiei; assembly: GCF_001550375.1. GTDB lineage: Bacteria > Actinomycetota > Actinomycetes > Streptomycetales > Streptomycetaceae > Streptomyces > Streptomyces europaeiscabiei. Next base: position 10,909 of record NZ_LRTR01000435.1, on the reverse strand, counting down.
GTGGATGGTGTTGCCGGAGCAGTACGTCGACGCCGTACTGGCGACCAAGGGCGAGCGGGAGGCGTGGGCGAGCGTGCCGGAGCAGTTGGCGCTCGCGGACTTCGTGGTCTCCGGGGCGTACGACCGTCATGTGCGGCGTGTGCGGCAGCAGTACCGGGCGCGGCGGGACCGGCTCGTCGACGCTCTCGCCGCGCACGCGCCGCATATCGAGGTCACCGGGATCGCCGCCGGACTGCACGCCGTGCTGCGGCTGCCGCCCGGGACCGAGCGGTCGGCGGTGAAGGCGGCGGCCTGGCGGGGTGTCGCGCTCGACGGCCTTGCGGAGTTCCGGCATCCGCAGGCCACGGAGGAGGCGCCGGACGGGCTCGTCGTCGGGTACGCGACGCCCCCGGAGCACGCGTACGGGGCGGCGGTGGAGGCGCTGTGCGGGGTGATGCCGCCCGGATGAGCGGCCTGGGAGGGTCGGCGGGGCGGAGGCCGGCGGACCTGGTCGCCGGGAGGCTCCCGTTCGACAGGAGATCGGCGGTGGGACCATTGGCGTCAGGAGGTCACGTCACCGCTGCCGCCGTGGGGTCCCGCGATCTGGCGGTGATCCGCCCCCATCCTTCGTTCCGTCGTCAGGCGTAGGGCCTCCTCCCTCGCGTCCTCCCACGCGACGTGCACAGCGAGGCGCGCCCGGGTGAGGCCTCTGCGCTGTTGCGCGCCCGGGACGAGCTGTCCCGGCACGGTGCGCGTCCCCTCGTCGTGGGGTCGTCCTCACCGCAGGAGGACACGGCGGAGTCCTCTCTGGCGGGACGGTTCGACTCGGTGCTCGATGTGCGGGGGTGGGAGGAGTTCCGTGCGGCGGTGCGCACGGTGCTCGACTCGGCGCGGCAGCCCGACGGCGACAGCGCGCCCATGGCGGTGCTCGTCCAGCCGCCGTGCCCTCCCCCGCCGGCTACCGGGCGCTCGCCGGCCTCGGCATCGCCACGGTCGTCGACCTGCGCGCCGAGAAGCTGAGCGCCGCCCAGCTCGCCCTGCCGCACGAGGCGGGCCTCGACGTCGTACGGGTACCGATGCGCGACGGGCAGACGCCGGAGCAGGTGCAGCGGCTGCTCGACGCCGTCTCGGAGAGCTCCGGGCCGGTGTTCGTGCACTGCGGTGCCGGAGTCGGCCGTACGGGGACGATGGCCGCGGCCTACCTCGTGAAGACCGGGCAGGAGGACCCGCCCGGAGCGGTCTGGCGCAACCTGTCGGTCGGGCCGCCGTCGATCGAGCAGATCTACTACGGGCTGTGCTGGAGCGGGGCGACCGCGCAGCCGCCGTTGCCGGTGGTCGTGGCGAGCCGCATCATCGACGCACCGCGCCGCATCTGGTCGTACCTGTAGCCGCCGACGCCACCACGGCGTACGGGGACGCGCACCCCGGCGTGCGGAGGGACACTCGTGCCCCGGCGTGCGGAGTTCGCACCATGCCGCCGCGTTGGGACGCCGCGACACCGGAAGGCGCCCCCTTGGCGCCCGATGGCACCCCTTGGCATCCCAAGTTGCCCCGCCCCGCACGAGTACGCACCCAGCCGCACGAATGCGCGGCGCCTGCCGAAAAGCCTGCGCGGCGCCTGCCGAGAGGCCTGCGCCGCGCTTGCATGTGACCGTCCCCGAAGCCCTAAGGCTTGCGCGCCACCGCCCCGTACCCCGGGATGACCCCGTCGTCCTGGCCGGGGACGGGCTCGCCGAGTTCGGGGTGCCAGTGGTGGGGCACCTCGACGCCGGGGTCGACCAGTTCGAGGCCGTCGAAGAAGCGGGTGAACTCCTCGCGGGAGCGCAGGGCCAGCGTGACGCCCGCGGCCTTGAGCTTCTCCGTCGCCGCCTTCGACTCCTGCGGAGTGAAGTCGGCGGTGGCGTGGGTGACGGCCAGGTAGCTGCCGGAGGGCAGTTCGGACATCAGCCGCTGGACCAGGGCGTGCGCGCCGTCCTCGTCGGAGACGAAGTGCAGCAGCGCGATCAGCGAGAGCGCCACGGGCCGGTCGAAGTCCAGAACCTTCTTGGCGCCCTCGATGACGGCGTGCGGGTCGCGCACGTCGGCCTGCAGATACTCGGTGCGCCCCTCCGGCGTACCGCGCAGCAGCGCCGCCGCGTGGGCGAGCACGATGGGGTCGTTGTCGCAGTAGACGACGCTCGCCTCGGGAGCGACGCTCTGGGCGATCTGGTGCAGGTTCGGTTCGGTCGGGATACCGGTGCCGACGTCGAGGAACTGCCGTACGCCGTTCTCCGTCAGCCAGCGAGTGGAGCGCTGCATGAAGGCACGGTTGACCTGCGCCATCACCGGCACCCGGGGGTCGAGGGCCAGCATCTGCCTGCCCATGGCCTCGTCGACGGGGTAGTTGTCCTTGCCTCCGAGATACCAGTCGTACATCCGTGCGGGGTGGGGTCTGCTCGTGTCGATCTCGACGGGGGGAGGCCCGCTCATGACGAACTCCATGGGAATGTGCGGCAGCAGGTGATCAACTCAGGGCCAACATAGGGTCATCGACTGAACAACAGGGAGTGCGCAACAGGCCTCAGGACAAGAGGAAGTCAGCCACCCCCGCCTTGGCGCCCTGGATGAACGCGTTCATCTCGGCGGGCGTGTAGATCAGCGCCGGTCCGTCGGGGTCGGTGGACTGCCGTACGGCGATCCTGCCGTCGGCCAGCTTCATGGCCTCCAGGCAGTTGCCGCCATTGCCTCCGCTCCAGGGCTTGTGCCAGCCCTCGCTGCCGAGTTCCCGGGCGGGCATGCCGTTGTAGACGCGTGTGTGCGACTGCGTGCGCGTGCGCGACTGCGACTTGATGAGTTCCATTCGGTGTCTTCAGAGCTCCTTGCGGAGATCCCGGAGGATCTCCTTCGTGCGTTGTGCCGTGGCGGCCTGCGCCGCCATGCGGTCCATGACCTCGAGGTGGGTCGCCACCTCGGAGCGGTCGTCCAGATAGACGGCGCCGGTCAGGTACTCGCTGTAGACCATGTCCGGAAGTTCGGGCATGGCGAAACGGAACAGGACGAACGGCCCGTACGTGCCGGGGTGCGGTCCTGTGTCGAAGGGGGCGACCTGGAGCGTCACACGGGTCAGTTCCATGGCCTCCAGCAGTCGGTCGATCTGGGCGCGCATGACCGCCGGTCCCCCGACGGAGCGGCGCAGGGCGGTCTCGTCCATCACGAACCACAGCCGGGGCGCGTCCTCACGGGTGAGCAGTTCCTGCCGCTGCATGCGCAGGGCGACATGGCGCTCGATGTCCTCGGGCTTGGTCTGGCCGATGGCGCCCGAGGTCATGACGCCACGTGCGTAGTCCTCGGTCTGCAGCAGTCCGGGGACGAAGTGGGGGTCGTAGCCGCGGATCAGGCCGGCCGCCCCCTCCAGGCTGACGTACATGGAGAACCAGCCCGGCAGGATGTCGTGGTAGCGCTGCCACCAGCCGGGCTTGTTGGCGTCCTCGGCGAGCCGGACGAAGGTCGCGGCCTCCTCGTCGCCGACCCCGTACGCCTTCAGCAGGAGTTGGAGGTAGGGAATCTTGAGGGCGACCTCGGCGGTCTCCATACGTCGGACCGTGGCGGCGGCGACGTGCAGGATGCGGCCGGCCTCCTCACGTCGGATGCCCGCGCGCTCGCGCAGGTCCAGCAGACGTCGGCCGAGAACGACCTGACCGACCGTCGGCGCGGACCGCGGCTCGCTCATCTCGCCCCTCTCTTGTCTGACTCTGCGCTGACCTGCGTCGATTCCCGGCCTGTCCGGTCCTGACAGCCCGGCGGCGCCGCTCGGAGGCCTCGCGCGCCACGCAGGGTCCGTGTACGCAAACGAACACTGTGCGTGCTTAAGAACGTTGTGCGAGGGATTTCCAACTGGCGCCGCTACACGTGCTGTTGCGTGCAGTGTGCCATGACCGTTCAGAGAGTCATACGGCACTCTGCAATTTTCAGAGTGACACTTGCCAAGTGTTCACGGCGGGGCGATAGTGGCAAGCGTGATTCCGCCCCCTGCGCCGTTAGGAACAGACGCCGCCGGAGACCGTGTCGGTCCCGGTCCGGCCGCCGGGGCGCGCCCCGAGACAATTGCCGAGCGCCGGTTTCGGTTCGAGCTGGCCGCGCACCCGGGTGCCGTGGCCCAGGCCCGGCGTGTGACCCGCACCCAGCTCACCGGCTGGGCCCTTTGCGAGGACACCTGCGACACGGCCGCCCTGGTCGTGTCCGAGCTGGTGACGAACGCGATCGTGCACACCGCGAGCACCCAGATCGTCTGCGAGCTGCACGACGGCGACGAGCTGGTGCGCATAGCGGTACGTGACGAGGGCTGCGCTCCGGGTGAGCCGCACCCCTCGCCGCAGCGCCCCGAGGAGGAACACGGGAGAGGGCTGCTCCTCATAGAGTCCCTCTGCCGCTCCTGGGGAGCGCAGCCCGTCGGCCTGGGGCTCCTGGTGTGGGCGGACGTGCCGCGTGGTCTCCTCGCCGGCGCCGTCTCCCCCTGCCTGGGCGCGGGAACGGTCATGGTCACCGGCCTGACGGCGGGCGCGGACACCGCGGCCCGGTCCGATCTGGGCTGGGGCGCGAAGAAACCGCCGACGGAGGACCGGGACGGGGACGCCGAGGCGTTCCGTCTCCCGGGTGCCGAGGGCCGTGCGGGTGCCGAAACCCGTAGGGGTGCCGAGGCTCGCAGGGGTGTGGACGGCCGTGCGGTGGCCTGGGGCCGTCCGGGTGGGCAGTGTCGTACGGAAGTCGAGGTCCGGCCGGACGTCGGGCGGCGGACGGGGGCCGAATGGGTGTGAGCGCGTCGATCGGTCCCGCTCGGCCCCCCGGTGGGGGCAGAGTGGCCCGCGTGGTGAGCCTCGACACCCTGACCCGTATGCGCCGCGCCCAGCGTCCCGCTGCGACGCCCCGCCCCATTCCCCTGCCCGAGGGCATGAACGCGCCCATGGGCCGCGACGCGGTTGCCGTCCCGGCCCGCTTCGGACCGATGGTCCTGCCCCGGCTGCCCCGTGTGGGCTGCGTCTACGCCGACAAGGCGCACTGGTGGTGGATCGTGCCGACCGACTCCGACTACGCACTGGAGTGGCCGGCTCCGGCGCGCTACACCACCGGAGCGCTGGTCTCCGACGGTGCGGACGTGCCCGGGCTGATCCTGCGGCCGGAGGGGGCCATTCCCTATACGCCGCCGATACCGCTGTATCTGGCGTTGTGCCGGGTCACCGGGACTACGCCTTCGTGGTCCCGGACGATGACCGCGTAGGGCTCCGCCGGTGGGGGCGCGTTCCTGCGATGGGGGCGCGTTCCTGCCAGGGGGTGCGCCTCTGGGTGCCCTCCAGGGGTCGGGGGCGGTCGGTCGTTTCGCGGCTTCACGCCGTGGGGGCTGGTCGCGCGGTTCCCCGCGGCCCTGTCAGGGAAGGGACCCTCGGACTTTCCCCCCGCATCCCGCCTTCCCTCACATCCCGGCGTACTTTCTTCCGCCTTTCTTCCGCCTCTTCGCGCCCCGCGTGCTCCGGGTGGGTGGAGGTGTCGTCGTCGTGCGCCCTGGTCGGGGGCGGGATGCGCCGGGATAGTGGCCTGTCGGCGACGACTCGGGGGAGGCCGTGAGTGGGAAAGGCGCGTGACGGGGGCAGCACGCCGGAGACGTCGGAGTCGGAGCTGCTGCTGTTCGGGGGGCCGCTGCGGTACGACATGGGCTGGTCACAGCATGCCAACGCGTTTCTGGAGCTGAACTTCCGCGCGATGGTGCGGCGGCTGCCGTCGCTGCTCGCGTCGAGTTTCCGGCTGGCCTGGCAGGCGGACCGGCGGGCCGCCAGGACCGTGCTGGCCGCCGAGACGGGCCGTGGCCTCGCCCAGGCGGTGAACCTGCTCGCGATGAACGCGATCCTGGCCCGGCTGATCGCGGACGGCACGGTCGAGGAGCGGCTACGGGGAGCCGCCCCCGCGCTCGTCACCATCGCCGCCGTGATGCTGGTGTCCACCCTGCTGCGAGCCGCGTCGACGTACGCCACGGGCCGGCTGGAACCGAAGGTGGAGCGCGTCGCGACCGAGCTGTATCTGGAGCGGGCGGCGGCCGTGGAGCTGTCCGCGATCGAGGACGACGGTTTCCACAAGCTGCTGGACACCGCGAAGTACGGCGCCCAGTCGGCCCGCCGGATGATCAGCTACTCGGCGCGTGTGGTGAACGCCCTGATCTCGCTGACCGCGGCTGCCGGTGTGCTGACCGTGCTGCACCCGGCCCTCCTCCCGCTCCTGGTCACGATGACCCTGCCGAGCGCCTGGAGTGCCCTGACGATCGCCCGCCGCCGCTACACCTCCTTCCACGCCTGGGTGCAGCACGCACGCGCGGGATATCTGATCGGCTCCCTGCTCATCGAGCCGGAGGCGGCCCCGGAGATCCGGGTGCACGGTGTCGGCCCGTTCCTGCTGCGCCACTTCCGCTCCATGTCGGAGACGGCCGAGGCGGAACAGGCCCGCCTGGCCCGGCTTGCGGCCCGTACGGGCCTGTACGCGGCGCTGTGGACCGGGCTGGCCACCGTGGCGACGTACGCGACGTTGGGCGGTCTGCTGCTCGCCGGCGCGATGGCCCTGTCCGTGGCCGGGACGGCGGTCATCGCGATCCGTACCGGTTCCGCCAGCCTCGACACCCTGGTCCTGGAGGTGAACTCCCTGCACGAGGAGGCCCTCTTCGTGGGCGACATGCAGCGCCTGTACGTGGAGGCCGCCAAGCGCGCGATCCCGGAGGGCGGTGATCCGCTGCCCGAGGAGCCGCGCGAGATCCGGGTGGAGAACGTGACCTTCACCTACCCGGGCAAGGCCACCCGGCCCGCGCTCGACGATGTCACCCTGACCGTGCCGCTGGGCAAGATCGTGGCGCTCGTCGGCGAGAACGGCTCGGGCAAGACGACCCTGGTCAAGCTGCTCGCCGGGCTGTACACCCCCGACCAGGGCAAGATCATGTGGGACGGCGTGGACGCGGCGGGCGCCGACCGGCGGCAGCTGGCCGAGCGCATCGCGATGGTCGCGCAGGACTTCAAGCGGTGGCCCTTCACCGCCCGCGTCAACATGGCGATCGGGCGCCCCTCGGCGCCCCTGACCGAGGAGCGGCTCGCCACGTCCGTCGCGGAGGCCGGGGCGCAGGCCGTGATGGAGGATCTGCCACGCGGCCTCGACACGCTTCTGGGCAAGGGGTTCAGCGGCGGGCACGAGCTGTCCGGCGGGCAGTGGCAGCGTCTGGGGATCGCGCGGGCCGCGTACCGGCGCGGGCGCATCCTGATCGTGGACGAGCCGACGGCGGCCCTGGACGCCCGCGCCGAGCTGGAGGTCTTCGAGAAGATCCGCGCCCTGGCGGGAACCGGTCAGACGGTCGTCCTGATCACGCACCGGCTGGCGTCCGTGCGCCACGCCGACCTCGTGCACGTCCTCGACCAGGGACGCCTGGTGGAGTCCGGCACCCCGGACGAGCTGCTGGCCACGGGCGGGGTGTACGCGGAGCTGTACTCGCTCCAGGCCGAGCAGTTCGCGGCGAAGGTGACGACGGGGGAAACCGCCGCGCCGAAGGCGGCGACAGGCCAGGCCGGCGCGGCGAAGGTGCCGACAGGGCAAGCCGCCGCGGCGAAGGTGCCCGCACCGAAGGCGGGGTGAGGTCAGGCCGACGCGGTCACGGCGGTGTCGGCGCCGCGCACGATGACCAGGAACATGTCCGTCGCGATGTCCATCACGACCTCGGCCTGCTGCCCTTCGAGGCGGGCCGCGTGCGCCAACTCCTCCGCCGGCCACGAGCCGCGCGGCCCACCGGCGGGAAAGCGCCCCAGCACCGTTCGCCCGTTCACCCTGCACCTCCATGTCGCGCTGCACCCGTAGCCCGTGATCGCGGCCGGGCAGCTTGTAGATTTAAACGCCAACCATGGGGTGAACGGCTCGCGAAGTGACGGTACTGAGACGTAGTTGACACGAGGTCAACGGCGGATCGTGAGGTACCTCTCAGAAACCACACATTTTGGTGACTCTACGTACCGACTCTTGCACTATTTGTCACTCCTCGTACTCCTCGCACTCCTCGCACCTCTCGCGCTCCTCGTACTCCTCGCGCTCGTCGAGGCAGCAGAGGCGCTCGTCGCCCACCGCCCCCCTCCGACCGCCGTGAGGGCCGGCCGTCCGGCTGCGGCGCGGAGCCCCTCCAGGCCGCGCCCGTAGGCCGGGTACCTGTGGACGCCCCCCGCCCATGCCCATGCGCACCGCAGTCACGGAAGCCCGCGTCCCGCTCCGGGGCGAACACGAAGCGGTGCACGATCAGTTGAGGGTGCCCCCGGAAAAGGGCCGGCAGCGTCGCCGCCGCCCCGTTCGCCGCTCACCCGGGCGGCTTGTCGTAGTCCTGGACGCGCTTGCCGTGGCTGCGGTCGGTGAGTGCGGCCAGGCGGTCCGTGAGCTCCCGTACGGTCGTCGGCACGTCGACGGTGAGCAGCTCCCGGTCGCGCATCAGGAGACGGCCGTCGACGATCGTGGTGCGTACGTCGGCGGAACGGGCGCTGTGCACGAGGGTGGCGGCGAGGTCGTGCACCGGCTGGGTGTGCGGGCCGGTGAGGTCGACGAGGACGATGTCGGCGCGGCGGCCGGGGGCGAGGCTGCCGATCCGTTCCCCCAGCCCGACGGCTCGGGCGCTCTGCAGGGTGGCGTGGTGCAGGGCCTGGCGGGAGGTCAACCAGCGCGGGTCGCCCTCGGTGGACTTCTGCACGAGTGCGGTGAGGGCCATGGCCTCCCACACGTCGAGGGAGTTGTTGGAGGCGGCCCCGTCCGTGGCGAGCCCCACGGGGACGCCGATACGGCGCAGGGCGCGCACCGGGGTCGTGGGCCAGGCGAACTTCAGATAGCCCCGGGGCGCGGTGGCGACGGCCACCGGCCCGGTCGCCCGCTCCAGGACCGGCAGGTCGCGCTCGACGATCCCGGTGCCGTGCGCGATGAGCACGCCCGCGTCGACGCCGAGCAGCCCGGTGCGCTCCAGGACCTCGATGGGCGTGACGCCGTGCCGGGCGAGGCTGTTGTCGGTCTGGTCGCGGCTCTCCGAGGCGTGCAGATGTACGGGGAGGCCGTGCTCGCGGGCGAGGTCGGCGGTCGCCGCGAGGTCGGCGTCCTCGACGGTGTAGGGGGCGTGCGGGGCGAGCGCGGTGGTGATGCGACCGCCGGCCGCGCCCCGGTGGCGTAGTGCGAACTCCAGGGACTTCTGCCGTCCTTCGGGTCCCTGCGAGGAGAAGAAGGCCTCGCCCAGATGCGCCCGCATCCCCGTCTCCTCGACCACGGCGGCGACCGTCTCCATCGAGAAGTAGTGGTCGGCGAAACAGGTCACCCCGCCCCGGATCATCTCCGCGCAGGCCAGCCGGGCCCCCAACTCCGCGTCCCGCGCCGTGAGGTTGGACTCGACGGGCCAGATGACGTCGTTGAACCACTGCTCCGCCGGCAGGTCCTCCGCGATGCCGCGCAGCGCCACCATCGGCGCGTGCGTATGGCAGTTGATCAGCCCCGGCATCGCGACCTGGCCGCGCGCGTCGATCCGTTCCGCCGTGGCGACCGGGGCCGTCTCCTCCGCCGGCCCGATGCTTGCGATCACCCCGTCCCGTACGACGATCGCGGCGTCCTCGACGAAGGCGATCCCCTCGTGCTCGTCGTGGACGAGGGCGGTGCAGCCGGTGATGACGAGATCGGCGGGCGACGGGGACACGGTCGCGCAGGGGGGTGGGGACGGAGGCGGCGTCATGTCGTCACGGTACGACCGGGGTGTGCCCGGGAGGGCCGTGGATCGGGCATCCGGTGGGTGGTGGGAACAGGATCCGGCCGTCTCCGGCGCGCACCGGGCCGGCGTGCGGGCTCAGACGGTCAGCCCTTGCCTCGGCAGTATGCCGGCCATGTCCGGGGCGTCGGGGAGGCTGATGCCGGTGTGCCTGCGGCGGCGTGCGAGTTCGTCGAGGAGTGCGGTGAGCCGCTCGGTGTGGTGGCGGCTCAGCAGTCCGGTGTCGTCGAGGTGCACGGCGCAGGCGGTGGTGGTGTCGACCAGCCGTTCGAGGACGGCGGCGACCTCGTCGGTGCCCTCGGTGTGCCGAGCCAGGGCGGGCAGTTCGGCTCCGGAGAGGGCGATCGCGGCACGGGCCTGGGCGAGCGCGCGGTAGGCCTCGCGGCGCAGGGTCCAGCGGGCGGCCCGTTCGTCGGCCTCACCCGGCAGGGCGGCCCCGACGGACACGGTGACACCGTTGGGGGTGGCCGCGCCGCTCGACAGGGACGTCGCGTTCGCTCCGGAGCCGGCGCCCGGCGCGCGCGACTCGTTCAGGACGTGTGCGAGGTAGGCGTGCGCCGCCGTGCCCGCTTCGGTGAGCCGGGCGCGTACGCCCCCGCCCCGCTGTCCCTTCGGCATCGGCAGGTGGCCGACGATCAGGACGATGGCGCAGGCCAGAAGTGTTTCGGCGATGCGGCTCCAGGAGGCCTGGGGGTCGCCGCCGACCATGACGAGAGCGAGGACGAGGACGGTGACGACGGCGGTCTGGGCGGCGAAGTGCCGGGTGGCGACGGGTATCAGCGCCCCGCTGACCGCGACGAGCGCGATGAGCCCTTCCGGTCGGGGCAGTACGGCGGCGAACCCGGCGAAGAGCACCGCGCCGAGCACGGTCCCCGCGGCCCGGCACAGCACCCGGGACACGAGCGGCCCCAGGTCGGGCTTGACCAGGAAGACGGCGGTCGCGGGCAGCCAGTACCAGTGCTCGTGGTGCAGCACCTGTGCCACGGCCGCGGCGGCCCCGAAGGACAGGGCGACCCGCAGGCCGTACTCGCGTCCCCCGGACCCGAGGCCGAGCCGTACGAGCGACCGGAGGGTTCGGCGGCGGGTGTGCAGGTCGTGTGCGTCGCCGCCCCGGTCGAAGGTCTCGGCGGCGTGCAGGAGCGCGTCGTCCAGGGC
>NZ_LRTR01000434.1 GCF_001550375.1 Streptomyces europaeiscabiei | reverse complement strand
CGGTCGTTGATCCCGGCGAGCATGGCGCCGAGCGCGGCGAGGACCCCGACGGAGGGCCGCCCGAGCAGCACGGCCACGAGCAGCAGCGGCCCACCGGCCAGCGCCCCTCGCACCACCGCGTTCCAGGGCACCGGTCCTCGTTGGGCACGCAGGGCATGGGCGAGCCAGGGAGGAAGGGTCAGGGCGGCGGGGCGGGTCACGGAGCTCCTGTCGTCGGGTGAGGGCGGGGGTGTGCCTTCGGGCGACGGCGGCCGGGGCGTCGGGGGTGTCAGCGGCGACGGTTGGCGCGCCGGCTGACGGCATCAGTCACTTGGGTTGCCTGTGCTCTCCACCGTAGGTTCCCGAACTGGAGGATATGGAACGCTCGTATTGCCGCGATGTGACAATTCCTGTAGATGCCATGTTCTTTATGAACGCAATCGAGGTGCGCACGCGTAGGTCATGGGAAAAAAAGGTGGGCCCGAGGGCGTAGCCGGCCCCCGGGCCCTGATATGCCGCCCATTGGGCACGCCGCCACGGTAGAGAACCCAGGTCAGTCGTCATGTCGCCGCGTCCTGCCTTTGGACCACCGCGCATCGAGCTGCGCGGGCTGGACTTGAACCAGCACTTCGACGTCCCGGGGCCTGGGCCCGGTCGTTGCGACGATCGGCGGCGAATACTGAGTCTGGAGCAATAGTCTGAGATTGATCGCGGCCCGTCCCTGAGTTCCTCGGCGGGTACGGACCGCTCCGTCACGACAAGCCTCAGCTTCAGCTTGCGCTCCTCGCGCACCCCGCCCGGCTTCATAGCCGACCGGGGAGTCTATGAGGCTACCCGAACTGTCCGAACAGGTAGCCGAACACGGCGTCACCGACCCGCTGGTCGACGACGTCCACGCCGTTCGCTTCCTCCCGCGCGAACTTCACGGCCTGCTGCAACTTCTCGACGCGGTCGAGGATTTCGTTCACGCGCCGGGCGGGCAGGGCCCCGGAGAACTTCACGGTGGTCCAGTAACCGACCGGAATGTCCTCGTAGTACACCTCCACCTGGGCGGGGTGCTTGTCGGTCGCCTCGGCCTTCACATGGTTGCGCGGCACCTTCTTGGTCCGCACCGTCCGTACGGCCTCGGTCTTCCAGTCGTCGGTGGACGGGTCCTGCGCCCACGCCTCGGAGGCGTCGAGCACGGGCAGCTTCCGCACCAGCGTGTTGATCTCCCCGAGCTGCTTCTCCAGGAAGAGCAGATAGGCCACGGGCACGTCGGCGACGAGCACCCGCCCCTCGACCTTCACGTCCGCCCGCGCCGTGCAGTTGGCCCAGTCCTTGGTGGCGGTCACATCGAACAGCCGCGTGAGAACTCCCGCGGTCTCCCGCAGCACATCCTCCGCCCGCACCTGCACCCGGGTCGACTCGGGCGGCAACTGCTCACCCTCCTCGTCCTTCGGCTGATAGGTACGCGCGATACCGGCGAGCAACGCCGGCTTCTGCAGGCCATGATGAGCGGCCGTCAGGTCCTGATGGGACTTGGCCTTGACGCCCTTCTCCACTGCGATGATCTGATTGAGTTTCGCCACGTGAGAGAAGGTAACAGCGCAAGGGTGATCTTCTCGAAGGGTTATTACCGGGGAATGGGGACTTCGGTTCGCCGTACGGAATTGGGCGGTGCCGTGCCGGCGTTCGGCGGCGGACGTACGGAGCTTCTCCGGGTACGCGGCCGGGCGACGGAGCGGTTCACCGCGCAGGAGTCGGTTGACGGCCGGTTCGGGGACGAGGAGGTAGCGGGGATGCCGGCGAGGTGGAAGAGAAGGCGCTCCAGGTGGAAGCGACCTTCCTCGGCGTTCGCCAACTCCCCTTCGACTGCGTCGAGATCGCGCTAGTGGACGACGACCCGGCGGCCTTCGACGGTCAGCCAGGCACCGCCGTTGAGGACGCCACCGCCCCGGCCGCCGAGCATTCTCCGCAGTCGACGCCGGCCCAGCATCTGGCGGTGCGGGGGCGCCCGTTGGTGCGGGGGCGCCCGTTGGTGCGGGGGGCGGAGGAGGAACGGGCCGCGGCGCAGAGCGGTGGTGCGACCTCGAGGGCCGCAGGGGCTCGCCCACAGGATCGGCCTCTTCGAGCGGGTGGCACGGGAGGAGGGCCGGCGCGTGGACAGTCCGCACGGCCGCCGGGGTGCCAGGTCCACGGCCGCCGGGGTGCCAGGTCCACCGACGGCGGGGGCTGCCGTGCTCGACGGCGGCGGCGGAAGTAGCGCAAGCAGCACGGCGCCCGGAAATCGGATGCGGTCGCGGCGGAGAATCCGCATGATCGACAGGTTGTCCGCCACCGGGAGCAGTCATGATTCAGCGCACCACCGTCCCCAGCCTCTTCGCACCGCCGGTCTACTCGCACGCGTCCGTCGTCGAGGCCGGGACGAAGCTCGCCTTCCTCGCCGGTTCCGTTCCGTTGGACGCCGACGGGAATCTGGTCGGGGAGGGGGATCCGGTACGGCAGGCCGAGCAGGTGCTGGCGAACCTCGGGGAGCAGTTGCGGGCGGTGGGCAGCGACTTCGAGCATGTCGCCTGCACCGATGTGTACGTCGTCAGCGACGAGCCCGCGGTCCTCTCCGCGGTCTGGGACGTCGTCGAGGCGTCCGGTCTCAGCACCGGCCCTCACTCGTCGACCCTCCTCGGCGTGGCCTGCCTCGGCTACACGGGCCAGCTGGTGGAGATCACGGCGACGGCGGTGGTCCCTGAGCCCCCGGCGCGGTAGAAGTCGCGGACTGCCCCCGACCCGGTAGGGGTCCCGGACTGCCCCGGGCCCCGCAAGGGCGCGGGGAACCGCGCGTCCAGCCACCCGCGAACCCGCAGCCCCGCAGCCGCCCACGACGACGATGACGATGACGATGAGGCACCCCCTACAACGCCCCCATCCCCCGGTCCTCCGACTCACGCGCTCCCCCGTCCCCCCAACTCCTCCTCTTCGGCAGCGGCTTCGCATAACCTCCCGCCCGGCTGGTGGTCAGCCCCAGCGCCACCAGCGACTCGGCGAGTTTCACGGCTGCTCCCACCCCGTCGACGACCGGCAGCCCCAGCTTCTCCCCCACCGTCCGCTGCAGCCCGGTCATCCCGGCGCACCCCAGGACCAGCACCTCGGCCCCGGCGTCCCGGGCCCGCTGTCCGGCAGCGAGGAAGGCCCGGGTGGTGCGGTCGGCGTCGGCGAGGTCGAGGACACCGAGCCCGGTGCCGACGATCGCCGCGCAGTTGCGGCCGACGCCGGCGGTGTCCAGGCTGTCCTCGATCTGCCCGCAGGAGCGTTCGAGCGTGGTGACGACGCCGTAGCGCCGCCCGAGCAGACAGGCGAGGTGGGCGGCGGCCTCGGTGATGTCGACGACGGGGACGTCCACCAGTTCGCGCGCGCCCTCGCGCCCGTGCTCGCCGAACCCGGCCATGACGACGGCGTCGTACGGCCCTTCGTAGGTGCGCAGGGTGTCGAGGACGGCGGCGGCGGAGAGGTAGCTGTCGAGCCAGCCCTCCGCGGACTCGGGCCCCCAGGCCGGGGTCAGTCCGGTCACGGAGGTGCCCGGGCCGGCGGCGGCCCGGGCACCTCGCACGATCTCCTCGGTCATCCCCTGCGTCGTGTTGCAGTTGGTGACGACGATGCGCACGCTCAGCCCTCCACGGCTGCCGGTTCGCCGAAGGCCGGCTCGGAGGCCCGCTCGTCCCGGCACAGTACGGCGTACAGCCCGGCGGCCAGCGCCGTACCGATGAACCAGGAGTACGGGGCGACCTCGCTGAAGGTCGTCACCAGGGCGAGGACCGCGGAGACCGCCGCGGCGGGCAGGAACGCCCACAGGGCCTTGGGGTTGACGCCCTTGCGGTAGTAGTAGCGGGAGCCGGGCTCGGCGTCGAAGAGCGCGTCGACGTCGATGCGGCCGCGCTTGACCCAGAAGTAGTCGAGCATGATCACGCCGAACAGCGGGCCGAGGAAGGCACCCAGGCCGCCGAGGAAGTACTGGACGACGGTGGGGTTGGAGAAGAGGTTCCACGGGGTCACGACCAGCGCCGCGACCGTGCTGATCATGCCGCCGACCTTGAAGGTGATCTTCTGCGGCCAGACGTTGGCGAGGTCGTACGCCGGTGAGACGAAGTTGGCGACGATGTTGACGCCCATGGTGGCGATGGCGAAGGTCAGCGCGCCCAGGACGAGGATCCAGGTGTTGCCGATCTCGGCGACGAGGTGGGCCGGGTCGGTGATCGCCTTGCCGAAGACCTCGATCGAGCCCGCCGTGACGATGACGGACACCACCACGAAGGCGGTCGAGTTGATGGGCAGGCCCCAGAAGTTGCCCCGCTTGACCGTCCGGTAGTCCGGCGCGAAGCGGGAGAAGTCGCAGAAGTTGAGCATCAGGGTGCCGTAGGTGGCGAGGACCAGCCCGATCGCGCCGAACCACTGCCGCCACTGCTCGCCGACGGAGACCGGGTTCGGGGTCGAGGTGAGGGAGATGGTCCAGCCGGCCTTGGCGAGGATCCACACGGCCAGCGCGATCATGACGAGCCAGATCGCGGGGCCGCAGAAGTCCTGGAACTTGCGGACCGACTCCATGCCCTGGCTGATGATCAGCGCCTGGATGAGCCAGAGGGCGACGAAGGTGCACCAGCCGAGCTGGTGCAGGCCGAGGAAGGAGTTGTGGGTCCAGGACTCCAGGCCCGGCCAGGCGGCCAGCAGCATGATGTTGACCGCGACGGAGGCGAGGTAGGTCTGGATGCCGTACCACATGATGGCGATCACTGCCCGGATGAGGGCGGGGATGTTGGCGCCCCAGACGCCGAAGCTGATGCGGCTGACCACGGGGAAGGGCACGCCGTGGCGCTGCCCGATCCTCCCCATCCGGTTCATCCCGATGTAGATGATCACGAAGCCGACGAGCAGCGACGTGAACACCTGCCAGACGTTCATGCCGAGGACCAGCAGTCCCGCGGCGAACGTGTAGTTGCCGAGGTTGTGGACGTCGGACATCCACAGGGCGAAGAGGTCGAAGACCTTCCAGTTCCGCTTGTCGGCGGGGGCGAGGTCCTCGTTGGTGAGGCGGGGGTCGGGGACGAACGCTGTGGTGCCGGTGGCTTCGGCACTGTCGGCGAGGGACACGGGGCCTCCAGGAGCGAGAGGAGACGAGGGTAGGTGGCGGGGACGGGCGCGACACCGGCGTGGGGAACCGGAAGAGCACCACGGGTAGTTTGGTATACCAAACTGCGCTCATAGTCCTCCCGTCAACCGTTCGGACCGATGTCGCTGTTGTTAACGCCCCGTAAAAGACCCCCCGAGTCGGCGAGGATTGCCTCATGAGTTCCCTGGCTCCTCCGGAAGGAGCGAAGATCGAACCACTCGGCGCGGTGCGCGAACGCGTCCTCGGCACCCTGCGGCAGGACATCATCGCGGGGCGCCTGCGTCCGGGCGACCGGCTGGTGGAGCGTGAGCTGGCCGACCGCTTCGGGGTCTCGCGGGTCCCGGTGCGTGAGGCGATCCGCGCGCTGGTCGCCGAAGGATTCGTCCACTTCGAGACCCCGCGCCGCACCGTCGTCCGCCGCCTCACCCCGGCGGACGTGGCGGAACTCTTCGAACTGCGCGAGGCGCTGGAGGTGTACGCCGCCGGGCTCGCCGCCTCCCGCGCCACCCGGGAGTCCCTCGCGGAGCTGTCGGCGCTGCTCGACCGGGCGGCGGAGGCGACCCTCGCCGGGGACGCCGAGACGATCACCGACATCAACACCCGATTCCACGACCGCGTCCTCGCCATGGCCGGCAACAGCCTGCTCATCTCGGTCATGGAGCCGGTCGACGGCCGCCTGCGCTGGCTGACCCGCCAGAACACCGAGTGGCCCCAACTCCTCACCGAGCACCGTGAGTTGTACGACGCCATCGCCTCCGGCGACCCCGATCGCGCCCGCGCCCACGCCCTCACCCACGTCCGGACCAACTACCGGTCGACGGTGCGGCACCTGTTCGGCGAGGACGGCGACATCGGCACGAACGGCACACCGCAGGCCCGGTGAACCGCGAGCCCCGGCGCACCATGTGTGCCGGGGCGGGCCGGGGCACCCGTCGAACGCCGTCGGCAGGCTCCCCTCAGGACCGGTCCTGGCGTCCTCGCGGCCTCAGCCCTTGGCGTACTTGTCCGTCGCCGCCACCAGCGCCGCCGCCATGTCCGGCGCGCCCGCGCTGTGTCCCACGTCGTCGATGAGGAGCAGCTCGCTGCCGGGCCAGGCGTGGTGGAGGCGCCAGACGATGCCGAGGAGATTGCCGGGGTCGAGGCTGCCCTGGACGAGGGTGCCCGGGATGCCCTTGAGCCGGTGCGCGTCACGCAGCACCACACCGTCGCCGCCCCCGTCGAGGAAGTGGCCGTTGCCCCAGTAGTGGGTGACGGTGCGGGCGAAGGCGTAGCGGAACGCCGGGTCCTCGTAGCGCGGCACGGAACGGGGCGGCAGCGCGGCGATGGCCGTCTCCCAGTCGGTCCAGGCCCGCGCCGCCCGCGCCCGCACCGCCTCGTCGGGCGACTCCAGCAGCCGGTTGTACGCGGCCGCCAGGTTCCCGTCCCGCTCGTCCTCGGGCAGCTCGGCCAGGAACCGTTCGAAGGCCTCCGGGAAGAACTGTCCGAGTCCCCGGGTCAACAGGGCGACTTCGGCGTCCGAGCCCGTGGCGACCCCCGTGAGGACCAGCTCGGTCACGGCCTCCGGATGCGTCTGCGCGTACCGCAGGCCGAGCGCCGACCCCCACGACACGCCCCACACCAGCCACCGCCCGATCCCGAGATGCCGCCGCAGCAGCTCCAGGTCGGCGATCAGATGATCCGTCGTGTTGACGCTCATGTCGGTCTCGTAGGCGCTCGCCGGCGGCGTCGAACGCCCGCAGCCGCGCTGGTCGAGCAGCACGATCCGGTACGCCTCGGGGTCGAAGAGCCGCGGGAACCAGGCGTTGGCCCGGGAACCCGGCCCGCCGTGCAGCACGACCGCGGGCTTGCCCCGTGGATCGCCGTAGACCTCCCAGTACAAGCGGTTACCGTCCCCGACGTCGAGCATGCCGTGGTCGTACGGTTCGATCTCCGGGTAGATGGGCATTGCGCGACCCTAACCGGCGTACGACGGCATCGGCAGCCGGTTTTCCGCCGGACCCGACCGCCCCGGACCACCCCCGTGCACCCGGGTCGCCCGGGCCGCCTCGACTACGAAGTGACGCTCAGCCCCGCGGACTTCGCCGCCGTACGCAGGACCTCGCACAGCATGGCGGGGGTCAGCCGGCCGGTGAAGGTGTTGCGCTGACTCACATGGAAACAGCCGAAGAGGTCGAGCCCGTCGAGCGGTACGTGGGTGCCGTGGCCGAAGACGGGTCGCGGCCGGGGCACGTCCCAGCCGGCCTCGGCGAGCGCGGGCAGCGCGGACTGCCAGCCGAAGGCGCCGAGCACGACCACGGCCCGCAGCGTCGGCCGCAGCAGCTCCAACTCCCGGACCAGCCACGGCCGGCACGTGTTCCGCTCCTCGGGCGTCGGCTTGTTGGCGGGCGGCGCGCAGTGCACGGGTGAGGTGATCCGTACGCCGTACAGCTCCAGACCGTCGTCCACGCCCACCGCCGTGCCGCGCGAGGCCAGGCCCACGTCGTGCAGGGCCGCGTACAGCACGTCCCCCGAGCGGTCGCCGGTGAACATCCGCCCCGTCCGGTTCGCCCCGTGCGCGGCGGGTGCGAGCCCGACGATCAGCAGCGCGGCGTCCGGCGGCCCGAAGCCCGGCACCGGCCGCCCCCAGTACTCCTGGTCGGCGAACGCGGCCCGCTTCGTACGCGCCACCTCTTCCCGCCACTCGACCAGCCGGGGACAGGCCCGGCACCCGCTGATCCGCGCGTCGAGTGCGGCCAGCCCGGTGCCCCCACCGCCACCGTCGCCGCCTCCGCTGTGGCCGTACCTGTCACCACCGCTGCCGCCGCCCATGTCTCCACGGTACGTCCGGTGATCGCCTCCCCCGCGCGGCCGGCCGGAGAGCTAAGGTCGAGGCATGGCTTCTGAAGGTACGCAGGAGCGGACGAGCGGTCCGGACACCACCGACCGGGGTACCGACGGGTCGGCGGCGTCCGCGGCCGACGCCGCCCGCCCGGCGAGCGGCGAGAGTGTGCGCGTCGACAGCTGGATCTGGTCCGTCCGCCTGGTCAAGACCCGCTCGATGGGCGCCACCGCCTGCCGGGGCGGCCACGTCCGCGTCAATGGTGAACGCGTCAAGCCCGCCCACGCGCTGCGCGTCGGCGACGAGGTGCGGCTGCGCCAGGCCGGGGGGCACGAGCGGATCGTCGTCGTCAGGCGTCTGATCCGCAAGCGGGTCGGCGCGCCCGTCGCCGCCGAGTGCTACGTCGACAACTCCCCGCCGCCCCCGCCCCGTGAGGCCATCGCCCCCGCAGGCATCCGTGACCGAGGCACCGGCCGCCCCACCAAACGCGACCGCCGCGACCTGGAACGCCTCCAGGGCCTGGCCGAGGCCGCCAAAGCCGAGCGCCATCACCGCCCCACGTAGTGCCGTGGCGGCAGCGTTCGCGACGGGGCGAACGTCGCCTGCCGCTGCACCAGGCAGCCGCGGGCACCCACGAACGCCGGTGAGCGCGGTGAACACACCCCGCGCCGGCGCCGCACCCTGCCATGGGCATCGCCGGAGGGCTTCCCGGTGGTCGTCGGAAAGCCCCTCGGCGATACCCACCGCGCGGGCGGGGCCGCAGCGGTCACGCCGCCCGTCGTGCCCATCGCATCCACTGCGCCGGGCCTGCCACGTCCTGGCGCCGTACCCAGGCGATCAGGGCGAGCGGAACGATCAGGATGAGCGGTGTCGCCGCGTACTCCCCGTCGAAGGCGGTGATCTGCGTGATGAACGCCCCCACCATCAGCGCGCTCAGCGACACCGCCGCGACCGAGGCCAGTGCGGGAATCAACAGTCCGATGGCACCCGCCAGTTCGAGCGCGCCGATGGTGTACATCCCCGCGCCGCCCCAGCCGAGCTTGTCGAAGGACTCGACGGCCGACGGGTGCGCGATCAGCTTGGGCAGTGCGCTCGCGAACGCGTAGAACAGCGCGAGCACGATCTGCAGCGCGCGCAGCGAGATCCGCGCGCCCTTGCCGCGTGCGGTGCCTGTCGTGCCGACGGCTGAATCGGTGGTCTCGGACATGGGATCTCCTGTGTGAAGCGGTTCCGTATCGCTGTCACGGAGGTAGACCGGGTCCCTCCCCCGAACTCATCGCTGCCCGCCGGAATTTCGGGCCGAGAGCCCTCCCTTCTCATCCGGCGGGCACCGTCGGCACCACCTTCACCCACACCCGGTCCTCCGTCAGATATCGCTCGACCTTGAGCCCCGCCTCCCCCAACGCCTCCTCGAACTGTTCCTTGGTCAACGGTCGTGCCCGGAACGTCTGGGTCCACTCGCCGTCCGGGAAGACGTACTCCACGAACACCGAGTCGACCCCGTCCCCGACCGGTTCGGCCGAGACTATGCGGACGGTGAAGCCTCGGGGGTCGACCCGCTCCCGGGGCACGTTCGTGTGGTAGTCCTCCCCCTCGCGCTGGATCAGTACGAAGCCGTCGTCCGCGACATGCCGCAGACAGGTCGCGAGCATCCCGCGCCGCACCTCGGGGTCCCCGGTGTGGACGAGGAACGACGCGAGCAGCACCACGTCGAACTTCTCGTCCAGGTCGAGGCTTTCGATCGGACCGCATATCGTGCGGGCCCCGCGCACCCGCTCCAGCATCTCCGCCGACTCGTCGACAGCCGTGACGGTGAACCCCCGCTCGATCAGGGAGTGGGTCATACGGCCCACGCCGCTGCCCAGTTCGAGAATGCGCGCGCCCGCGGGCGCGACGCCGGCGATGACCTCCGGCTCGTCGCCCACCGGCAGCCGCGCGTACAGCTCGACCGCGCAGCCGTCCGGGGTGATCGCGCCGGGTCCGGTCCCCTCGTATCCCTTACGCATCTGAATGCTCATATCCGTCCAACGGCCGGGCGGACACGGGCCGTTCCTGTCACACCGCACCCGATGGGGTGAACATGGGTGCCCTGAGTCGATCGTGCCGATCGTGCCGATCGCGCCGATCGCGCCTCACCAGGCGAACCAGCCGTGCCCGCTGTACCAGTGCCCGCCCGCTCGCAGATGATCGGCCACGGCCCGTTCGAGACCCGTCCGGCGCGGCAGGGTCTCCACCGGCAGCTCCGGGTCTCCGAACACGAAGCGGATCGGCAGGTCGTCCTCGGGTTCGCTGTTGCCGCAGGCGACCCGGAACCGCTCCTGGAACCGGACGATGTTGGCGTCCGTCGGCAGATACCGCTTCAGCTGCGGGTCGAGGAGCCAGGAATGGCAGCAGCCGGCCGTGTAGCGCTCCTGAGGGAAGTGCCGCGCGAAGAAGTCGTGGGCGGATGCCAGCGACCGGTCGCACGCTTCCGGCGTCAGGGGTCCCGCGTAGTCGGGTATGTGCAGGTCGAGGCAGGGTTCTCCGGGCCGCAGCCGCAAACCCGCCGCAGCCAGCGCGACGCCTTCCCGTCCGCTCACCCGTGAGCGCTGGTACTGCAGCCGGCCGAGCTGGAACAGCTCCCCGTGGAAGTGCAGCGAGAACCAGCCCGGCGCGACGAGCCCTCCCACGCCGTACCGCCGGCGGTGCAGCACCAGGCCCCGGCCGAGGTCCGCGAGAGTGCGCCGGGAGATGTCGTCGGGGATGCCGAGCTCGCGGTGGTAGGCACGCACGTACGGCAGGGCCGCGACGAAGACGTACACAGGGAAGTAGCGGCCGAGCGGGCCCGACTCCAGGGGGAGCGGCAGGAGTCCTTGCCCCTTGCCGATCTTCCCCATGTCCCGCGCGAGCCCGTCGACGCACCGCCCGAGCAGCCAGGTCGCGCCCTCGTCGGCCGCCAGCGTGCGGCGCGACGCGACCAGGTCGTTGATGTCCTCGTACGGCACGGCGAGGTCCACCAGCACATCCGGCAGCTCGTCGGCGTCCGGCAGCCGCGCCTGCGCTTCCGGGGCGTCCTCGCTCTCCTGAAGACCCTTCAGCCAGTCGGCGAGCCTCCCGTCCGCCCGCACCGCGTCCAGCAACACCATGGCCTCCCCGTCACCGCATCGGTCTCCTGGAGAACGTACGAGGTGAGGAGTACGTTTCCGAGTAGGACGAGGAGGAGCGGTCGATCCGATGCGTACCGGCAGTGAACCGACGACAGCGCGCAGTCCCCTGCGGATGCGGCTCTGGCTGAGCGTGTGGGGTCTGATCTGGGCGATCGCCGGAACGGCGGCATTCGCTCTGGTCGGCCGCCCCGGCTGGGCGATCGCCTGCGGGGTGCTGTGGCTGATCGTCACCGTCGACCTGGTCGTGATCCTGCGCCACATCCGTCAGGGCCCGCACTACCAGCCGGGCCGGGACATCCCGCCGTACCAACCGCCGAGTGAGCCCCCTCCGTAGGGGGCGAGGGCGGGCGCGGCCGTCAGGAGTCGAACCGTGCCGCTTCCAGGTACTGCGGGTTCGGGTCGAGGGCCGCGGCGAGCCGGAAGTGACGCTTGGCCTGGTCGTCGCGGGCCTGGCGCTGATAGGTGCGGGCGAGGGCGAAGTGCGCGAACGCGTTGTCCGGCTCGCGCTCCAGGACGATGGTGAACTCCAGCTCGGCGGGCCTCAGTTGGGCCGCCGCGAAGAAGGCGCGGGCGCGCAGCAGCCGGGCCGCCGTGTTCTCGGGGTGCTCGGCTATGACCCGGTCGAGCAGCTTGACCGCGCCCCGCGGATCGCGCGCGGCGAGCAATTGCTCGGCGGCACGGAAGTCGATGACGTGCGTCTCCGGGGTACGTCCGGTGGAACCGCTGGCCTCGGGCACGGCTGAGTCCTTCCCTTGCTGGGACGGTTCAACGCCCCCTGCTCTCCCGCTATTCCTGTGTGTGTTCGGATCGCTCCGGAGCCGTGTGTGCCCGGTGCGTGAGACCCGCCCATACCTCCCGCACCCTCCGCCGCAGGTCTTCCAGGGGCACGTCGTTGTCGATGACGATGTCCGCGATCTCCAGACGCTTCTCGCGGGTCGCCTGGGCGGCCATGCGCGCGCGTGCGTCCTCCTCCGTCATGCCGCGCAGGCGTACGAGACGGTCGAGCTGCGTCTCGGGGGCCGCGTCGACGACGACCACCAGGTCGTACAGCGGGGCGAGGCCGTTCTCGGTGAGCAGGGGGACGTCGTGGATGACGACGGAGTCCTCGGCGGCGGCGTTCTCCAGCTCTCTGGAGCGGGCTCCCACCAGGGGGTGCACGATCGCGTTCAGCGCGGCGAGCTTCTCCGGGTCCGCGAACACGATGGAACCCAGCCGCGGCCGGTCCAGGCTGCCGTCCGGCGCGAGCACCGTCTCGCCGAAGGTCTCGACGACCGCCGTGAGCCCCGGGGTGCCCGGTGCGACGACCTCGCGCGCGATGCGGTCCGCGTCGATCAGCACGGCGCCGCACTCCACGAGCAGCCGTGAAACCTCGCTCTTGCCGGCGCCGATACCGCCGGTCAGGCCCACCTTCAGCATGCCCGGCAGCTTAGGCCCTGCCACTGACACGGCTGTGGGAGACCCTGATTTCCGGCGGGCCCTGCACCGCTCGGGCATCGGGGTCTCCCTGCCCCGGAACCATGCTCCGGAGGCGAAGCGGGCGGGCTCAGCCCTCGCCCTCCCGCTCCGCCAGGAACTTCTCGAACTCGAGCCCGATCTCGTCGGCGGAGGGGATCTCGACGGGCTCGGCGAGCATGTTGCCCCGCGTCTCGGCGCCCGCGGCCGCGTCGTACTGGTGCTCGAGGCCCTGTACGAGGGCGACCAGTTCCTCGTCGCCCTCCCGGATCTGCCGGTCGATCTCCGTCTGCGTACGGTGGGCCTCCGTGCGCAGGGCGTGCGCGACGGAGGGCAGCACCAGGCCGGTGGCCGCCGTGACGGCCTCCAGGACGGTCAGGGCCGCGTCCGGGTACGGGGAGCGGGCGATGTAGTGCGGTACGTGCGCGGCGACGCCCAGCACGTCGTGCCCGGCCTCCATGAGGCGGTACTCCACGAGGGACTCGGCGCTGCCGGGCACCTGGGCCTCCTCGAAGGGGCTGCGGTGGCCGGGGACCAGCTCGGCCCGGTTGCCGTGCGGGGTGAGACCGACGGGGCGGGTGTGCGGCACGCCCATGGGGATGCCGTGGAAGTTCACCGAGAGGCGCACACCGAGCCGCTCCACGATCTGCTGGACGGCGGCCGCGAAGCGCTCCCACTCCACGTCCGGCTCGGGGCCCGACAGCAGCAGGAAGGGCGCTCCGGTGGCGTCCTGGACGAGCCGTACGTCGAGCGTCGGCTCCTCGTAGTCGGTCCAGCGGTCGCGCTTGAACGTCAGCAGCGGGCGGCGTGCCCGGTAGTCCACGAGCCGGTCGTGGTCGAAGCGGGCCACGACCTGGTGGGGCAGTGAACCGAGGAGTCGCTCGACGATCTGGTCGCCCGCCTCACCCGCGTCGATGTATCCGTCGAAGTGGTAGAGCATGACAAGTCCCGCCGATTCCTGGGCGAGCGCCATGTCGACGACGGCCAGGCCCTTCGGCTCCCATGCGTACAAGCCCTGCGGATCAAGCACTGTGACCGCTCCTCCTCGTGTTCCTACTCCACAACACGGGACGGGGGCCGGGCATTCCCGGTGGACGCTCCACGGATGCGGTGCGCGCCCACCACGACACCGGCACGCGAGTGGAGCGCTGTCACGGCCTTCGGCTCGGACTCGAACACCCCCTGCAAGAACGGCGTCGGTTCGGTGCGGTACGACTCCTCGCCGTGGACCAGCATGCCCACGGCCACTGCCCCGCGTGCACGCCCGTCGGGGGTGAGCCGCGTGTACGAGTGGCCGCGGCGCCGGCCCTCGACCGTCAACTCCGCTTCCGGGGCTTCCTTGTCGGTGGCCTTGGCCCGCAACTCCGGGACGGGGCCGTGGACATCGGCCTTCACGGTCCGGTACCGGGACGGGTTTCGTCAGGCAGGTCGACGCGTCGCGGATGTACGCGTCGGCGCCGGCGTCGGCGCACATCTCCTTGGGGACGCACGGTTCACGGCAATGGTCGGGGACGGCCGTGCACCGCAAGAGGCGGGAACGCCCCGGTGGTGACGTACTGTCCGCCGGCGAGAACCCCGTCCCCGCGCCCCATGGTGAGGTTGCGTCGTCCGGCCCTCTCCCGGCCTCCAGGACCGTGCGGTCGTAACCCGCCCTGCCCGCCCTACCCGCCCCGCGCCCACTCCGGTGTCCCTGCCATGCGCGCGGCGCGCCTCCTCCGGTCACGGGCGACCCGAGAAGCCTGTCAGCGGCCGTCGTTCCCGCGGACGCCCCCGCCCGCTACCGTGCCCCGCTGCGCTCTTCCCGCCGGGTTCGGCTTCATCGGGACGCACGTCGGGCCCGCATCCTGGGTGGATGCGGGCCCGACGTGTTATCGGCTAGACCTCAGCCGTGTGCGTTCAGCTCTGGCCTCCGGCCAGCTTCTCGCGAAGGGCAGCCAGGGCCTCGTCCGAAGCCAGGGCACCGGAGGTGTCCGCGCCCTCGGAGGAGTACGACGAGCCACCGCCGCCCGCGGCCGGAGCCGCACCCGCGGAGTCGCCGCCCTCGGCCGCGGCAGCGGCGTCGGCCTCGCGGGACTTGATGACCTGGGCCTGGTGCTGCTCGAAGCGCGTCTGCGCCTCGGCGTACTGGGTCTCCCACACCTCACGCTGGGACTCGAAGCCCTCGAGCCAGTCGTTGGTCTCGGGGTCGAAGCCCTCGGGGTAGATGTAGTTGCCCTGGTCGTCGTACGACGCGGCCATGCCGTACAGCGTCGGGTCGAAGTCGACCGTGGCCGGGTCGGCGCCGAAGGCCTCGTTGGCCTGCTTCAGCGAGAGGCTGATGCGACGACGCTCGAGGTCGATGTCGATGACCTTGACGAAGATCTCGTCGTTGACCTGGACGACCTGCTCCGGGATCTCCACGTGGCGCTCGGCCAGCTCGGAGATGTGGACCAGACCCTCGATGCCCTCGTCCACGCGGACGAACGCACCGAACGGAACCAGCTTCGTGACCTTGCCGGGCACGACCTGGCCGATCTGGTGGGTCCGGGCGAACTGCTGCCACGGGTCTTCCTGCGTCGCCTTCAGCGACAGGGAGACACGCTCACGGTCCATGTCGACGTCGAGGACCTCGACGGTGACTTCCTGACCGACCTCGACAACCTCGGAGGGGTGGTCGATGTGCTTCCAGGAGAGCTCGGAGACGTGGACGAGACCGTCGACGCCACCGAGGTCCACGAACGCACCGAAGTTGACGATCGAGGAGACGACGCCGGAGCGGACCTGACCCTTCTGCAGGGTCGTGAGGAACGTCTGGCGCACCTCGGACTGGGTCTGCTCAAGCCAGGCGCGGCGGGACAGGACCACGTTGTTGCGGTTCTTGTCCAGCTCGATGATCTTCGCCTCGAGCTCCTTGCCCACGTAGGGCTGGAGGTCGCGGACTCGACGCATCTCGACGAGGGACGCCGGCAGGAAGCCACGGAGGCCGATGTCGAGGATGAGACCACCCTTGACGACCTCGATGACGGTACCGGTGACGATGCCGTCCTCTTCCTTGATCTTCTCGATGGTGCCCCAGGCGCGCTCGTACTGGGCGCGCTTCTTCGAGAGGATCAGGCGGCCTTCCTTGTCCTCCTTCTGGAGAACAAGGGCTTCGATCTCGTCGCCGACCTTGACGACCTCGTTCGGGTCGACGTCGTGCTTGATCGAGAGCTCACGGCTCGGGATGACACCTTCGGTCTTGTAACCGATGTCGAGGAGAACCTCGTCCCGGTCAACCTTGACGATGACGCCGTCGACGATGTCGCCATCGTTGAAGTACTTGATCGTCTCGTCGATAGCGGCGAGGAATGCTTCCTCGTCACCGATGTCGTTGACCGCAACCTGCGGGGTGGTGGCGGTGATCTCGGTGCTGCTCGTCATGTGGGAAAGGGCTCCGGTACGGACAGAGAGTCGTAGGTACTGCTTACGCCGGGAGCCCGTTTCGCTCTGCAGAAGGCCGGACAGCCAAGGAAGCGCCACACCAGGACCAAAAGATCCGGTGGCACCTCGACAACCGAGGGGACATACATACAGATGCGAGCGCAACCTGCTACGTCTGAGGTGCGCAGGCCCGCAGCGCAACTTGTAGCATACGGGGGCAGCCAGGCAGGGTCAATGCGCGAAGGCGCACACCCGGGGCGGAACGCCGCAAACCCGGCACAAAACCTGTCCCGTGAGGCCACGCAGGCCTGGGAGACCCCTTTCGTGACACCACCGGAGCGGGTCGCGCCACGCAGGTTACGGAAGAGTACGACGAGGGAGCCGATCATCCAAGAGCCTGTAGTCCACGAAGCCGCCGAGGCCCACGGGGCCCCCGGCGCACCCGAGGCCGACGAAGCGGAGGCCACCCGGCGCGAGGCCGGAGTGACGGAGAGTTCCCGGGCCAACCGGGGCTGGTGGGACCGGAACGCCGACGAGTACCAGATCGAGCACGGCACGTTCCTCGGCGACGACCGCTTCGTCTGGGGCCCGGAAGGGCTCGACGAGGTGGAGGCGGAACTGCTGGGGCCGCCCGAGGAACTGAAGGGCAAGGACGTCCTGGAGATCGGCGCCGGCGCCGCGCAGTGTGCGCGCTGGCTGGCCGCCCAGGGGGCCCGTCCGGTCGCCCTGGACCTCTCCCACCGTCAGCTCCAGCACGCCCTGCGCATCGGGGCATCGTTCCCTCTGGTGTGCGCCGACGCCGGCGACCTGCCCTTCGCGGACGGCTCCTTCGACCTGGTGTGCTCGGCGTACGGGGCACTGCCCTTCGTCGCCGACCCCGTGCGGGTGCTGCGGGAGGTCCGTCGCGTCCTGCGCCCCGGCGGCCGCTTCGTCTTCTCGGTGACCCATCCGATCCGCTGGGCCTTCCCCGACGAGCCCGGCCCGGAGGGTCTGTCCGTCTCCGGCTCCTACTTCGACCGCACGCCTTACGTGGAACAGGACGAAGAGGGGCGGGCCGTGTACGTCGAGCACCACAGGACGATCGGCGACCGCGTCCGGGACGTCGTGGCGGCGGACCTGCGGCTGGTCGACCTGGTCGAGCCGGAGTGGCCCGCCTGGAACACCTCCGAGTGGGGCGGGTGGTCGCCGCTGCGCGGGAACCTGATCCCGGGGTCGGCGATCTTCGTGTGCGAGCGGGGCTGAAGCGGGACGGGGCCGACGGGCGACAGGCAAGAGGAGGCACGCGCGCGTAGAGGTCGTTCTCGGGGGCGTACGACACTGGGGGCGTGATCCGTTACGACGCCCTGGACGCGCTGCCCGTGCGCGCTGCCCTGCCCGCTCTGGACGACGCTCTGGAGGGACACGGCACCGCCGTCCTCGTCGCGCCACCCGGCACCGGCAAGACCACGCTGGTGCCACTGGCCCTGGCGGGGCTGCTGGACGGCGGGCCGGTACGGCGGGTGGTCGTCGCCGAGCCTCGGCGGATCGCGGCGCGGGCGGCGGCACGGCGGATGGCGTGGCTGCTGGGCGAGAAGGTCGGCGGGAGCGTCGGCTACACCGTGCGCGGCGAACGGGTCGTCGGGCCCCGCGCGCGCGTGGAGGTCGTCACGACGGGGGTACTGCTGCAACGGTTGCAGCGGGACCAGGAGTTGCCGGGCGTCGACGTCGTGGTGCTGGACGAGTGCCACGAACGGCATCTGGACGCGGACACGGTGGCGGCGTTCCTGCTCGACGTGCGGGGGGCGCTGCGGCCCGAGCTGCGGCTGGTGGCGGCGTCGGCGACGACGGACGCGGAGGGCTGGGCGCGGCTGCTGGGCGGGGCGCCGGTGGTCGCGGCGGAGGGGGTGTCGTATCCGGTCGAGGTGGTGTGGGCGCCGCCGTCCCGTCCGGTACGGCCGCCGCACGGGATGCGGGTGGACCCTGCGGCGCTGTCACATGTGGCGTCGGTGGTGCGGCGGGCGCTGGCCGAGCGGCAGGGGGACGTCCTCTGTTTCCTGCCCGGGGTGGGCGAGATCGCACGTGTGGCCGGGCAGTTGGGGGGCCTCGGTGACGTGGACGTGCTCCAGGTGCACGGGCGGGCGCCGGCTGCCGTGCAGGACGCGGTGCTGGCGGGCGGGGAGCGGCGGCGGGTCGTCCTTGCGACCTCGGTGGCGGAGTCCTCGCTGACGGTGCCCGGGGTGCGGGTGGTCGTCGACTCCGGGCTGGCGCGGGAGCCGCGCGTCGACCACGCGCGGGGGCTCAGCGCGCTGACGACGGTCCGGGCCTCGCAGGCGGCCGGGCGGCAACG
>NZ_LRTR01000433.1 GCF_001550375.1 Streptomyces europaeiscabiei | reverse complement strand
GGCGCCCGTGCCTGCGGCGGAGGTCGCCGGGGTGGTTGGTGGTTCCGGGCCCGCTGCGAAGGAGGGCGCGGCCGGTGGGCGGGCGGGTGCCGGGGAGGAGTGGGGGGTCGGGGTCGTGGTGGCGCTCGCGTTTCCGGAGCGGGTGGCGTGGGGCGGCAAGGGGTCGTTCCTGATGGTCTCCGGGACTCGGGCCGAGGTGGCGGAGGCGTCCGGGTTGCGGGGGGTGCCCTGGATCGCCGTGGCGGTCGCCGATCGGGCGGTGGGGGCGGGGCACGCGCGCGTGCGGCTCGGGGTCGCCATCGACGAGGGGGTCGCCCGGGAGGCGGCCGCGCCTCTGCACAGTCAGGGCGAGGAGGTCGTCTGGAGGGACGGGGACGTCGTCGCCCGGCGGGTGGAGCGGCTGGGGGCCGTGGAGTTGGCGGTGCGGCCGTTGCGGGAGGCGGCGCCCGGCCTCGTACGGGAGGCGTTGCTGGAAGGGCTGCGGGTCGAGGGGCTCGGGCTGTTGCGGTGGCCCCAGGACGCCGCGCGGTTGCGGGAGCGGCTGAGCTTTCTGCGTGCCCGGCTCGGCGCGCCCTGGCCCGACGTGTCCGACGGTGCCCTGTACGCGTGCGTGGAGGAGTGGCTGGAGCCGGAGTTGAGCCGGGCCCGGCGGCGGGCGGACCTCGGACGGATCGATGCCGGGGAGGCGCTGAAGCGGCTGTTGCCGTGGGCCACGGGGGACGCCGTACGGCTGGACGAGCTGGCGCCCGAGCGGATCGAGGTGCCGAGCGGGTCCCGGGTGCGGGTCGACTACGCGCGGCCCGAGCAGCCGGTGCTGGCGGTGAAGCTGCAGGAGATGTTCGGGCTGCGGGAGTCGCCCGTACTGGCCGGGGTGCCCGTGCTGGTGCATCTGCTGTCTCCCGCCGGGCGGCCCGCCGCCGTGACCGCCGACCTCGCCTCGTTCTGGAGGGACGGATACAAGGCCGTACGGGCGGAGTTGCGCGGGCGGTATCCCAGGCATCCGTGGCCACAGGACCCGGCGACGGCCGAGCCCACGCGGTACACGAACGCGCGGCTCAGGCGTTGACCGGCTCGGACGCCGGGGGCCTGCTGGACTCCGGTTCGCCGGGCCCGCGGCCGCGGGCCTCGACGTAGAGGGAGAGGGCGAGGAGCAGGATGCCGAGGCCGAGGAAGCCCCAGGGGAGGTAGGACGTCATGAGGAGGACGAGGAGGCGCTGGGACTTGACCAGGTCGACGGTGTGCTCGATGTAGTCCTCGCGCATCTTCACGTGGCCGGCGAAGGCGGTCACCTTCTCGCGGTCGCCCAGAAGCGCGCCGCCGCGGAGTTCCTCCTTGTGGATCTCCTCGCCGTAGACGGGGGCTCCGGTGACGGGTTCCACCCAGAACTTGCGGACCGTGGTGTACCAGCGGGTCGTGCCCGTCCCGGCGACCGTCTCCCGGGTGATGCCCTCGACGGGCATGGTGCGGGGGAAGGGGACCTCGGTCCAGGGGATGGTCTGCTCGAAGTAGTAGACCTCGACGCCCCGGAAGTCCTGGGTGCCCTTGTAGTGGATGGGGGCGGTGATCCGGGCCTGGGCGTCGAAGTACTCGTAGTCCCTCTTCTCCGTGAGGAAGGGCCACTTGAATTCCAGACCCTCCCGTTTCACGGGGTCGCCGTCGACCATCTCGCCCTTGGCGTGCACGGGTTCCTGGGTGTGGGCGTCGAAGATGTAGCGCTCGGGGATCCTGGAGACCATCTTGCCGTCCGGGCCCTGGACGTACGACAGGCCGTCCCAGACGACGACGTCCCGGTCGGTGTTCTTCTCGATCTCCTCGGAGGCCTCCACGTTGCCCTTGAGGGTCTGCACGATGGTGACCTCGGGCACCGTTTTCGCGGTCATCGTGCCGTAGTCGAGGAGGGTCGCGTCCTTCGCCTCCAGGACCATGTCCTGGTACTGGTTCGCCGGGATCTTGGCCAGGTTCGGGAAGACGTACCAGCGCAGCAGTGGGGACAGGGCGGTGAAGAACACGGCGAGTGCGAGCAGGATCAGACCGGCCCTACGGCGCATCTCGGCCTCCCTCCCGGGCGGTTGCGGACGTGCGGCCGCCCTCGGCTGTGCGGCTATGGATGTGCGGGGACCGTCGTCAGCAACGGTTTCGGTGACGTCTCCCCTGTCGGTGAGCCCAGCGCCGTGATCGTGAACACCAGGGCGAAGGCGAGGGCGAGACCGGTCGCGGCGGCGATCAGGGCACGCATACGGACCTCCCGACTACGGGCCTCACGACGACAGGAACTGATACTTCGTCAGGTCCGGCACCGTAGCAACGGCTGGGCGAGATGAGAACACGTTGCACACACACAACGGCGGCGCCCCTCCCGGAGGAGGGGCGCCGCCGTGGCCGTACGGACGGCCGGTGTCCGACTAGGACTCGCTGGGGCTCGGCGTCACCGGCTCGGTCGGCTCCGTGGGCTCGGCCGACTCGGCGGGCGCCTCCACCTTCAGTTCGAGTGTGAGGGTCGCGCCGCCCTCGGTCTCGACGCGGAGCAGGAACGTGCCGGTGGCGTCGTCCGAGTACAGCTTCGGGAGCTTGAGGAGGCCATCGGCGCCGGTCTTCAGGGCAAGGGTGCGTACGGGGCCGTCCGCGCCCTGGAAGTAGGGGCCCTTGTCGTTCTCGGTGGCGTCGACGAGCGACTTGACGAGGGTCGCCCTGACCGCGACCTTGTCGGCGATCTCGCCCCGATAGGTGGCCTTGACCTCGACCTGCTCCGCGAACTCCCCGTTCGGGACGCAGGTCAGCGCGGTGGTGCCGGTACGGGCGAGGGCGTCGGCCAGGCGGGCGGTGACGGTGACCTTGTGGTCGAGGGCGGTCACGGGGCGGCCCACGACGGTGGCGCGGACCGTGACGGCGCCGGTCTTCTCGCCTGCCACGAGTGCGGGGGCGGTGGCCTTGCCCACGCTGTCGGTGATGACGGTCGCGACCTTCTCGCCACCGGTGAAGGTGGTGTCGGTGTCACCGACGATCGTGAAGCGGACCCGGACCTTCGCCACGGCCTTGCCGGCCTTGGTCTCCGTGCGGGCGGCGAGCTTGCCGGTGAAGGTGTCGCCGGCCATGGCCGTGAGGGTCGCCGCGCCCGCGTTCTCCAGGTGGTGCACCGTGTCGGTGGGGGTGGCCGGCGTCGAGGGCGGCGTGGTGGCGGGCGGGGGCGGGGTGGTGGTGCCGCTGCCGGGCGGCGGCTCTTCGGCGCCCGGCTTCGGCGGCTTGGGGCTGGGGTTCGGCGTGGAGTTGCCGTTGCCGTTGCCGCCATTGCCGGTGCCGGTGTTGTTGCCGGTGTTGTTGCCGTTGCCGGTGTTGTTGCCGGTGCCGGTGTTGTTGTTGCCGCCGCTCGGCGTCTCGGGAAGGGAGCCGGTACCGTCCGGGATCTCGTGGGAGCCCTTGCGGTAGTACTCCAGCCACGTCATGACGGTGTTGTAGTACTCCGTCGAGTTGTTGTAGCTG
Source organism: Streptomyces europaeiscabiei (assembly GCF_001550375.1). Taxonomy (GTDB): domain Bacteria; phylum Actinomycetota; class Actinomycetes; order Streptomycetales; family Streptomycetaceae; genus Streptomyces; species Streptomyces europaeiscabiei. The sequence goes on along the minus strand of NZ_LRTR01000433.1, from coordinate 1,888 downwards.
AGGATCGCGCTGCGCAGGTTGCCGTCGTTCGACAGGTCCCAGTCGAAGCGGCACAGGTAGTGGCCGGCGGCGAGGGCTGCGTCGTAGACGTTGTTGGGGTCCTTGGCGCCGTCGTCGTTGGCGTCGCGGCCCGCCCACTGCCAGGTGGAGGGGATGAACTGCATCGGACCGACCGCCCGGTCGTGCGTGCTGTCGCCGTCGTACGCGCCGTTGTCGGTGTCGCTGATGTTCGCGAAGCCGTTGCCGTTGAGCTGAGGGCCGAGGATCTTGCCGATCGTCGTGCCCTCGGCGTCGACGCGGCCGCCGCGGGCCTGGCCCGACTCGACCTTGCCGATGGCGGCGAGGAGTTGCCAGGGCAGATTGCAGCCGGGCTTCGACTCGCGCAGGGACGCCTCGGCCTTCTTGTAGGCGTCGAGGACGGTCGCGGGTATACCGCGCTCGGAGCCGCCGGCCGTGCCCGAGGTGTCGCCCGTACCCGTCGTCGGGGTGGGGGTGTCGAGGGGCGGAAGGTCCGTGTAGTAGCGCGAGTTGCCCGAGGCGGTGTCGTCGGCCAGGGTGCTCATCTCCGGCGACGGTGAGCCCGCGGTCTGTCTGCCCGCACCGTCGGTGGTCACTCCCGGGGCCTGGGAGGCGGCGAGCGCCGCTACCGTGGCCGCGGCCAGGGCGGTCGTGGCCGCCCCCTTGCGGAGCCTCAAACCGAACTGCGCCGCCATTGAGTGAACCCCTCCCGGTGGTCGAACGCCTGGGCGTTCTTCCCGTCTATGGATGCCGCGGGCATTTCTCCGGTTTCACCGGACCGGCTTCCCTGCCCAGGTACACCGACTCCGGAGTTCCGGTCTTGGTTGCCCTGTTCCGGCATTCCATTCCCAGAAATCCGGTGGCCACCACCACCGACCGGCGCGACGACCCAGGCGACCCTACGACAACTTCCGTCGCCCGGACACCCGTTCGTGCCCGATATTCACCTATTGGACACACCGGCTCACCGTCGCGCGGTCACCGTTCGGGGAGGCGGACACGGGGCGCGCATACTGGCGACCGGTCATCGCCGGGCCGACCCTTCCGGCCAAAGTCCGTCACAGGGGGACGACTTGCCCTTCACGCTCAGCCACGCGGCCGCCGTACTGCCCGCCCTGCGGGGGGACGGGACGGGCCGCGGACTCCTGGTGCCGTCGGTGCTCGTCGCCGGTTCGTTCGCGCCCGACATGACCTACTACGTGGCGAGTGTCCTGCCCGAGGCCATGGAGTTCGGCGATGTCACGCACTCCTTCGCCGGGGTCTTCACCGTCGACGTCCTCGTCACCTGGGCGCTGGTCGGGCTGTGGCTGGTGCTCCGCGAACCGCTGGTCGCGCTGCTGCCGAGGGGGCGGCAGGGGCGGGTGGCCGCGCTGGTGCGCTGCGGGGCGGGAACGCGGCGCTTCAGTCCCTCGCTGGCCCTGTGGTGGTACGTCTCCGCCGCCCTCGGTTCGCTCACCCATGTCGTCTGGGACGCGTTCACTCATCTCGACCGGTGGGGGATGCGACTGTTCCCCGTCCTCGGCGAGGAGATCGCGGGCTCACCGCTCTACTGGTACCTCCAGTACGGCGGCTCCGCGGTCGCGGCGGTCGTGATCGCCGTCTTCGTCGTGCTGGCCCTGCGCCGGCAGCCGGCGGTCGAGCCCGTGGGCGTGCCCGTGCTCTCCTCGGCCGACCGGTGGGTGGCGGGCGCCGTCATCGGGGGCTGCGCGCTGGTCGCGGCCGTGCAGCGGGTGGCCCGCTGGTGGGCGCACTGGGGGGCGGTCGCCAAGCCGTACGAGGTGATCCCGACCGTGTGCTTCGGGGCGGGCGCCGGGCTCGTTGCCGGTGTGGTCCTCTACGGCGCCGGCGTCAGGGCGCGGCGCCCGGCTCC
>NZ_LRTR01000432.1 GCF_001550375.1 Streptomyces europaeiscabiei | reverse complement strand
GGCGATCAGCCTGATGACCTCCTCGGGGAGCCAGGAAGCGGGGGAGGTGCCCGGCGTATCGGCGCGGGCGCCGGGTGGGGGCTCCGCTGGGGAAGCGGGGTCTGGCGGCGCGGGCGGCGTACGGGGGGACGTGTCCGAGGAGGGCCGCCAGGGGGTGGGTCAGCGGCCAGGGGTAGAGGCTGTGCGGCCGCCGGACGCGTGGGCGGGCCCAGGTGGCCCGGGTGAGGCGGGTTCGCACCCCTGACAGGCGGGTGGCAGCTGTCGCTGTACGGCGGCGGAGCGTGCGTATGCCCATGCGGGCATCCTTATGGCTGCGCTCGGCCGGGGGCGCGGTGGTGGGGGCCGGTCGGGTGACCACGAGCACGGGCCGTGGGTGTGGGTACGTGTGCGTGTTTTCGGGTGCGTGTTTTGGGTGCGGGTCGGGTGGGGGCGTCTCGCGCAGTTCCCCGCGCCCCTGAAAAGCAGGGGGCTGCGGTCCCGTGCTTTTCGGCCCGCAGCCCCGTCGTCCTTCACAGCCCCGCGGACCCGTCGTCCGTCACGCCCTGCGGACCCGTCGCCTTCAGACCCGCGGGGCCTGGTCTTCTCAGGGGCGCGGGGAACCGCGCGAGAAGCCCCACCGGAGCCGCACCCGCCGACGAAGCCCGCGCTCCCGAGCCGCACCCTGGTCGCTAGTGGGCCGCCGACTCCCAGTCCGGGCCGTAGCCCACCGAGACGTCCAGCGGGGCCCTCAGGTTGACGGCGCCCGCCATCTCGTGGCGGAGGATCTGCTCGGTGCGGTCGCGTTCCCCCGGGGCGATCTCCAGGACGATTTCGTCGTGGACCTGGAGGAGCATGCGGGAGGCGAGGCCGGCCTCGTCCATGGCGCGGCCGACGTTCAGCATGGCGATCTTGACGATGTCCGCGGCGGTGCCCTGGATGGGCGCGTTGAGAGCCATCCGCTCGGCGGCCTCGCGACGCTGACGGTTGTCGCTGTTGAGGTCGGGGAGATAGCGGCGGCGCCCGAAGATCGTCGCCGTGTACCCCGTCGCGCGTGCCTCGTCCACGGCCCGGCGCAGATAGTCCCGTACACCGCCGAACCGCTCGAAGTACGCGTCCATCAGGGCACGTGCCTCGCCCGCGTCGATGTTCAGCTGCTGGGAGAGGCCGAACGCGGACAGCCCGTAGGCCAGGCCGTACGACATCGCCTTGATCTTGCGGCGCATCTCCGCGTCCACCGCCGACTGCTCCACCCCGAACACCTGGGCGGCCGCCGTGGTGTGCAGGTCCTCGCCGGAGGTGAACGCCTCGATGAGGCCCGCGTCCTCGGAGAGATGGGCCATCACACGCAGTTCGATCTGGCTGTAGTCCGCCGTCATCAGCGACTCGAAGCCCTCGCCGACGACGAAGCCGCGGCGGATGCCACGGCCCTCGTCGGTGCGGACCGGGATGTTCTGGAGGTTCGGGTCCACCGACGACAGACGGCCCGTGGCGGCGACCGTCTGGTTGAACGTGGTGTGGATGCGGCCGTCCGCGGCGACGGTCTTCATCAGGCCCTCGACGGTGACGCGGAGCTTCGCCTGCTCACGGTGGCGGAGCATGATCACCGGCAGCTCGTTGTCCGTCTGGCCGGCGAGCCAGGCGAGGGCGTCCGCGTCCGTGGTGTAGCCCGTCTTCGTGCGCTTGGTCTTGGGCAGGCCCAGCTCGCCGAAGAGGACTTCCTGGAGCTGCTTGGGCGAGCCCAGGTTGAACTCGTGCCCCGCCGCCGCGTGCGCCTCCTTCACCGCCTGCTGCACGGCGCCCGCGAACATCTGCTCCATGGCCTCCAGATGGGCCCGGTCCGCCGCGATGCCGTGGCGTTCCATGCGGGCCAGGAGCGCGGAGGTGGGCAGCTCCACGTCCCGGAGGAGGTCGGCCGCGCCCACCTCCTGCAGGCGCCGGCCGAAGGCCTCGCCGAGGTCGAGGATCGCGCGCGCCTGCACCATCAGCGCGTCGGCCTCGGCACCCTCGTCCGCCCCGAAGGCCAGCTGGCCGTCTGCCGTGGCGGCGGGGGCCAGCTCGCGGCCCAGGTACTCCAGGGACAGCGCGTCCAGGTCGAAGGAGCGGCGGCCCGGCCTGACCAGGTACGCGGCGAGCGCGGTGTCCATGCCGACGCCCTCGATCGTCCAGCCGTGCTCGGCGAAGACCCGCATCGCGGCCTTGGCGTTGTGGAACACCTTCGGCCTCGCGGTATCGGCGAGCCAGGCCGCCCACGCGGTCTCGTCCGTCTCGTCCAGTTGGGTCGGGTCGAACCAGGCCGCCGCTCCCCCGGCCGCGGCGAGCGCGATCTCGGCGACCGAGCCCGTGCCGAGCGCCCAGGTGTCGACCGTGGCGACACCGAGGACCTCCGTGCCGTGCTCGGCGAGCCAGGGGGCCACCTCGCCGGAGCCGAGGACCGTGCCGTCCACCTCTACGCCCGGGGCGGCCGGCTGACCGGCGTCGGCCTCCTCGGCGCCCGGGTCGACGGCGAGCAGGCGCTCGCGCAGCGACGGGTTGCGGATCTCCAGGGTGTCCAGGACCATCGCGACGGCCTTGCGGTCGTACGCGGCGCGCTCCAGGTCGGTGACGCCCTTGGGCAGTTCGACCGTGCGCACCATCTCGGTGAGGCGGCGGTTGAGCTTGACGGCCTCCAGGTGGTCGCGGAGGTTCTGCCCGGCCTTGCCCTTGACCTCCTCGACGCGCTCGACGAGATCCGCGAAGGAACCGAACTGGTTGATCCACTTCGCGGCGGTCTTCTCGCCGACACCGGGGATGCCGGGGAGGTTGTCGGACGGGTCGCCTCGCAGGGCCGCGAAGTCCGGGTACTGGGCCGGGGTGAGGCCGTACTTCTCGAACACCTTCTCCGGGGTGAACCGGGTCAGCTCCGAGACGCCCTTCGTGGGGTAGAGCACGGTGGTGTGCTCGCTGACGAGCTGGAAGGAGTCACGGTCGCCGGTGACGATGAGGACCTCGAAGCCCTCCGCCTCGGCCTGGGTGGCGAGGGTGGCGATGATGTCGTCGGCCTCGAAGCCGTCGACCGCGAAACGGACGGCGTGCATCGCGTCGAGCAGCTCGCCGAGCAGTTCGACCTGGCCCTTGAACTCGTCCGGGGTCTTCGAGCGGTTCGCCTTGTACTCGGTGAACTCCTCGGAGCGCCAGGTCTTGCGGGAGACGTCGAACGCGACCGCGAAGTGGGTGGGGGCCTCGTCGCGCAGCGTGTTCGCCAGCATCGACGCGAAGCCGTAGATCGCGTTGGTCGGCTGGCCCGTCGCCGTCGTGAAGTTCTCCGCCGGCAGCGCGAAGAACGCGCGGTAGGCCAGCGAGTGCCCGTCCATGAGCATGAGCCGGGGACGGCTGCCGCCGGGGGTGCTGTCGGTCTTCTTCGATCCAGTCTCTGCCACGAACCCGATCCTGCCACGTGCCACTGACAGCCGGACCCCAGGGACGTGCCGAGTACCGCCCGAGGCCGGGGCGGCGGCAGGTTTCGGCCGGGAGCCAGCCGGATCCGGGTGCGAAGGCCGCCCCGGCACCACCGAACGCCGCCCGAAGCAACGGGCAATGCCGCCCCGGCCCCGCCGAACGCCCTCCCCGCAGCCGGGGGAAACACCCCGGCACGACCCGACCCGACCCGACCACCACCGTCGTCGTCGTGGCGGACCGCCGTCTCAGGCAGACCGCCGTCTCAGGCGGAGAGTTCGGAGCGGCTGAGAAAAGGGGGCAGTCGCCGACGGCGCGCCGGTCGATCTCGACCTCCGGCCGATCGCAGGCCGCCCTCCGATCACAGGCCCCCAGCCGCTCTCACCCACCCGCCGACCTCAGTCCCCAGACCCCGACCCCGGCCACCGCCCCGCCCCGGCCCCCGGTCGGCCCCAGCCACCCTCCGGTCTCGGATGTCGGCCGAGCCCGACCCCCACCGATCTCCGCCGCCGACCGAGCCCATCCACCTTGCGCCCCCTCCACCACCCCTCACCCCAACCCCACCCCAACCCGCCGCCCGGCCCCCGCGGTCTCGGTCATCGATCCGTCTCGTTCGTCGTCGGTCACGCGTGCGAGGATCGGAGGAACAGCCTCACGCCCGAACAGAACGTGTATGCGAATGGGGAGCAGCCATGGCCGGCAAGGCGCCGAAGAGTGATCCGGTTCAGGACGCGCCGCAGGTCGCGGAGCCCAAGCACGCGGCGGCGGGCCTGCCGGCGATCGGGCACACGTTGCGGATCGCGCAGCAGCAGATGGGTGTGAAGCGGACCGCGCTGACGCTGCTGCGGGTCAACCAGAAGGACGGCTTCGACTGTCCGGGCTGCGCCTGGCCGGAGCCGGACCACCGGCACGCCGCCGAGTTCTGCGAGAACGGCGCGAAGGCGGTCGCCGAGGAGGCCACGCTGCGCCGGGTCACCCCGGAGTTCTTCGCCGCCCACACCGTCGCCGACCTGGCGACCCGCAGTGGCTACTGGCTGGGGCAGCAGGGGCGGCTCACCCACCCCATGTACCTCCCCGAAGGCGCCGACCGCTACGAGCCGGTGTCCTGGGAGCGCGCCTTCGACATCGTCGCCGAGGAACTGAAGGCCCTCGCCTCCCCCGACGAGGCCCTCTTCTACACCTCCGGCCGGACGAGCAACGAGGCCGCGTTCCTGTACCAGCTGTTCGCCCGTGAGTTCGGCACGAACAACCTGCCGGACTGCTCCAACATGTGCCACGAGTCGTCGGGCTCCGCGCTCTCCGAGACGATCGGCATCGGCAAGGGCAGCGTCCTGCTGGAGGACCTCTACAAGGCCGATCTGATCGTCGTCGCCGGGCAGAACCCGGGGACGAACCATCCTCGGATGCTCTCCGCGCTGGAGAAGGCCAAGGCGAACGGCGCGAAGATCATCACCGTCAACCCGCTGCCCGAGGCCGGCCTGGAGCGGTTCAAGAACCCGCAGACCCCGCAGGGCATGTTCAAGGGCGCCGCCCTGACCGACCTGTTCCTCCAGATCCGCCTCGGCGGCGACCAGGCCCTGTTCCGCCTCCTGAACAAGCTGATCCTGGCGGAACACGACAGCGCCTCCGGCACCGGGTCCGACGCGGTCGACGAGGCGTTCATCAGCGAGCACACCCACGGCTTCGAGGAGTTCGCCGAGGCCGCCCGCGCCGCCGACTGGGACGAGACGCTCACCGCGACCGGCCTCACGCGCGAGCGGATCGAGGAGGCGCTGCGCATGGTCCTCGCCTCGAAGCGGACCATCGTCTGCTGGGCGATGGGCCTCACCCAGCACAAGCACTCGGTGCCGACCATCCGCGAGGTGGTCAACTTCCTTCTGCTGCGCGGCAACATCGGCCGCCCCGGCGCGGGCGTCTGCCCGGTGCGCGGCCACTCGAACGTGCAGGGCGACCGCACGATGGGCATCTTCGAACGGCCCGCCCCGGCCTTCCTGGACGCCCTGGAGAGGGAGTTCGGCTTCGCCCCGCCCCGGGAGCACGGATACGACGTCGTACGGGCCATCAGGGCCATGCGCGACGACAAGGCGAAGGTGTTCTTCGCGATGGGCGGCAACTTCGTGTCGGCCTCCCCCGACACCGAGGTCACGGAGGCGGCCATGCGCCGCGCCCGGCTCACCGTGCACGTGTCGACGAAGCTGAACCGCTCGCACGCCGTCACGGGCGCGCGGGCGCTGATCCTGCCCACCCTGGGCCGCACCGAGCGCGACCTCCAGGGCGGCGGCGAGCAGTTCGTGACCGTCGAGGACTCGATGGGCATGGTGCACGCCTCACGCGGGCGTCTGGAGCCCGCCAGCGGGCAGCTGCTGTCCGAGACGGCCATCGTATGCCGGCTCGCCCGCCGCGTCCTCGGCGCGGACAGCCGGACGCCGTGGGAGGAGTTCGAGAAGGACTACGCGACGATCCGCGACCGCATAGCGCGCGTGGTGCCCGGTTTCGAGGACTTCAACGCGCGCGTGGCCGACCCCAGCGGCTTCGCCCTCCCGCACGCCCCGCGCGACGAGCGGCGCTTCCCCACCGCCACCGGCAAGGCCAACTTCACGGCCGCGCCGGTCGAGTACCCGCGGCTGCCGCAGGGCCGCCTCCTGCTGCAGACGCTGCGCTCGCACGACCAGTACAACACCACGATCTACGGCCTCGACGACCGCTACCGGGGCATCAGGAACGGCCGCCGGGTCGTGCTGGTCAACCCCGAGGACGCGCGGGCGCTGAAGCTCGCCGACGGGTCGTACGTGGACCTGGTGAGCGAGTGGCGGGACGGCGTGGAGCGCCGGGCCGACGGCTTCCGGGTGGTGCACTACCCGACGGCACGCGGCTGTGCGGCCGCCTACTACCCGGAGACCAACGTCCTGGTGCCGCTGGACGCCACCGCCGACACCAGCAACACCCCGGCCAGCAAGTCCGTCGTGGTCCGTCTGGAACAATCGTCGACCGACTGAGCGTTCGCTCAGGAGGGCCGGCGCGCGACCGCCGGCGGCGCACGCGAGCGACGACGACGACGAACGGAGCCCCATGGGCGAGCAGCACCAAGTGAAGTTCCCGCAAGAGGTCATCGACGAGTACGCGACCCTGGGCATCGACCTGGTCGCGATGTTCTCCGCCGGGCATCTGGGCACCCGTATGGGCGTGCGGATCGTGGAGGCGTCGGCGGACCGGGTCGTCGGGACGATGCCGGTGGAGGGCAACACCCAGCCGTACGGGCTGCTGCACGGCGGCGCGTCCGCCGTGCTCGCGGAGACCCTGGGATCGGTCGGCTCCATGCTGCACGCCGGCAGCTCCAAGATCGCCGTGGGTGTCGACCTGAACTGCACACACCACCGGGGCGTGCGGTCCGGGCTGGTGACCGGTGTCGCCACACCGCTGCACCGAGGGCGTTCGACGGCGACGTACGAGATCGTCGTCAGTGACGAGGCCGGCAAGCGGGTGTGCACGGCCCGGCTGACCTGCCTGCTCCGGGACGCTCCGGCGGTCGCGGGTGAGCGGGCGCGGACGTCGGACTGATGCGCGCGGACGCGGGGCCGGCCGGGACGAAGGCCGCTTCTCCCCTGGTCTCCCACGGCGGCCAGGCCCTAGCGTCTGGGTATGGCAACGGGAAGAGCGCTCCGGCCGGCGGCGGTGCTCGGGCTGGCGCTGCTGACCGGTGTCCTGGCCACCGGGTGCGCACAGTCGGGTGCGACGGGCCGGCCGGCGACTGCGACGGGCGGATCGACGGCCCCGCGGGGCGGCGGCTCACCGTCGCCGTCGGCCACCCCGCCCGAGGAGCTGTGCGCGAAGCTCGTCGCGTACTGGGCACGGGAGACGGTGGACGACGACACCTACGGCGACTATCAGTCCATGGGGCTGTCGAACGGGCAGTACGACATCCTGCGGGAGGTCGTGGACGCGGCACGGGCCGAGAAGGAGCGCGCGGGTTCCGCCGCCGCGGAGCGGCTGATCGAACGGCGGGCGCGTGCGGACTGCCGGGAGCGGTACCGCTCGGGCGGTCCGGGCGAGGAGCACTGGCAGTGAGCGGGGTCGGTCCCGTGGAGCCGGGCGAGGGCACGCGCGCGTGGGCCGTGCCGGAAGCGGACCTCGTGCCCCCTCCGGAGCCTCCTCACGGGCGGTTCACGCGGGCGTACGCCCGGCACCGCCGCGCCCTGCTCGCGGCGACCGTGGCCGTCGCCGTGCTCACGGCCGGCTGCTACCTGTACGCCACCCGGCCGAAGCCGGAACCCGAGCCCGAGGCGCCGTACCCGTCCCAGGCGGTCGGCGTGAGCTATCTCGGCCCGGTGACCCGGTCCGCCGGGGCGCCGCGCGCGAGCTTCGGCTTCGAGGTGGAGCTGAGCGTGCGGTCGGGCCCCCCGGTCACCATCGAACGGATGACCCAGCCCTACGCGGGGCTCTCCCTGCGGACGGACCCTCGCACTCCGGTCCGGATCGGGACGGACCAGCCCCGCAAGATCGTCATCACCATGCGCGTCACCGAATGCGGGAAAGCGCCGAAGAACGCCGGACTGCCTTTCCTGGACGTAACTCTACGTAATACGCGCGCAATGGAAGAGCACAGTTTCATCCTGGGCGAGCGCTACGCACAGAACCTCTCCGACGCCCTTCAAGTCGCCTGTAGCAACGATTCCACGTCAGCACCAAAACCCTGAACACTCCTGAACCTACCCGCATCGATCCTGCACGTTCTCAGTATGTGGACAGGGCGAATCGCCTTGAATTCCGCACATCCACCCACTGAGTACCGCTCTGCATTACCTCGTGTCATAACAAGAGCGTCACAGCCTTGGCCAGACCCTCCTACACATTCCCTACACCCGCCTAGAGTCACGGCCAGTCACCGCGCCACCGGAATCGAAGCCACGTCTTCGGCCCAGCGCTCGACTCGGCCACTTTCAAACAGGAAGGGCCGTGCCAGGGAAAGGACTGAATCGTGCGTCAACGCTCGCTCATAGCCATCACCGCCGCGCTGGCGGCGGGAGCACTCACTCTCACCGCCTGCGGTTCGCGCGACGAGGGCAACGGCGGCTCGGACACCGGCAGTGGCACCACTGTCGTCATCGGCGTCGACGCCCCGCTGACCGGTGACCTGTCCGCGCTGGGCCTCGGCATCAAGAACTCCGTGGACCTGGCCGCCAAGACCGCCAACAAGGACAAGTACGTCGAAGGCGTCACCTTCAAGGTCGAAGCCCTCGACGACCAGGCACAGCCCTCCTCCGGCCAGCAGAACGCCACGAAACTCGTCGCCGACAAGGACGTCCTCGGTGTCGTCGGCCCGCTGAACTCCTCAGTCGCCGAGTCCATGCAGAAGGTCTTCGACGACGCCAAGCTCGTCGAGGTCTCCCCGGCCAACACCAACCCGGCCCTGACCCAGGGCCCGGACTGGCAGACCAAGAAGGTCCGCCCGTACAAGTCGTACTTCCGCACCGCGACCACGGACGCCATCCAGGGCCCGTTCGCCGCCCAGTACGTCTACAACGACGCCAAGAAGAAGAAGGTCTTCGTCATCGACGACAAGAAGACCTACGGCGCCGGTCTGGCCGCCACCTTCACCGCCGAGTTCAAGAAGCTCGGTGGCAAGGTCGCCGGCACCGAGCACATCGACCCCGAGACCAAGGACTTCTCCGCGGTCGCCACCAAGGTCAAGTCCTCCGGCGCCGACGTCGTCTACTACGGCGGCGAGTACCCCCAGGCCGGCCCGCTCAGCAAGCAGATCAAGGCCGCAGGCGCCAAGGTCCCGGTCGTCGGCGGTGACGGCATCTACAGCAGCGAGTTCATCAAGCTCGCCGGCTCCGGCAGCACCGGCGACCTCGCCACCTCCGTCGGCGCCCCCGTCGAAGAGCTCGCCTCCGCCAAGGAGTTCGTCGCCAACTACAAGACCGAGGGCTACAAGGAGGCCTACGAGGCCTACGGCGGCTACTCCTACGACTCGGCCTGGGCGATCATCGAGGCCGTGAAGAAGGTCGTCGAGGACAACGACGGCAAGCTCCCGGACGACGCCCGCGCCAAGGTCACCGAGGCCGTGCAGAACGTCTCCTTCGACGGCGTGACCGGCAAGGTCTCCTTCGACGAGTACGGTGACGCCACCAACAAGCAGCTCACCGTCTACGCCGTCGAGGGCGGCGAGTGGAAGGCCGTCAAGTCCGGCACCTACGCCGGCTGACCCACACCCACACCCATCCCTGAGCCGCGCGGGGCGCCGCACCACTGGCGCCCCGCGCGGACTCACATCCGGTCACATCCCTCGATATATCCGAAGTCTCGGAGGACATGCGGTGAACGAACTGCCGCAGCAGCTGGTCAACGGCCTGCTACTGGGATCCATGTACGGGCTGGTCGCCATCGGCTACACGATGGTCTATGGCATCGTCCAGCTCATCAACTTCGCCCACGGTGAGATCTTCATGGTGGGCGGATTCGGCGCCCTCACCATGTACCTGTACGTGCTGCCCGACGGCACGTCCATGTGGGTGGCACTGCCCCTCATGCTCATCGGCGGCACCCTCGTCGCCGTACTCGTGGCGGTCGGCGCGGAACGATTCGCCTACCGCCCCCTGCGCACAGCACCACGCCTCGCGCCCCTCATCACCGCCATCGGCCTCTCCCTCGCCCTCCAGCAGGCGGTGTGGGCCTGGTACCCCAACGCCCGGTCCGCGATCACCTTCCCCCAGATCGAGGGCGGCCCCTTCGAGATCGGCAGCGTCACCATCCAGACCGGTGACATCTTCCTGCTGCTCGCCGCCCCCATCAGCATGGCGATCCTCGCGTACTTCGTGATGAAGACCCGCACCGGCCGCGGCATGCAGGCCACCGCGCAGGACCCGGACACCGCCAAACTCATGGGCATCAACACCGACCGCATCATCGTGGTCGCCTTCGCCCTCGGCGCCGCCTTCGCCGCCGTCGGATCCGTCGCCTACGGCCTCAAGTACGGCGAGGTCCAGTTCCGCATGGGCTTCATCCTCGGCCTCAAGGCGTTCACCGCCGCCGTCCTCGGCGGCATCGGCAACATCTACGGCGCCATGCTCGGCGGCCTGGTCCTCGGCGTCGCCGAAGCCCTCTCCACCGCCTACATCTCCGACATCCCCGGCATGGAGCAGTTCGGCAGCCAGTCCTGGGCCAACGTCTGGGCGTTCGTACTCCTCATCCTCGTACTCCTCGTCAGGCCACAGGGGCTGCTCGGCGAGCGCGTGTCGGACAGGGCGTGACACCGATGACCACACAGACCACCGCACCCCGGACCACCGGCAAGACCACCGCCGGCGACCCGCACAGCCTCGTGGGCATCCCCCCGCACATCGGCCGCGCCCTCGCCACCGGCGGCGGAGCCCTCGCCGTCATCTCCGCCTTCCTCGCCTGGACCTGGACCTCGGCCTTCCCCGGTGACCTCACCGTCTACGGCTACCCGGGCGGCCTCCAGGTCCTCGTCCTCATCGGCGGCGCCCTCACCGCGCTCCTCGGCCTGTCGTCCTACGGCATCAAGGGCCTGCGCTGGCTGACCCCCGCGGGCGCCGACAGCGCCGTCAAACTGGCCGCGCTCGGCACCTTCGGCACCGCCTGGTACACGATCATCGCGATCAGCGCCCAGCTCGGCGGCGTCGTCAACCTGGAGCCCGGCGGCTGGATCGCCGGCGTCGCGACCCTCGCGGCCCTGCTCGGCGCCCTCTCCCTGCCGTTCGCACTGCCGGAGACCGAACCCGGCGACCCGGACGACACCGGCTGGGACCAGTTCCGCCACAAGGCACGCACCCAGCGCACCATCGTCAAGGCGGCCTTCGCCTCCGGCACCGCCACCCCCGCGCGCAAGCTCCCCGCATACGCCGAAATCCTGATCATCGTCGCCGCGCTCGCCCTCGGCCTCACCGTCTTCACCTACGGCATCGGCACCGAGTACGACGAACTGTTCATCGGCTTCCTCATCACCGCGGGCTGCAGCTTCGGTGCAGCCGCAAAGGCCGGCCTCGTGGGCCGACTCTCGGCGCTCACCGCCAAGCACCGCAACGTGACGATGATCGGCGCGTTCACCGCGGCCGCCGCCTTCCCGTTCACCCAGTCCGACGACCAGTACGCGACCATCGGCGTCTACATCCTGATCTTCGCCACCGTCGCCCTCGGCCTGAACATCGTCGTCGGCCTCGCCGGCCTCCTCGACCTCGGATACGTCGCCTTCCTCGGCGTCGGCGCCTACACCGCGGCCATGGTCTCCGGCTCCCCCTCCTCCCCCTTCGACATCCACCTGCCTTTCTGGGCATCCGCCATCCTCGGCGCCGCCGTCGCCATGATCTTCGGCGTCATCATCGGCGCCCCCACCCTGCGCCTGCGCGGCGACTACCTCGCCATCGTGACGCTCGGCTTCGGTGAGATCTTCCGGATCACCGTCCTCAACATGGACGGCACCTCCGGCCCCGACATCACCAACGGCTCCAACGGCATCTCCTCGATCCCGAACCTCAACATCCTCGGCTTCGACTTCGGCCAGGAACACACCTTCCTGGGCTTCACCATCGCCCGCTTCGCCAACTACTTCCTGCTGATGCTCCTCATCACCCTGGTCGTGGTCATCGTCTTCCGGCGCAGCAGCGACTCCCGCATCGGCCGCGCCTGGATCGCCATCCGCGAGGACGAGACCGCCGCCCTCGCCATGGGCATCAACGGCTTCCGCGTCAAGCTCATCGCCTTCGCCCTCGGCGCAGCCCTCGCCGGCCTCGCCGGCACGGTCCAGGCCCACGTCACCTACACGGTGACACCCGAGCAGTACCAGTTCGCCGCGGTCGTCCCGCCCAACTCGGCCTTCCTCCTCGCAGCGGTCGTCCTCGGCGGCATGGGCACCATCAGCGGCCCGCTCGTCGGCGCCGCACTGCTCTACCTCATCCCGTCCAAGCTCCAGTTCCTGGACGACTACCAGCTCTTCGCCTTCGGACTCGCGCTCGTCCTGTTGATGCGCTTCCGCCCGGAGGGCCTCATCCCGAACCGGCGCCGCCAGCTCGAATTCCACGAAGAGGCCGAAGCGCCCGCAGTCCTCAGCAAGGCAGGGGCCTGACCACGATGACTACCGACACCACCACCAAGGACACCGCCCCCGGCTCCAGCGCCTCCGGCGAGACCGTCCTCGACGCCCGCGGCGTCACCATGCGCTTCGGCGGTCTCACCGCCGTACGCAACGTCAACCTGACCGTCAACAGCGGCGAGATCGTCGGACTCATCGGCCCCAACGGCGCCGGCAAGACGACCTTCTTCAACTGCCTCACCGGCCTCTACATCCCCACCGAGGGCGAAGTCCGCTACAAGGGCCAGGTCCTGCCGCCCAAGTCCTTCAAGGTCACCGCGGCCGGCATCGCCCGCACCTTCCAGAACATCCGTCTGTTCGCCAACATGACGGTCCTGGAGAACGTCCTCGTGGGACGCCACACCCGCACCAAGGAAGGCCTCTGGTCGGCCCTCCTGCGCGGCCCCGGCTTCCACCGGGCCGAGAAGGCCTCCCGCGAACGCGCCATGGAACTCCTCGAGTTCGTGGGCCTCGCCGACAAGGCCGAACATCTCTCCCGCAACCTGCCCTACGGCGAACAGCGCAAGCTGGAGATCGCACGAGCCCTGGCCAGCGAGCCCGGCCTGCTCCTGCTCGACGAGCCCACCGCAGGCATGAACCCCCAGGAGACGCGAACCACCGAAGAACTGGTCTTCGCCATCCGCGACCAGGGCATCGCCGTCCTCGTCATCGAGCACGACATGCGGTTCATCTTCAACCTCTGCGACCGCGTCGCCGTCCTCGTCCAGGGCGAGAAGCTCGTCGAGGGCGACAGCGCCACCGTGCAGGGCGACGAGCGCGTGGTCGCCGCCTACCTCGGCGAACCCTTCGAAGACGCACCCGGCCAGGACGAGGTCGCCGAAGTCGAGGCCGCCGAAGCACAAGCCGCGCCCACGCAGGACGCCGCGCCCGGCAAGGAGAACGACCGATGACCACACTGCTCGAAGTAGAGGACCTCCGGGTCGCCTACGGCAAGATCGAAGCCGTGAAGGGCATCTCCTTCAAGGTCGAGGCCGGCGAGGTCGTCACCCTCATCGGCACCAACGGCGCCGGCAAGACCACCACCCTGCGCACCCTGTCCGGCCTGCTCAAGCCCGTCGGCGGCCAGATCAAGTTCGACGGCAAGTCGCTGAAGAAGGTCCCCGCGCACGACATCGTCGCGCTCGGACTCGCCCACTCCCCCGAGGGGCGGCACATCTTCCCGCGCATGACCATCGAGGACAACCTCCGCCTCGGCGCCTTCCTGCGCAGCGACAAGCCCGGCATCGAGAAGGACATCCAGCGCGCCTACGACCTCTTCCCCATCCTGGGCGAACGTCGCAAGCAGGCCGCGGGTACGTTGTCCGGCGGCGAGCAGCAGATGCTGGCCATGGGCCGCGCGCTCATGTCCCAGCCGAAGCTGCTCATGCTCGACGAGCCCTCCATGGGCCTCTCGCCGATCATGATGCAGAAGATCATGGCGACGATCGCCGAGCTGAAGTCCCAGGGCACGACGATCCTGCTCGTCGAACAGAACGCGCAGGCCGCGCTCTCGCTCGCCGACCAGGGCCACGTCATGGAGATCGGCAAGGTCGTCCTGTCCGGCACGGGCTCCGACCTGCTGCACGACGAGTCGGTCCGCAAGGCCTACCTCGGCGAGGACTGACCTCGCTCGCACACGACGAGGCCCGCACCCCCCTTCAGGGGGGGTGCGGGCCTCGTCGTACATACCGGGGGGTGGGGTCAGCCCTTGGCCGCCTTCTTCTCGTCGGCGTCCTGAATCACGGCCTCCGCCACCTGCTGCATCGACATCCGACGGTCCATCGACGTCTTCTGGATCCAACGGAACGCGGCCGGCTCCGTCAGCCCGTACTCCGTCTGCAGAATCGACTTCGCACGGTCGACGAGCTTGCGGGTCTCCAGGCGGAGGGTGAGGTCGGCGACCTCCTTCTCCAGCTCCTTGAGCTCCGTGAACCGGGACACGGCCATCTCGATGGCCGGCACGACGTCACTCTTGCTGAACGGCTTCACCAGGTACGCCATCGCACCGGCGTCCCGGGCACGCTCGACAAGATCGCGCTGCGAGAAGGCGGTCAGCATCAGAACGGGCGCGATGCCCTCCTCGGCGATCTTCTCGGCGGCGGAGATGCCGTCCATCTTGGGCATCTTCACATCGAGGATCACGAGATCCGGCTGGTGCTCCCGGGCCAGCTCGATGGCCTGCTCACCGTCACCGGCCTCGCCCACGACGGAGTAGCCCTCCTCTTCGAGCATCTCCTTCAGGTCGAGACGGATCAACGCCTCGTCCTCGGCGATGACGACGCGGGTCGTCAGCGGAGGCACGTGCGACTTGTCGTCGTCGGCGACGGGCTGGGGCGACTCGGGGGCGGTCACGTGGGCTCCTCGTTCGGGGCAGGGGTACTGCTGACAAGAGAGTACCTAGCTGCGGTAAGGTGGGGGCACGGCGAGTGACCGCCAACCTTCGTTTCAAAGGGGCCCCGGTAGCCCAGCGGCAGAGGCAATGGTCTCAAACACCATCCAGCGTCGGTTCGAATCCGACCCGGGGCACTTTTCCTTTAGTTCCAAGGTCACAACACGCAAGCGGATGTTCACGTTCTCGTGAACCTCCGCTTTTTGCTGTGCGCGGACGCGATCAGTCGCAGAGAGTGGCCGCATGTACGACGTCAGCACGCGCAAGCGAGCACTCGTGTTGGTCGCTCAGGGGCGCAGCCTCAACTCCGTGAGCCAGGAAACGGGCATCTCCCGAGCCGCCATCCGCGCCTGGCAACAACGCCTGGAACCCCTGCCTCGCATGGCGCCCACCGATCCAGGCCCACCAGCGGATGATGGCGCGTACTCCTATCTACTGGGCCTCTACCTGGGCGACGGCTGCATCAGCGCCCACCCCCGCAGTGGCTACTACCTACGCATCGCCTGCGCCGACGCATGGCCCGGCCTCATGGAGCAGTGCCGCGAGGCCATCACGAACGTACGCCCCGGTATCGGTGTCTACCTCCTCCAGAAGGAGGGCTACACGATGGTCACCAGCTACTCCCGACACTGGCCCCTCCTCTTCCCCCAGCACGGCCCCGGCAAGAAGCATGAGCGCACCATCGCTCTCGACCCCTGGCAGCAAGCCATCGTCGGCAACCACCCCTGGGAGTTCATCCGCGGCCTCATCCACTCCGACGGCTGCCGCATCACCAACTGGACGACCCGTCTGGTCGGCGGCGAGCGCAAGCGCTACGAATACCCCCGTTACTTCTTCACCAACGTGTCAGCCGACATCATCCGGCTCTTCACGGACACGCTGGACCGAGTAGGCGTCGATTGGAAACTCGCGAACGCCCGCAACGTCTCCATCGCCCGCAAAGCCTCCGTCGCCCTCCTCGACACCCACGTAGGCCCGAAGTACTGACCCCCCACTACTACTTCGGGCTGTCGTCCTCGCCGATGTGATGCACACGCACCATGTTCGTGAAGCCCGCGACCCCCGGCGGCGAGCCGGCCGTGATCACGACCACGTCGCCCTTCTTGCAGCGGCCGTACTTCAACAACAGCTCATCCACTTGGTCGACCATCGCGTCCGTCGAGTCGACGCTCGGGCCCAGGAAGGTCTCCACGCCCCACGTGAGGCTCAACTGCGAGCGTGTCGCCGGGTCCGGGGTGAAGGCCAGGAGCGGGATCGGGGAGCGGTAGCGGGAGAGGCGGCGGGCCGTGTCGCCTGACTGGCTGAAGGCGACGAGGAACTTGGCGTCGAGGAAGTCGCCGATCTCGGCGGCCGCGCGGGCCATCGCGCCGCCCTGGGTGCGGGGTTTGTTGTGCTCGGTGAGGGGCGGGAGGCCCTTCACGAGCATGTCCTCCTCCGCCGCCGCCACGACCCGGCTCATCGTGCGGACCGTCTCCACCGCGTACTTGCCGACGCTCGTCTCGCCGGACAGCATCACCGCGTCCGTGCCGTCGAGGACCGCGTTCGCGACGTCGCTGACCTCGGCGCGTGTCGGCCGGGAGTTGTTGATCATCGAGTCGAGCATCTGCGTGGCGACGATGACCGGCTTGGCGTTGCGCTTCGCGAGCTTGACCGTGCGCTTCTGGACCAGGGGGACCTGTTCGAGGGGCATCTCGACGCCCAGGTCGCCGCGCGCGACCATGATGCCGTCGAAGGCCGCGACGATCTCCTCGATGTTGTCGACCGCCTGCGGTTTCTCGATCTTGGCGATGACGGGGAGTCGGCGGCCTGCCTCGTCCATGATCTGGTGGACGCGTTCGATGTCCCGGCCGGAGCGGACGAAGGACAGCGCGATGACGTCGAAGCCCGTGCGGAGCGCCCAGCGGAGGTCTTCCTCGTCCTTCTCCGACAGCGCCGGCACCGATACGGCGACCCCCGGCAGGTTCAGTCCCTTGTTGTCCGAGACGACGCCGCCTTCGACGACCCTGGTGTGGACTCGGGGGCCGTCCACGGCCGTGACTTCCAGTGTGACCTTGCCGTCGTCGACGAGGATGTGGTCGCCGGGGCTGACGTCGGCCGCGAGGCCGCTGTACGTCGTGCCGCAGACCTCGCTGTCCCCTTCCACTCCCTCCTCGACGCTGATCGTGAAGGTGTCGTCGCGTTCGAGGAGTACGGGGCCTTCGGTGAAGCGGCCGAGGCGGATCTTCGGGCCTTGAAGGTCGGCGAGGGTGCCGACGCTGCGGCCGGTCTCGTCGGCGGCCTTGCGGACGTGCTGGTAGCGCTCGTCGTGTTCGGCGTGGCCGCCGTGGCTGAGGTTGAAGCGGGCGATGTCCATGCCGGCCTCGACCAGGGCCTTGATCTGGTCGTACGAGTCGGAGGCGGGCCCGAGGGTGCAGACGATCTTTGCTCGGCGCATGTTTCGAGCCTATGGCTTACCCACCGGTAGTGATTTGGTGGAGGGTGACTACTCAACGGCCTTTGGGTGAAAGGTAATTGACAAGTGGTCACAAGGGTTGAAGGGTGCTCCGGCCCGAGCGGCCCGGGGCGCTTCTGCGGCTGGTCACAGTTGTGGCGGGAACATCGTGAAGCGGGCGTTGACCTGCGCGTGGACGTGTTGACGTTGGGGTTCCAGGTCGAGGGGGGCGGCGGCGGTGTCCTCGGCTTCGGCGATCATGGATCGCATACGTCCGCCGGGGGCGGCCTGGTGGATGGGCTGGGGGGTCTCCGCGCCGATGTCGGCGAGTTCGACCAGGGCGGCCAGGGAGGTTCCCAGGGCCTCGGCGTACTCTCTGGCGCGCTGCACGGCTTCCCGTACGGCCTGCTGTCGGGCTCGTCTGTGGGCGGGTGAGTCGGGGCGGAGGGACCACCAGGGGCCGTCGACGCGTGTGAGGTCGAGGTCGGCGAGGCGTGTGGTGAGTTCGCCCAGTGCGGTGAAGTCGGTCAGCTCGGCGGTGATGTGGACGCGGCCGTGGTAGGCCTGGATCCTTTCGCCTCTGCCTTTCTCCTTCAGTTCGGGGGTGATGGAGAGGGCGCCGGTCTCCAGTCGTTCGACTGCTTCGCCGTAGGTCTTGACGAGGTCGAGGACGGTGGTGTTGCGGCGGGTGAGGTCGTCGAGGGCGGTGCGCCGGTCCTTGCCGCGGGCGAGGACGGTAACTGCGATGCGGGCTGTTTCGGGGTCGACTTCGAGGTGGGCCTCGCCGCGGACGGCGATGCGGGGCGCGTCGGGGGTGCCGTAGGGGACGGCGGTGGGGTGGGTTTCCTCTGGACTGGTGGCCATACGTCCCACTCTGTCACCGGTGGTGTGGTCGCCGACCCCGCAGGTCACCAGATCGAAACCTGTTGGGTCTGTTGCGGTGGGGGCGGTGCGGGTCAGAATCTACGCGCGTCGTCGCATGTGGTCGTTTGTTCTGTCGGCCATTGTCTACGCGCGTTGAGATCGTCCGTTCCTCCGAGGAGTACCCGACATGCCCTTGAACCGCCGGAAGTTCCTGAAGAAGTCGGCCGTGACCGGTGCGGGAGTGGCCATCGCCGGTTCGGCCATGGCCCCGAGTGCGCAGGCGGCCGAGGTGAAGGGTGTCAGGAAGAAGGACCCGACGCGGTACAGCTTCACCGTGATGGGGACGACCGACCTGCACGGCAATGTCTTCAACTGGGACTACTTCACGGACAAGGAGTTCGACGACAAGGCGCACAACGACGTCGGTCTGGCCAAGATCTCCACGCTGGTGAACGAGATCCGCAAGGAGAAGGGGCGGCGGAACACGCTGCTCATCGACGCCGGTGACACCATCCAGGGCACGCAGCTGTCGTACTACTACGCGAAGGTGGACCCGATCACCGCCAAGGGTGGTCCGGTGCATCCGATGGCGCAGGCGATGAACGCGATGGACTACGACGCGGCGGCGCTGGGCAACCACGAGTTCAACTACGGCATCCCGGTGCTGCGGAAGTTCCAGAAGCAGTGTCGTTTCCCGCTGCTGGGTGCGAACGCGCTGGATGCGAAGACTCTGCTGCCGGCCTTCCCGCCGTACAGCATGCACCGGATGCGTGTGCCGCACGGGCCGGATGTGAAGGTGGCGGTCCTGGGTCTGACGAACCCGGGTATCGCGATCTGGGACAAGGCCAATGTGCAGGGGAAGATGACGTTCCCGGGGCTGGAGGAGCAGGCGGCGAAGTGGGTGCCGAAGCTGCGGTCGATGGGGGCGGATGTCGTCATCGTGTCGGCGCACAGTGGGTCTTCCGGCACCTCTTCGTACGGTGATCAGCTGCCGTTCATCGAGAACGCGGCCGGGCTGGTGGCCGAGCAGGTACCGGGGATCGACGCGATTCTGGTGGGGCACGCGCACACGGAGATCCCGGAGTACTTCGTCACCAACAAGGAGACCGGCAAGCAGGTGGTGCTGTCGGAGCCGCTGAAGTGGGGGCAGCGGCTGACGCTGTTCGACTTCGAGCTGGTGTGGAGCAAGGGCTCCTGGAAGGTCGAGAAGGTCGGCGCGCAGGTTCTCAACTCCAACACGGTGGAGGAGGACCCGAAGATCGTGTCGATGCTCGTCGACGAGCACAAGAAGGTCGTCGCGTACGTCAACCAGATCATCGGTACGAACGCGGCCGAGATGACGTCGGTGGAGGCGCCGTACAAGGATGTGGCGATCATCGATCTGATCAACCACATCCAGGCCGACACGGTGAAGCAGGCTCTTTCCGCTTCCGAGTACGCGTCGCTGCCCGTGTTGTCGCAGGCGGCGGCGTTCTCGCGGAGTGCGGTGATTCCGGCGGGGAACGTCAGTATTCGGGACGTGGCGGGTCTGTATGTCTTCGAGAACACGCTGGAGGCGCGTCTGATGACGGGTGCGCAGATGAAGGCGTACCTGGAGTTCTCGGCGAACTACTTCGTGCAGACGGCGGCGGACGCGGCGGTCGATCCGGCGAAGCTGACGAACGCGAACGGGACGCCGGACTACAACTACGACGCGGTGAGTGGTCTGTCGTACGAGATCGACATCGCGAAGCCGGCGGGGTCGCGGATCGTGAATGTGCGGTTCGAGGGTGCGGCGTTGGCGGACGACCAGAAGTTCGTGTTCGCGGTGAACAACTACCGGGCCAACGGCGGTGGCAACTTCCCGCATGTCGCCGCGGCCCAGTTGCTGTGGTCGAACTCGGACGAGATCCGTAACACGATGATCGCGTGGGTGAAGGCGAAGGGGTCGATCGACCCGGCGGCGTTCGCGTCGGTGGACTGGAAGCTGACGCGGAACGGTACGCCGGTCTTCTAGAGGTTGTGCCCGTCTTCTAGAGGTTCAGGAGTGACAGGTCCACGGCGTCGGCGATGGCTTTCGCGCCGGCGTCGTTGACGTGGAGGCCGTCGCCGCTGTTGTAGTCGTCGTGGATGCGGGTGGGGTGGTCCGGGTCCGCGACGGCGGCGGCGATGTCGATGACGGCGTCGAAGGGGTGGCTGTCGCCGAGGAGCCAGGTGTTGACCTCGGCGCGTACGGTCTGGCCCTCCTCGGTGTCGTAGCCGGGGTAGACGGTGCCGGCGTAGGGGCCGATGGTGGAGCCGATGACGGTGAGGCCGGCGGTGCGGAGGCGGTCGGCGAGGGCGGTCAGTGCCGTGGCGAGGTCGGCGGCCGTGGGGAGTTTGGCGGGTTCGGGGAAGGCGATGGCGCCGGGCAGGCCGAGGTCGTTGAGGCCGACATGGATGATGACGTGGCTGGCGCCGGGTACGTCGAGGACGTCCCGTTCCACTCTGGACAGCAGGTGGGCGCCGATCTCGTCGGTGAGGAGCCGGTTGCCGGAGATGCCGGTGGCGACGATCCAGCCGCTGGTGAGGCGGCGGTCGAGCTGGGCGGGGAAGCTGCCACCGGTGCCGGGGGTGGTGGCCATGCCCTCGATCCAGGAGTCCCCGAAGGCGACGGCGATGCGGGTGCTCTCGGGAGCCAGGACGTCGATGCCGGTGACGAAGTGCCCGGTGATGAGTTCGTCGGATTCGTCGAGGGATGCGGCGGTGAGCTGGTCGCCGGGGACGGCGTGGCCGACGTCGTAGGGGATCGCGGTGTGTGTGGTGAGGCCGGTGTCGCCGGGGAGGTAGAGGCTGAGGGCGAGTTCCTCGCCCGCGGTGACGGGGCCTTCGACGGGGTCGCTGATGATCTCCTCGCCGGGCGGGACGGTGACGGTCTCGGCGCCGGCGAAGAGGAGGGTGACATCAGTGGCGGGGTCGATGGCGCTGCCTTCGGTGCGGCGGGCGAGGTGGGCGCCGCCGATGTCGAGGGGTGTGCGGCCGTAGAGGTTGCTGAGGCGGATGCGTAGAGCCTCGCCGCCGCCTGTGGGGCGGAGGGTCTGCCGTACGGTCTGGTCGGTGAAGCTTCGGACTTCGAAGAGTTTGAAGGCTTCGTGGGGGTCGATCACGGCGGAGCGGTGGGCGGCGATCCAGGTCGTGCCTGTGCGAGTGCTGGTCATGGCCGAAAGGTAGGCAGATTTCTTGCAGCCGTCACCACTCCTGCCCTACTTCTTTGCTCGTCGATTACCTTAGGTCGACGAGTGGGGTCAGTGGGGTGAGGGTCTTCTCCTGCCGGGCGGGTGGGATCTGCGGCCGGGGTTCGAGGCCGAAGGTGGTGAAGGCGGTGCGGCCGGGCAGGGGGTAGGGCTCCTTGCCGGTGAGGGTGTTGAGGATGGTGGCGCTGCGCCAGGCGGCGAGGCCGAGGTCGGGGGCGCCGATGCCGTGGGTGTGCAGTTCGGCGTTCTGGACGTAGACGCGGCAGCCGGTGGCGGTGACGGACGGGTCGAGGATCATCCGGAACCTGTCGTCGACGCGGGGGCGCTCGCGGCTGTCGCGCCGCATGTACGGGTCGAGGCCGGCGAGCACGCGGTCCAGGGGGCGCTCGTGGTAGCCGGTGGCGAGGACGACGGCGTCGGTGGTGAGGCGGGAGCGGGCGCCCTGTTCGATGTGTTCGAGGTGGAGTTCGACCTTGGTGGTGGCGAGCCGGCCGGCCGTGCGGACGTGTACGCCGGGGGTGAGGACGGCGTCGGGCCAGCCGCCGTCGAGGGTGCGGCGGTACAGCTCGTCGTGGATGGCGGCGATCGTGTCGGCGTCGATGCCCTTGTGGAGCTGCCATTGGGCGGCGACGAGCCGGTCCCGGGTCGGTTCGGCGAGGGCGTGGAAGTAGCGGGTGTAGTCCGGCGTGAAGTGTTCCAGGCCCAGCTTGGAGTACTCCATGGGCGCGAACGCCTCCGTGCGGCCGAGCCAGTGCAGTCGTTCCCGGCCGGGGTGCCGGTGGCGCAGCAGGTCGAGGAAGACCTCGGCTCCGGACTGTCCCGCGCCGATGACGGTGATGTGTCCGGCGGCCAGGAGGCGGTCGCGCTCGTCGAGGTAGTCCGCGGCGTGGATGACGGGCACGCCGGCCGCCTCGACGAGCGGCTTGAGGGGTTCGGGAACGTACGGTTCGGTGCCGACGCCGAGCACGACGTTCCGCGCGTAGGTACGGCCGAGTGCCGCGGCCTGTCCGTCGCTGTCCAGTTGGGTGTGGTCGACCTCGAACAGGTCCCGTTCGGGGTTCCAGCGCACCGAGTCGACCTGGTGGCCGAACCGCAGTCCCGGCAGGTTCTCGGCGACCCAGCGGCAGTAGGCGTCGTATTCGGCGCGCTCGATGTGGAATCGCTCGGCGAAGTAGAACGGGTAGAGCCGGTCGCGGGTCCTGAGGTAGTTCAGGAACGACCAGGGGCTCTTGGGGTCGGCGAGCGTCACCAGGTCGGCCAGGAAGGGGACTTGGACGGTGGCGCCTTCGATGAGCAGTCCCGGGTGCCAGCCGAAGGTGGGGCGCTGTTCGTAGAAGACGGCGTCGAGTTCGGCGAGGGGGTGGGCGAGGGCGGCGAGGGAGAGGTTGGCGGGTCCGATGCCGACGCCGACGAGGTCGCGGGGGGCTTCGGGTTCCGGCTGGTCGTGCTCTGGGGGCGTGCTCATGCGGGGGCGTGTCCTTCGTGTTCTGCGAGTGCTGTGGGTGCCGCGAGTGCTGTGGGTGCCGCGAGTGCTGTGGGTGCCGCGAGTGCTGTGGGTTCTGTGGGTTCTGTGGCTTCCACGAGCTTCAGCAGGGTGGCGAGGTCGCCCGGCCGGGCGTGGGGGTTGAGCAGGGTGGCCTTGAGCCACAGTCGGCCGTCGAGTTCGGCGCGGCCCAGGACGGCCCGGCCGTCGTGGAGCAGTCGGCGGCGTACGGCGGCCACGGCGTCGTCGGACGCCCCGCTGGGCCGGAAGAGGACCGTGCTGATGGTGGGCCGGTCGTGGAGCTCGAAGCCGGGGTGTGCCTCGACGGTGGCGGCGAACTCCTGGGCGAGAGAGCAGACTTGGTCGACGAGGCGGCCGATTCCGGTGCGGCCCAGGGTCTTGAGGGTGACGGCGATCTTGAGGATGTCGGGCCGTCGGGTGGTCCGCAGGGACCGGCCGAGCAGGTCGGGCAGGCCGGCCTCGGTGTCGTCGTCCGCGTTGAGGTAGTCGGCCCGGTGGTGGAGGGCGGCGAGGTCCGGTGCGTCGCGTACGGCGAGGAGTCCGGCGGCGGCCGGTTGCCAGCCGAGTTTGTGCAGGTCCAGGGTGACGGTGTGGGCGCGGGCGAGGCCGTGCAGACGGGCTCGGTGCCGGTCGCTGAAGAGGAGGCCTCCGCCGTAGGCCGCGTCGATGTGGAGCCGGGCGCCGTGGGTCGCGCAGAGGTCGGCGATGTCGGGCAGCGGGTCGATGAGCCCGGCGTCGGTGGTGCCGGCGGTGGCGGCGACGAGGAGGGGCCCCGGGAGGTGGGTGAGGGCGTCGTCCAGGGCGGCGGGGTCGAGGGTGCCGGCCGGGGTCGGGATCACGACGGGCTCGGGGAGGCCGAGGAGCCAGGCGGCGCGGGGGAGGGAGTGGTGGGCGTTGGCCCCGCAGACGAGCTGGACTCCCGCGTGTGCCTCCCGGGCCAGCAGGACGGCGAGGTGGTTGGACTCGGTGCCGCCGGTGGTGACCAGTGCGTCGGCGGCGCCGGTCTCCTGGGCCAGCGCCCGGGTCACCAGCGCTTCGAGCGTGGAGGCCGCCGGGGCCTGGTCCCAGGAGTCGAGGGACGGGTTCAGCACGGAGGCGGCCAGGTCCGCGGCGGCGGCCACGGCCAGGGGTGGCGTGTGCAGGTGGGCCGCGCACAGGGGGTCG
>NZ_LRTR01000431.1 GCF_001550375.1 Streptomyces europaeiscabiei | reverse complement strand
CCGAGCGCGTCCCGCATCTGCGCCGCGACCGTCTCCGGGCCACCGGCGGGCAGGGGGCCTCCCCGGGCCTCGGCCCCCTCCCGCAACGCGTCGAGCACCGTGTCGAGCAGCGGGCGGAGCGCGCCGGGACCTCGGGGTCCCGAGGCGAGGGGCGGAGTGGTCATGGATTCCTCCGGAGCACGGGGAATCCCATTTTGTACGCCGATCGGGTGCCGGGCCCGAAAAAGCCGATGATTACAACCGAAAGAGGGTACGAGGACACGCCCCCAGCGGCGGCGCGCCCGTTGAGGGGCGCGGGGAACTGCGCGACCAGCCACGAACGGCCTTCAGCCCGCAGCCCCGGAGCCCCCGCCCCCGCAGCCCCGACGGCGGAACCCGGAAGAACCCGGCTCCTACGCCTCTCGCACGCGCAGCGCACGTGCGAGGTCGTCCAGTTGATCCACCAGCTTGCGTCGCAGTGCCGGAATCAGGTCGCCGTGCTGAAGACACCGCTCCCCCAGGTCGAGCGTCTCCGGGTCCACCGCATACACCGGGAACGCCCACCGTCCTGCGGCTTCCGCGATCGCCGGTCCTCGCCTGGCGGCCAGCGAACCCGCGTCGGCCCAGTAGCGCTCGACGTACTCCCGCAGGAGGTCCGCCTGCTCGGGTTGCCAGAACCCTTGGGCGGTGGCGGTGAACAGGTAGTTGGAGAGGTCGTCGGTGGTGAACATCGCCTCCCAGGCGGCCCGCTTGGCCTCGGGTTCGGGCAGCGCGGCCCGGCAGCGGGCGGCGCCCTCCTGGCCGCTGGCGCTGGGGTCCCGTTCCAGTTCGTCGGCGATCGCGGCGGCGTCGACCGCGCCGAGGACGGCGAGCCGGCCGAGGACGCGCCAGCGCAGTTCGGGGTCGAGTTCGGGGCCGCCGGGGACCGTGCCGTCGGCGAGCCAGGCGGCGATGGTCTCGGGGTGGGCGGCGACGTCGATGGCGTGGCGTACGGCGGTGAGGCGCAGGCCGGGGTGGTCGCCGTCCTCGGTGCGGCGGATGAGGTCGCGGCACAGGGAGCCGATGGTGGACAGGCCGCTGGCGCGCTGCTCGGGGGTGAGGAAGCGGTCGGCGACCTGGGTGGTGGCGAAGGTGAGGACGCCCTGGACGATGGCGAGGTCGCTCTCGCGCGGGAGGTGGGTGCGGGCGGCTTCCAGGTAGGCGGTGGGCGGGAGTTCGGCGTCGCGTACGGCGTCGCGCAGGGCGTTCCAGACGACGGCGCGGGTGAGCGGGTCGGGGAGGCCGCAGAGGTGGTCGGTGACGGCGGCGAAGGAGTCGGGGTCGAAGCGGATCTTGGCGTAGGTGAGGTCGCCGTCGTTGAGGAGGAGCAGTGCGGGTCGTTTGCCGATGGGCTGGTGGGTTGCGTGGGGGAGGTCGAGTTCGACGCGGTTGCGGAGGGTGAGGTGGCCCTGGTCGTCGCCGGGGTCCTGGTCGTAGATGCCGACGGCGATGTGGTGGGGGCGGTTGCCGGTGCGGTCGACGGTGAGGGTGTGGGTGCCGTCGGCGGCGCGGGTGATCCTGGGGGTGAGGGTGTCGACGCCGGTGGTGCGGAGCCAGGCGTCGGCCCAGGCGTGGACGTCGCGTTCGGTGGCGCCGGCGAGGTTGTCGATGAAGTCGGCGAGGGTGGCGTTGCCGAAGCGGTGGCGGGTGAAGTGGGCGTTGATGCCGGCGAGGAAGTCCTTCTCGCCGAGCCAGGCGACGAGCTGGCGGAGGGCGGAGGCGCCCTTGGCGTAGGAGATGCCGTCGAAGTTGAGGAGGGCTGCGGCGGTGTCGTCGACGTTCTCGGGGGCGACGGGGTGGGTGGAGGGGCGCTGGTCGGCGTCGTAGCCCCAGGCCTTGCGGGCGATGCCGAAGTCGACCCAGGTGTCGGCGAAGCGGCTGGCTTCGGTGAGGGTCTGGTAGCCCATGTACTCGGCGAAGGACTCGTTCAGCCAGATGTCGTCCCACCACCTGAGGGTGACGAGGTCGCCGAACCACATGTGGGCCATCTCGTGGGCGATGACCATGGCGCGGGTCTGGCGTTCGGTGTCGGTGACGGCGGAGCGGTAGACGAACTCGTCGCGGAAGGTGACGAGGCCGGGGTTCTCCATGGCGCCGGCGTTGAACTCGGGGACGAAGGCCTGGTCGTAGGAGTCGAAGGGGTACGGCTCCTCGAACTTTTCGTGGTAGCGGTCGTAGAGGGCGCGGGTGACGTCGAGGATCTCGTCGGCGTCGGTGTCGAGGTGGGGGGCCAGCGAGCGGCGGCAGTGGATGCCGAAGGGCAGGCCGCGGTGTTCGGTGCGCACGGAGTGCCAGGGGCCGGCGGCGACGGCGACGAGGTAGGTGGAGATCGGCGGGGTGGTGGCGGCCCGCCAGGTGCCGTCGTCCTGCTGTTCGGTGATGCCGTTGGCGAGGACGGTCCAGCCTTCGGGGGCGGTGACGGTGAGGTCGAAGACGGCCTTGAGGTCGGGTTGGTCGAAGGCGGCGAAGACTCGTTGGATGTCGTCCAGGAAGAGCTGGGTGTAGACGTAGGTCTCGCCGTCGGTGGGGTCGGTGAAGCGGTGCATGCCCTCGCCGGTGCGGGAGTAGCGCATGGCGGCGTCGACGCGCAGTTCGTGTTTGCCCGGGTTGAGGCCCTTGAGGGAGAGGCGGTTCTCGTCGAGGGCCTCGGGGTCGAGAGGCTGTCCGTCGAGGGTGACGGAGCGCAGTTCGGCGGGCTTGAGCTCGACGAAGGTGTCCGCGGCCTTCTTCTTCCCCCGCACGGTGAAGTGGATGACGGTACGGGAGTCGAAGGTCTCGTCGCCGCGCGTGAGGTCGAGTGCGATCTCGTAGCGGTGGACGTCGAGGAGCCGAGCACGGGCTTGCGCTTCGTCGCGCGTCAGTACGGACATGAGGGACATGCTGCCTGATGCCTTTGGCACAGGACAGGGGCGGGCCTGGTACGCGACCTTTGTCCGGTCGCGTGCGCCGCGCGTCCGGCCGTATGCGGCCTATGCCCGGTCCTTCGCGCCGTCGTGCTGTGCGGGTACGCGCCCCCGGTCGCGGTGGGCGTCGTCGGTGCCCTTGAGTTCCTCGTGTTCCTTGAGGCGGGTGCGCAGGTCGCGGACCTCGCGTTCCAGGGCGTGGGAGCGTTCGTGGGCGTCGTAGAGGTAGCGGACCTTGGTGCGCAGGGCCCAGGGGTCGATGGGTTTCATGACGAGGTCGGCGACGCCGAGGCGGAAGGCGGCGGCGGTGAGTTCGGCGTCGGGGCCGAAGCCGGTGAGGAGGATGACGGGGATGTGCTGGGTCTGTTCGACGCCGCGCATGTAGTGGACGACGTCGAGGCCGCTGACGCCGGGCATGCGGACGTCGAGGAGGAGCAGGCCGACCTGGCCGCGGAGGACTTCCTTGAGTGCCGCGTCGCCGCTGGTGGCGCGCGTCAGGCGGTAGCCCAGCGGGGCCAGGGCGCTCTCCAGGGCGTACAGCGTGTCCTCATGGTCGTCGACGATGAGGATCCTGGCTTCCGACGGCATGACCTCTCACGGCGTGTAGTCGTTCCCTGACAAGGAGTGCTCACGCAGGATGCCCGCCGGCGGACTCGATGTCACTCCCCTGCGTCTGGTGCTGTGCCGGTCGTGCCCGCGCTGCCGTTCAGCGTGTCGTCCGCGATGCGTTCGTGGTGCCGGATGACCTCGGCGATGATGAAGTTCAGCAGCTTCTCCGCGAACGCCGGGTCCAGCTTGGCACTTTCGGCGAGTCCGCGCAGGCGGTTGATCTGTTGCGCCTCGCGGCCCGGGTCGGCGGGGGGCAGTTGGTGCGCGGCCTTGAGGTGGCCGACCCGTTGGGTGCATTTGAAGCGTTCGGCGAGCATGTGGACGACGGCGGCGTCGATGTTGTCGATGCTGTCGCGCAGCCGGGTGAGTTCCGCCCGGACGTCCGCGTCGACCTCGTCGGCCGGCGCGGCCGCGGTGTTCGCGTCGTCGGTGTTGCTGGTGGTCATGGTCGTTCACCCTAGCGACGCTGTGGTTCGGTGCCCGCACCGGCTTAGAGTGGAACGTATCGGGGCGTCTTTGGGGGTGCGGACGTGGCGAACGGCGGACCGGTCGAGCACGGCTACCCGCATCTGGACACCGTGCGGGCGTCGATCACCGCACTGTACAAGCGGCTCTCGTACGACACGATCCAGCTGTTCGCCACCAGTGTGGCCCCCGTCGACGTGGCGTTCTGCGACACCGACGATCTCCATCTGGGTGCGCAGCGGGTGGCGCGGGAGCTGGTGCGGCACTATCGGCTGCCGGAGGCCCGGATGGTCGTCGGTTTCCGGGAGATGACCCATGCGGCGAGCGTCGAGCTGGCGGCGGGGCCCGAGTACTTCGTCGAGTTGAACGACCGGTTCCGCTCGCACCGCCGGGACATCGGGGCGGCCCTCGCGCACGAGGTCATGCACGTCTATCTGCACCGGCTCGGGCTGTCCTTCCCCGGCACGCGTGAGAACGAGATTCTCACGGACACGGCGGCGACGTATCTGGGGGCGGGGTGGCTGCTGCTGGACGCGTACCGGGAGGATTCCGCGTCGTCGCAGAAGCTGGGGTATCTGACGCCGGAGGAGTTCGGGTACGTGCTGGCCAAGCGGGCGCAGGTGTTCGGTGAGGATCCCTCGGTGTGGTTCACCAGTGCGCAGGCGTATTCCGCGTATGCGCAGGGCCGGGTGCGGGCTCGCCGGGACGAGCAGCAGCCGCCGCTGACGGCGGCGGGGTGGGCGGGGCGGCGGCGGTACGCGCGGGATCGGCGCCATGCGCAGGACCTGCGGTCGGGCTCGGCGGGGTCGGGGGTGCCGTATGTGTTCACGCCTGAGGGGCGGGGGCCGTTGCGGGTGTCGTTTCCCTGTCCGACGTGTCATCAGCGGATTCGGGTACCGGTTCGGGGGCGGGTTCGGGCGCGGTGTGGGTTGTGTCGGACGGTTCTGGAGTGCGACACGTAGGTCTTTCGGGGGCGCGTGCGGGGGTACGGTGCCCCGGCGGGGGCTGGTGCGTGGGGGCTGGTCGCGCAGTTCCCCGTGCCCCCGGGAGTGGCGGGCCCGGTCATGAGGCGCCGTACACCGGGCGTGGTTCCTCCGCCTCGGCCAGGAGCTTTCGTACGGTCTCCCCCGCCCCCTCCGGCGTCCAGCGCGCCCCTTTGTCCGCTGTGGGGCCCGGGTGCCAGCCCTCCATGACGGTGATGCGGCCGCCCTCGGTCTCGAAGACCCGGCCGGTGACGCCCTCGCTCGCGGTGGAACCCAGCCACACCACCAGCGGGGAGACGTTCTCCGGGGCCATCGCGTCGAAGCCGGCGCCGGGGGCGGGGGCGGCCATGGCCTCGGCGAAGGCGCCCTCGGTCATCCTGGTGCGTGCGGCGGGGGCGATGGCGTTGACCTGGACGCCGTAGCGGGCGAGTTCGGCGGCGGCGACGAGGGTGAGGCCGACGATGCCGGCCTTGGCGGCGCTGTAGTTGCCCTGGCCCAGTGAGCCCAGCAGGCCCGCGCCGCTGCTGGTGTTGACGATCCTCGCGGTGGGTGTGCGGCCGGCCTTGGTCTCGGTGCGCCAGTGTGCGGCGGCGTGTTTCAGGGGGAGGAAGTGGCCCTTGAGGTGGACGCGGAGGACGGCGTCCCAGTCGTCCTCGTCGAGGTTGACGAGCATGCGGTCGCGGAGGAAGCCGGCGTTGTTGACGAGGGTGTCGAGTCGGCCGTAGCTGTCCAGGGCGGTGCGGACGAGGGAGGCGGCGCCGTCGGTCGTGGCGATGTCCCCGCCGTGCGCGATCGCTTCCCCTCCTGCGGCGCGGATCTCCTCGACGACCCGGGCGGCCGGGCTGTCGGGGTTCGGTGTGCCGTCGAGTCCGACGCCGAGGTCGTTGACGACCACGCGGGCGCCCTCGGCGGCGTACGCGAGCGCGTGAGCGCGGCCGAGGCCGCGTCCCGCCCCGGTCACGACCACGACGCGCCCTTCGCAGAGCCGGTGCGTGCCGCTCATCGCGGTTCCCCTTTTCTCGTTGTCCTTGTCAGCGGTGGTCTGCGCCGCGAGGTGCATGAGGCTGCGCCTCACCGAGTGAGCCGCGCCTCGTGGGCCGTGGCCGTGCCCGGCCTTTCGTGGTCCGCCGCGTCGGCTGTCGCGCCGGGTGGATCGTCGGCGCTTGTCCGCTCGTCGCCGGTCGCCCTCCGCTTGTCGGCGGCCGGTGTCGGTTCATCGCCGGTCGCCACCCGTTCCTCGGCGGCCGGTGTCGGATCATCACCGGGCGCCACCCGCCCCCTCGTCGGCCGGCGTCGGATCACCGCCGGTCGCCGCCCGTTCCTCGGCGGCCGGCGTCGGATCATCACCGGTCGCCACCCGTTCCTCGGCGGCCGGCGTCGGATCACCGCCGGTCGCCACCCGCCCCTTACCGGCCGTCGCCGCGTCCAGGAAGGCCGGGCGTTCGCCGCCGCCGTGGACGAGGAGGGAGGCGCCGGTGATGTAGGCGGCCGTGTCGGAGGCGAGGAAGACCGCCGCGTCGCCGATGTCGGAGGGGGTGGCGAGGCGGCCCAGCGGGACCGTGCGGGCCACGGCGGCGATGCCGTGGTCGTCGCCGTAGTGGAGGTGGGCGAGTTCCGTGCGGACCATGCCGAGGACGAGGGTGTTGACCCGTATCTCCGGGGCCCACTCGACGGCCATGGAGCGCGCCAGGTGCTCCAGGCCGGCCTTGGCCGCGCCGTACGCGGCCGAGCCGGGCGACGGGCGGCTGCCGCTCACACTGCCGATCATCACGATCGCGCCCCGGGCCCTCCGGAGGTGTTCGTGGGCGGCGAGGCAGACGGTCAGCGGGGCGGTGAGGTTGAGTTCGACGACGCGGGCGTGGCGACGGGCGTCGGTCTCGGCGAGCGGGCGGTAGGGGGTGCCGCCGGCGTTGTTCACGAGGACGTCCACGCGGGGCAGTTCGGCGAAGAAGCGGTGCACGGCGTCGGGATCCCGGACGTCCAGCGGCATGAACTCGGCGCCCTTGAGCGGTACTTCGGGTGGGCGGCGGGCGCAGGTCACGACCTCGGCGCCGGCTTCGGCGAAGGCTCGGGCGATGCCGGCGCCGACGCCGCGCGTGCCGCCGGTGACGACGGCGAGCTTCCCGTTGAGCCGCATGCGCTGCTACCTTCCACCCAAGAGACGTACCTAACAAACGTTAGGTGGAAGGTAGCTGATGCGCCGATGAGTGTCTCCACCTCGTCCCCGGAAAAGGGGATTTCCGTCGTCACGATCGATTTCCCGCCGGTGAACGCGCTGCCGGTGCGCGGGTGGTTCGAGCTGGCCGACGCCGTGCGCGGCGCGGGCCGTGATCCCGAGGTCCGGTGTGTCGTGCTGGGTGCGGAGGGGCGCGGATTCAACGCCGGCGTGGACATCAAGGAGATCCAGGCGGCGGGCCACACGGCGTTGATCGGCGCCAACCACGGCTGCGCGGAAGCCTTTGCCGCCGTGTACGAGTGCGAGGTACCGGTGGTCGCCGCCGTGCAGGGGTTCTGTCTGGGCGGCGGCATCGGGCTGGTGGGCAACGCGGACGCGATCGTGGCGAGCGAGGACGCGACCTTCGGGCTGCCCGAGCTGGACCGGGGCGCGCTGGGCGCGGCGACGCATCTGGCCCGGCTGGTACCTCGGCATCTGATGCGCGCGCTGTACTACACCTCGCGTACGGCGACCGCCGCCGAGCTGCGGGCGCACGGCTCGGTGTGGCGGGTCGTACCGCGTCCCGAACTGCCCGCCGCCGCACTGGATCTGGCGCGGGAGATCGCCGCGAAGGACGGCCGGCTGCTCCGGCTGGCCAAGGCCGCCATCAACGGCATCGACCCCGTCGACGTCCGCCGCAGCTACCGCTTCGAGCAGGGCTTCACCTTCGAGGCGAACCTCAGCGGGGTCGCCGACGAGGTCCGCGGCGCCTTCGGGAGGGCCGGCACGGCCGGGGCGGCGAAGAAACGGGGGCAGGCCGAGGGAAGCGCCACGAACGAGGGGGACCCGGGTGAGTGACAAGACGATGACCGCCGACGAGGCCGTCTCGCGGCTGGAGAGCGGGATGACCCTCGGCATTGGCGGCTGGGGATCACGCCGTAAGCCGATGGCTCTGGTGAGAGCACTGCTCCGGTCCGAGATCACCGATCTCACCGTCGTCTCGTACGGCGGCCCGGACGTCGGCATGCTCGCCGCCGCCGGCCGCATCCGGAAACTGGTCGCCGCCTTCGCCACCCTCGACTCCATCCCCCTCGAACCGCACTTCCGCGCGGCGCGCGAGCGGGGCGCGTTCGAGCTGATGGAGATCGACGAGGCGATGTTCATGTGGGGACTGCGGGCCGCCGCGAACCGGCTGCCCTTCCTCCCGGTCAGGGCGGGCATCGGCTCGGACGTGATGCGGGTCAACCCCGGTCTGCGGACGGTCACCTCCCCCTATGACGACGGGGAGACCTTCGTCGCCATGCCCGCCCTGCGCCTGGACGCCGCGTTCGTGCACGTCAACCGGGCCGACCGGCAGGGCAACGGCCAGTATCTGGGCCCGGACCCGTACTTCGACGACCTCTTCTGCGAGGCTGCCGACACGGCGTACGTGTCGTGCGAACGACTCGTGGACACGGCGGAGTTGACGAAGGAGGCCCCGCCCCAGTCGCTGCTGGTCGGCCGTCATGTGGTCACAGGCGTGATCGAGGCCCCGAACGGCGCGCACTTCACCTCCTGCGCCCCCGACTACGGCCGGGACGAGGCCTTTCAGAAGACGTACGCGGGCACGCCGTGGGAGGACTTCGCCGAGCGGTTCCTGACGGGTGACGAGCATGCCTACCGTTCGGCCGTGCGGGCGTGGCACAAGGAGGGCTCATGAACGGAGGGCTCATGAACGGAGGGCTCACGAGCGGAGGGCTCACGAGCGGAGCGACCCGCGCCGAGTACTGCGTGATCGCCTGTGCCGAGGCCTGGCGTGGCGCCGGGGAGATCCTCGCCAGTCCCATGGGCGTGATCCCGTCCCTGGGCGCGCGCCTCGCCAAGCGGACGTTCTCGCCGGACCTGCTGCTGACCGACGGCGAGGCGCTGCTCGTCGGCCTCGACGGCACCGTGGAGGGCTGGCTGCCCTACCGGCGGCACCTGGCCCTGGTCACCGGCGGCCGACGCCACGTGATGATGGGCGCGAGCCAGATCGACCGGTACGGCAACCAGAACATCTCGTGCGTCGGCGACTGGGCGAAGCCGAGGCGACAGCTGCTCGGGGTGCGGGGCGCGCCGGTCAACACCCTGAACAACCCGACCAGTTACTGGGTTCCCAGACACTCCCGGCGGGTCTTCGTCGAGAAGGTCGACATGGTGTGCGGGGTCGGCTACGACCGCGTGGCCGAGCATCCGGCCGCCGCCCGTTTCCACCACCTCCCGCGTGTCGTGTCCGACCTCGGGGTGTTCGACTTCGCGACCCCCGACCACGCGATGCGGCTGGTGTCGCTGCACCCGGGTGTCACGGTCGAGCAGGTCAGGGAGGCGACCGGCTTCACGCTCGCCGTCCCGGACGAGGTGCCGTACACGCGTGAACCGACCGATGCCGAGCTGAGGCTGATCCGCGAGGTGATCGACCCGGAGAACACGCGCGTACGCGAGGTCGGAGGCTGACGGAAGAGCGAGCGGCCGAGGCAGCGGCCGGCAGAGGAGAGTGACTGATGGAGACGGCACTGACCCGGCTCGTCGGCATCCGCCGTCCGATCGTGCAGACCGGTATGGGCTGGGTGGCCGGCCCCCGGCTGGTCTCCGCGCCGGCGAACGCGGGGGCGCTCGGCATCCTGGCCTCCGCGACGATGACGCCCGCGCAGCTCCGGGACGCCGTACGGGAGGTGAAGTCCCGTGCGGACGGCGCGCCCTTCGGGGTGAACCTGCGGGCCGACGCGGGGGACGCGCGGGAGCGGGTACGGATCATCGTCGAGGAGGGCGTCCGGGTGGCGTCGTTCGCGCTCGCCCCGTCCAGGGAGCTGATCGCCGAGCTCAAGGACGCGGGCGTGGTCGTCATTCCGTCCGTCGGCGCCCGGCGGCACGCCGAGAAGGTGGCTGCGTGGGGTGCGGACGCGGTGGTCGTGCAGGGCGGCGAGGGCGGCGGGCACACCGGCGAGGTGGCGACGACCGTACTGCTGCCGCAGGTCGTGGACGCCGTCGACATCCCCGTCGTCGCCGCCGGCGGCTTCCACGACGGGCGCGGGCTGGTGGCCGCGCTGGCGTTCGGGGCGGCCGGGGTGGCGATGGGCACCCGGTTCCTGCTCACCTCGGACTCGACGGTGCCCGACGCGGTGAAGGCCCGCTATCTGGCCGCGACGGTCAGGGACGTCACCGTCACCAGGGCCGTGGACGGGCTGCCGCACCGCATGCTCCGCACGGAGTTCGTGAGCGCGCTGGAGGCGTCCGGCCGGGCGCGCGCCCTGGCGCACGCCGTGCGCCACGCGGCCGGCTTCCGGCGGCTCTCCGGGCTCACCTGGCGCCGCATGGTCCGCGACGGCCTCGCCCTGCGGCACGGCAAGGACCTCACCTGGAGTCAGGTTCTGCTCGCCGCCAACACACCCATGCTGCTCAGGTCCGCGATGGTGGACGGCCGTACGGACCTGGGGGTGATGGCGGCCGGGCAGGTCGCCGGGGTGATCGACGACCTGCCGTCGTGCGCGGAGCTGGTGGAACGGATCACGAAGGAGGCGGAGGAGGCGCTGACGACGTTGGGGCGACTCGGCACCGCCCCGTGACCGTCCCCGCCACTCACCGACCTTCCCCACCCTCACAGACCGTCACACCCACCGCGGGGCGACCGTCACACCGGACCGCTCGGCGACCGTCACACCCACCGCGCGGTGACCGTCACACCGGACCGCTCGGTGACCGTCACACCCACCGCGCGGTGACCGTCACACCGGACCGCTCGGTGACCGTCACACCCACCGCGCGGTGACCGTCACAGCCGCTCGATGATCGTCACGTTCGCCTGCCCGCCTCCCTCGCACATCGTCTGGAGCCCGTACCGGCCGCCCGTGCGCTCCAGTTCGTGCAGGAGGGTCGTCATGAGCTTGGCGCCGGTCGCGCCCAGGGGGTGGCCGAGGGCGATCGCGCCGCCGTTGACGTTGACCTTCTCCGGGTCGGCGCCCGTCTCCTTCAGCCAGGCCAGGACGACCGGCGCGAAGGCCTCGTTGATCTCGACGAGGTCGATGGCGTCGAGGGTGAGGCCGGTCTTCTTGAGGGCGTACGCGGTCGCCGGTATCGGCGCGGTGAGCATACGGATGGGGTCCTCGCCGCGTACGGAGAGGTGGTGCACGCGGGCGCGCGGGGTCAGCCCGTGTTCCCGTACGGCTCGTTCGGAGGCGAGGAGGAGCGCTGCGGCACCGTCGGAGACCTGGGAGGAGCAGGCGGCCGTGACGGTGCCGCCGTCGATGACCGGCTTCAGGGCGGCCATCTTCTCCAGGGAGGTGTCCCGGCGGGGTCCCTCGTCGACGGTGATGTCCCCGTACGGCACGGTCTCGCGCGTGAAGCGGCCCTCGTCGACGGCCCGTACCGCCCGCCGGTGGGAGCGCAGCGCGAACTCCTCCTGGTCGCTGCGGCTGATGCCCCATTTCGCGGCGATCATCTCCGCGCCGGCGAACTGGTTCACCGGCCGGTCCCCGTACCGTGCCCGCCAACCCTCGCTGCCCGCGAAGGGCCCGTCCGTGAGCCCGAGGGGCACGGCGGCCTGGCGGGAGGCGAAGGCGATGGGGATCATCGTCATGTTCTGGACGCCGCCCGCGACCACCAGGTCCTGGGTGCCGGAGAGCACGGCCTGGGCGGCGAAGTGCACGGCCTGCTGCGAGGAGCCGCACTGCCGGTCGACGGTCGTACCCGGCACTTCCTCGGGCAGCCCGGCCGCCAGCCAGCTGGTCCGGGCGATGTCCCCGGCCTGTGGTCCGACGGTGTCCAGGCAGCCGAAGACGACGTCCTCCACGGCGGCCGGGTCCACGCCCGCGCGTGCGACGAGCGCTTTGAGGGCGTGCGCGCCGAGGTCGGCCGGATGGACCTGGCCGAGCCCTCCCCCGCGCCGCCCGACGGGCGTCCGGACCGCTTCGACGATATAGGCCTCGGCCATGGCAACTCCCCTGACATCAAAGGTTGTTCACATATGGCTCTTCACGTACCGCTCTTCACGTACCGCTTTCACGTACCGCTCTTCACGTACCGCTTTCACGTACGGCGATCCCGTCCAGGACCATCGACAGGTACTGTCGGGCGATCTCCTCCGGGCTGTACTTTCCGTTGGGCCGGTACCAGGACGCGGCGACCCAGACCGTGTCGCGCACGAAGCGGTAGGTGACCCTCGTGTCGAGGTCGGCCCGGAGCTCTCCCAGGGCGACCCCGCGCTCCAGCGTGGACAGCCATGCCTTCTCGAACTTGGTCTGCGACTGCTCCAGAAAGAAGAACCGCCGCTCCTGGGCGATCAGTTGCTTCGCCTCGTTCTGGTAGATCCGCACGGCGGCACAGTGCCGGTCGATCGCCCGGAAGGACTCGGTGACCAGGGATTCGAAGGTGTCCCGGGGCCCCGTTCCGGCATCCAGGACGGCGTCGTACCGCTCCCAGAGTTCGTCGAGGAAGGTCCGCAGGATCTCCTCCAGCATCGCGTCCTTGGACTCGAAGTAGTAGTAGAGGCTGCCCGCGAGCATGCCCGCGTCGTCCGCGATCCTGCGTACGGTGGTGGCGTTGTACCCCAGGTCGGCGAAGACGTTCGCGGCCCTGTCGAGGAGTTCACCGCGGCGGGCGGGCGCGGCGGCGGTCGCCCGGGGCTTCTTCTTGGTCGGCACGCTGTTCGTTGTCCTTACGGGTGCTGGTTGCTGACGGAGACGATCTCACCCGTCATGTACGAGGAGTAGCCGGACGCGAGGAACACGATCACGTTGGCGACCTCCCAGGGTTCGGCGTACCGCCCGAAGGCCTCGCGCGCGGTCAGTTCGGCCAGCAGTTCGGGGGTGGTGACCTTCGCGAGGTGCGCGTGCATGGCGAGGCTCGGTGACACGGCGTTGACCCGGACCCCGTACCGGGCCGCCTCAAGGGCCGCGCACCTGGTCAGCGCCATCACGCCTGCCTTCGCGGCAGCGTAGTGCGCCTGCCCGGCCTGGGCGCGCCAGCCGACGACGGAGGCGTTGTTGACGATCACGCCGCCACCGCTCTCCCGCATCAGCCTCAGCGCCTCCCGGGTGCAGCGGAACGTGCCGTTCAGTGTCACGTCCAGCACCTTGGACCACTGCTCGTCGGTCATGTCGACGAGGTCCGAGGTGCCGCCGAGGCCGGCGTTGTTGACGACGATGTCGAGCCGTCCGTGCAGCCGGACGGCCGCCTCGAACAGAGCCCGCACCTGATCCTCGTCGGTCACGTCGCACGGCACCGCTCGGACGGACTCCGCTCCGAACTCGCCGGCCAGCTCGCCCTTGTACTGCTTGAGTCTGCGCGTGTGGGCGTCGCTGATCAGCACGCGGGCGCCCTCCTCCAGGAAGCGTCGCGCGGTCGCTCCGCCGATGCCCGCGCCGGCCGCCGCGGTGATCACGGCGGTGCGTCCGGCGAGCAGGCCGTGGCCGGGGAGATACGCCGGAGGCTCGAC
This sequence comes from Streptomyces europaeiscabiei, assembly GCF_001550375.1. Taxonomy (GTDB): domain Bacteria; phylum Actinomycetota; class Actinomycetes; order Streptomycetales; family Streptomycetaceae; genus Streptomyces; species Streptomyces europaeiscabiei. The sequence continues at coordinate 14,582 of NZ_LRTR01000431.1, read as the reverse complement.
GGTGGTCATGCGGGCACGCTAACCTACCAAACACTTGTTAGGGAAGACCGAACGCCACCTGGCCGACCGGACGCCTGCTCGGCCGGCCCTGTCGGACCGGTCAAGCGTTTGTCAGGCAAAGAAGGGGTGTGCCCCATGGACCTCGCCCGTTCGCCCGCAGACGAGTCCTTCCGCGTCGAGGCCCGCGCATGGCTGCGCACCCATGTCCCGGCCGAGCCGCTCCCCTCCCTGGAGACGGCGGAGGGCTTCGCCGCCCACCGCGTCTGGGAGTCCGAACTGGCCGCCGACCGCTGGTCGGTGGTGGACTGGCCGACCGAGTACGGCGGCCGTGCCGCGGGCCTGTTGCGCCGACTGGTCTTCGAGGAGGAGTACTACGCGGCGGGCGCCCCGGGCCGCGTCGGCCAGAACGGCATCAGTCTCCTCGCTCCCACCCTCTTCGACCACGGCACGCGGGAGCAGCGGGCCCGTGTGCTGCCCCCGATGGCCTCCGGCGAGGTGGTGTGGGCCCAGGCCTGGTCGGAGCCCGAGGCCGGGTCCGACCTCGCCTCGCTCACCTCCAAGGCCGTACGCACGGACGGTGGTTGGCTGCTGACCGGCCAGAAGACCTGGTCGTCGCGCGCCGCCTTCGCGGACCGGGCGTTCGGCCTGTTCCGCAGCGAGCCGGGCACCCCGAAGCCCCACCAGGGCCTGACGTATCTGATGTTCGACCTGCGCGCGCCGGGCGTGACGGTCCGCCCGATCGGCCGCCTCGACGGCAAGCCCGCCTTCGCCGAACTCTTCCTCGACGAGGTGTTCGTACCGGACCAGGACGTCATCGGCGAGCCCGGCCAGGGCTGGCGCATCGCCATGTCCACCGCAGGCAACGAACGCGGCCTGACGCTCCGCCCCCCGGGCCGCTTCCTGGCCTCCGCGGACCGCCTGTTCGACCTCTGGCAGACCCAGGGAAGCCCGGCGTCCGCACACGACCGCGTGGCCGACGCGCTGATCGGTGCCCGTGCCTACCAGCTCTTCACCTACGCGGCCGCCTCCCGCTTCCTGGAGGGCACGCCGGTCGGCCCCGAGTCCAGTCTGAACAAGGTCTTCTGGTCCGAGTACGACATCGCCCTGCACGAGACGGCACTCGAACTGCTCGGGGAGGAAGGTGAGTCGACGGACACCGACTGGTCCGAGGGTTATGTCTTCTCCCTCGCCGGCCCGATCTACGCCGGCACCAACGAGATCCAGCGCGACATCATCGCCGAGCGCCTCCTCGGCCTGCCGAAGGGCCGCCGCTGATGCGTGACCTCATCCTGAAGGGCCGCCGCTGATGCGCTTCCTCCTCGACACCGAGCAGCGGGCGTTCGCCGAGTCGCTGGACGCCATGCTGACGGCCGCCGACACACCGGCCGTCGTACGGGCCTGGGGGCGCGGGGAGCTGGGGGCGGGGCGGGCACTGTGGTCCCGTGTCGCAGAAGCCGGCGTGTTCGCGCTGGCGGCACCGGAGGCGTACGAGGGGGTCGGCCCCCTCCCCGTCGAGCTGGCCGTCGCCTTCGTGGAGTTGGGGCGGCACGCCGTGCCGGGCCCGCTCGTGGAGACGGCCACGGCGGCGGTCCTCCTGGCCGGTCTGCAGGACCCGGGCCCGGCCAAGCGCCTGCTCCCGGCGCTGGTGTCGGGGGAGGCCATGGCCACGGTGGCACCGCCGTCGGGGTCGTACGCCCTGGACGGGGACGCGGCGACGACCCGTCTGTCGTACGACTCGGGCACCGGTGAACTGCGTCTCTCCCCCGGCCACGGCCCGGTCCGCCCCTCCCTGGACCCGGCCCGCCGCCCGACCCCGCTCTCCCCCGGCGGCGAACTCCTCGCCACGAACCCGCCCTCCCTCGCCCCGGCCCTCACCTGGGCCCGTCTCGCGGTGGCCGCCCAGGCCCTCGGTGTCGGGCTGGCTCTCCTGGACAGGACGGTGGCGTACGTCGGGCAGCGCACCCAGTTCGGCGTGCCCATAGGTTCGTTCCAGGCGGTGAAGCACCGGCTGGCGGACGCGAAGGTGGCCCTGGAGTTCGCGCGTCCGCTGGTCCTCGGGGCGGCGGTCACCCTGGATCCCGTGGATGTGGCGGCGGCCAAGGTGACGGCGTGCGAGGCGGCGTACGCGACGGCGCGCACGGCGCTCCAGTTGCACGGCGCGATCGGTTACACGGCGGAGTGCGACCTGTCCCTCTGGCTGACCAAGGCCCGAGCGCTGCGGAGCGCGTGGGGCGGCCCGGCCGAATGCCGCGGCACGGTCCTCAGGGGTGGTCGCCGCCGGTGATCTCCCGGTACTCCTCGACCGTCGGTTCGCGGGTCCGCTCGCCGGGCCCGAACAGGGCGTGGTCGGGCCGGGCACGAACAAGCCCCTCCCCTCGGCTCCCCTGTGTCACGGCCCCCTACGCGACGATGCCCTCGGCCCGCGCCGCCACCAGCCACGTCGGGAACTCCCTCACGAGCCGGTCGTACAACTCCCCGTCGGACACGGCCCTCGGATCCGAACCGGCGTGGAAGAACCCGGCGTTGTCGACGACCCGCTTGCCCGGCACGGCCAACTCGTCGAGCCTGCGCAGGAAGTCGAACTGTCTGCTGTCGGGGTCGCCGAAGCCGATGAACTGCCAGAAGAGGGGGAGCTTGGCGGCCTTGCACACATACCGCTCCGCGGCGAGCTTGTTGAGGGGCCCGCCGTCGGTCTGGAAGACCACGAGAGCGGGGGCCGTGGAGCCACTGTCCACGTAGTGGTCGATGACGGCGTCCATGGCCAGGTGGTAGTTGGTCTTCCCCATGTGTCCGAGCCCGGCCACGATCCGCTCGATCCTTCCCCGGTGGTCGGCGAGGGCGATGTCGCTGATGGCGTCGATGTCCGTCGAGAAGAAGACGACGGGCACGCGTCCGTCGTCGTCGAGATGAGCCGACAGCCCGAGCACCCGGTCGGCGAGGGCCTGCACGCTGCCGTCCTTGTAATAGGGCTTCATGGAGCCGCTGTGGTCGACGACGAGGTAGACGGCGGCCCGCACTTCGCCGATCCCGTGCTTGGCGAGGGAGACTCCGGCCGCCTTGTAGAGGTCCACGAGCGCGGGGGCGGTCTCCTCGACCTTGCTGAGGCTGATCGCGGGCATACTGCGGTCTCCTGGCATCGAAGCTCTGCGGAGACCCGAGGCTATGGCACCCCACCGACCACCCCCTCGGCCGCCCGCCCGAAACCGTTCGCTATTTTGTTCGCCGCCGTCCTCACCGGCTCGTCATCAGCCCCGCACCCTCAAGGAGCCGGCCGTGGAACCCGAGTCCCCGTCGTCGCCCGAGCCCGTCGTCACCACCTGCTACCGCCACCCGAAAGTGGAGTCGTACGTCCGCTGCACGCGCTGCGAGCGGTTCATCTGCCCGGACTGCATGCGCGACGCGGCCGTGGGCCACCAGTGCCCGGAGTGCGTGAAGGAGGGCGCGAGAACGGTCCGCCAGGCCCGCACGGCCTTCGGCGGCCGGATCTCCACGATCCCGCTGGTGACGTACGTCCTGATCGGTCTGAACGTCGTGGCCTACGTCGCCGAAATACTCCGCCCGGCGATCGTGGACGACTTCGCGATGCTGGGCCGTGGCCTGCTCGGCCCGGACGGCCTCCACTACGTCTGGCAGAGCGCCTACCCGGACGACTTCCACCTCGAAGGCGTGATCGACGGCGAGTGGTACCGCCTCCTCACCGGCGCCTTCCTCCATCTGCCGCCCACCGAGGGCACGTTCGGCATCCTGCACATCGTGATGAACATGGTCACCCTGTGGAACGTCGGCAGGATCGTCGAGTCCCAGCTCGGCCGCGCCCGCTACCTCGCCCTGTACCTGCTCTCGGCCCTCGGCGGCTCCGTCCTCGTCCTCCTCCTCGCCCCCGACACCAACACGGTCGGCGCCTCCGGCGCCATCTTCGGCGTCTGCACCGCGTACTACGTCCTGGCCCGCCGCTTGGGCGCCGACCCGGCGGGCATCAACCGCTTCATGGCGGGCCTGCTGGTGTGGCTGGTCATCTCGGCGGTCGTGACGTCGTGGCAGGGCCACCTCGGCGGCCTGCTGACCGGCGGTTTGATCGCCCTCGCGTTCGCGTACGCGCCCCGGGACCGGAGGCGGGTCGTGGTGCAGGCGGGGGCGTGTGCGGCTGTGCTGACGCTGTTGGTGGTCCTGGCGCTCGCCAGGGTCGCGGGGATGACGGCCTGAGCGAGCGGCGAGGCGCCGGGCAGCGGGCCTTCCGCTCCCGGCGGTCACCGGACATGCGACGGCGCCTGCCCAGTCGTCCGGTCGGGGACTGGCGGGCAGGCGCCGTCTGTGTTCCGTACGCCGTTGTACGGGACGTGGGTGGGGTGACCCGTCAGGTCACCGTTTCGTGTGGGGCCGTCAGACCATCAGCGAGCGGTCCGTCGGCCGGATCGGCGCCGGCAGTTCGCTCGCCCCCGTGAGGAAGCGGTCGCAGCCCTGGGCCGCCGAGCGGCCCTCGGCGATCGCCCACACGATGAGCGACTGACCGCGGCCCGCGTCACCGGCCACGAACACGCCCGGCAGGTTGGTCTGGAAGTCGGCGTCGCGGGCGATGTTGCCGCGCTCGTCGAGGTCCAGGCCGAACTGGTCCACCAGGCCGTTGTCACGGTCGGTGCCGGTGAAGCCCATCGCCAGCGTGACCAGCTGGGCGGGGATCTTGCGCTCCGTGCCCGGCTTCGGGGTCAGCCTGCCGTCGATGAACTCGACCTCGGTGAGGTGCAGGAACTGGACGTTGCCGTCCTCGTCGCCCTCGAAGTGGGTGGTGGAGACGGAGTAGACCCGCTCGCCGCCCTCCTCGTGCGCCGAGGTGACCTTGTAGAGCATGGGGAAGGTCGGCCACGGCTGGTTCGCGGCACGGTCCTCGCCCGGCTGCGGCATGATCTCCAGCTGCGTCACGGAGGCCGCGCCCTGACGGTGGGCCGTGCCCACGCAGTCCGCGCCCGTGTCGCCGCCGCCGATGACCACGACGTGCTTGCCCTCGGCCGTGATGGGGGGCGCCACGAAGTCGCCCTCCTGGACCTTGTTGGCCAGCGGCAGGTACTCCATGGCCTGGTGGATGCCGGCCAGCTCGCGGCCGGGGACCGGGAGGTCACGGGCGGTGGTGGCACCCGCGGCGATGACGACGGCGTCGTACCGCTTCTTCAGGTCCGTCGCCTTGAGGTCGCGGCCGATCTCGATGCCCGTACGGAAGCGGGTGCCCTCCGCGCGCATCTGCTCGATGCGGCGGTTGATGTGCCGCTTCTCCATCTTGAACTCGGGGATGCCGTAGCGGAGCAGACCGCCGATGCGGTCCGCGCGCTCGTACACCGCGACCGTGTGGCCGGCCCGCGTCAGCTGCTGGGCGGCGGCCAGTCCCGCCGGACCCGAGCCGATGACGGCGACCGTCTTGCCGGACAGGCGCTCCGGGGCCTGGGCCGCGACGTCGCCGCTGTCCCACGCCTTGTCGATGATGGAGACCTCGACGTTCTTGATGGTGACGGCCGGCTGGTTGATGCCGAGGACGCAGGCCGACTCGCACGGCGCCGGGCACAGCCGCCCGGTGAACTCCGGGAAGTTGTTCGTCGCGTGCAGCCGCTCCGACGCCGCCGCCCAGTCCTCGCGGTAGGCGTAGTCGTTCCACTCGGGGATGAGGTTCCCGAGCGGACAGCCGTTGTGACAGAACGGGATGCCGCAGTCCATGCAGCGGGACGCCTGCTTCGAGATGATCGGAAGCAGCGAACCCGGGACGTAGACCTCGTTCCAGTCCTTCAGGCGTACGTCGACGGGGCGGGACTTGGCGACCTCGCGCCCGTGGTTCAGGAAGCCCTTCGGGTCAGCCATTGATCGCCGCCTCCATCATCTTCTCGGTGATCTCGGTCTCGGAGAGACCGGCCTGCTCGGCGGCGGCCTTGGCGGCGAGCACTGCCTTGTACGTGCTGGGGATGATCTTACTGAAGCGCTCCACGGCGACGGGCCACTCGGCGAGCAGCTTCTCGGCGACCGTCGAGCCGGTCTCCTCGGCGTGACGGCGCACCACGTCGTGCAGCCACTGCTTGTCGGTGTCGTCGAGGGTCTCGATCGCGCCCACGTTGCCGACGTTGACGTTGTCGCGGTCCAGGTCGATGACGTACGCGATGCCGCCGGACATGCCGGCCGCGAAGTTGCGGCCCGTCTCGCCGAGGACGACCGCGTGGCCGCCGGTCATGTACTCGCAGCCGTGGTCGCCCACGCCCTCGGAGACGACCGTCGCGCCGGAGTTGCGGACGCAGAACCGCTCACCCGTACGGCCGCGGAGGAACAGCTCGCCGCCGGTCGCACCGTAGGCGATGGTGTTGCCCGCGATCGTCGAGAACTCGGCGAGGTGGTCGGCGCCCCGGTCGGGGCGGACGATCACACGGCCGCCGGAGAGGCCCTTGCCGACGTAGTCGTTGGCGTCGCCCTCCAGGCGCAGCGTGACACCGCGCGGCAGGAAGGCACCGAAGGACTGGCCCGCCGAGCCCGTGAAGGTGATGTCGATGGTGTCGTCGGGCAGACCGGCCCCGCCGAACTTCTTCGTCACCTCGTGGCCGAGCATCGTGCCGACCGTGCGGTTGATGTTGCGGACCTTTATCTGGGCGCGGACCGGCTGGGCGTCGGTGGCATCCGAGGCGGCGAGGGCGTCGGCGGCGAGCTTGATCAGCTCGTTGTCGAGCGCCTTCTCCAGGCCGTGGTCCTGCTCGATCAGCTGGTGGCGGACCGCGCCCTCGGGCAGCTCGGGCACGTGGAACAGCGGCTCCAGGTCCAGGCCCTGCGCCTTCCAGTGGTCGACCGCGCGGGCCACGTCGAGGGTCTCGGCGTGACCGACGGCCTCCTCGATGGTGCGGAAGCCCAGCTCGGCGAGGATCTCGCGGACCTCCTCGGCGATGAACTCGAAGAAGTTCACGACGTACTCGGCCTTGCCGGAGAACCGGTCGCGGAGCGTCGGGTTCTGCGTGGCGATGCCGACCGGGCAGGTGTCCAGGTGGCAGACGCGCATCATGATGCAGCCGGAGACGACCAGCGGCGCGGTGGCGAAGCCGAACTCCTCGGCGCCGAGGAGCGCGGCGATGACCACGTCACGGCCGGTCTTCAGCTGGCCGTCGGTCTGTACGACGATGCGGTCGCGCAGGCCGTTGAGGAGCAGGGTCTGCTGGGTCTCGGCGAGGCCGAGCTCCCAGGGACCGCCGGCGTGCTTCAGCGAGGTGAGCGGCGAGGCGCCCGTGCCGCCGTCGTGGCCGGAGATGAGGACGACGTCCGCGTGCGCCTTGGAGACACCCGCGGCGACCGTGCCGACGCCGACCTCGGAGACCAGCTTGACGTGGATCCGCGCCTGCGGGTTCGCGTTCTTCAGGTCGTGGATCAGCTGGGCCAGGTCCTCGATGGAGTAGATGTCGTGGTGCGGCGGCGGGGAGATGAGGCCCACGCCCGGCGTCGAGTGACGCGTCTTCGCGACCCACGGGTACACCTTGTGACCGGGCAGCTGACCGCCCTCACCGGGCTTGGCGCCCTGGGCCATCTTGATCTGGATGTCGTCCGCGTTGACCAGGTACTCGGAGGTCACACCGAAGCGGCCGGAGGCAACCTGCTTGATCGACGAACGGCGCGCCGGGTCGTACAGGCGGTCCGGGTCCTCGCCGCCCTCACCGGTGTTGGACTTGCCGCCCAGCTGGTTCATGGCGATGGCGAGGGTCTCGTGCGCCTCGCGGGAGATCGAGCCGTACGACATGGCGCCGGTCGAGAACCGCTTGACGATCTCGGAGGCCGGCTCGACCTCGTCGATGGAGATCGGCTGACGTTCCCCGGTCTTGAAGCCGAACAGGCCGCGCAGCGTCATCAGGCGCTCGGACTGCTCGTTCACGCGGTCCGTGTACTTCTTGAAGATGTCGTAGCGGCGCGTCCGGGTCGAGTGCTGGAGGCGGAAGACCGTCTCCGGGTCGAACAGGTGCGGCTCGCCCTCGCGGCGCCACTGGTACTCGCCGCCTATGTCCAGGGCGCGGTGGGCCGGGGCGATGCCGCTGGCCGGGTACGCCTTGGCGTGGCGGGCGGCGACCTCCTTGGCGATGACGTCGATGCCGACGCCGCCGATCTTGGTGGCCGTGCCGATGAAGTACTTCTCGACGAATTCGTCCGCGAGACCGACGGCCTCGAAGACCTGGGCGCCGCGGTAGGAGGCGACCGTGGAGATGCCCATCTTCGACATGACCTTCAGGACGCCCTTGCCGAGGGCGTAGATCAGGTTGCGGATGGCCTGCTCGGCCTCGATGTCGGAGAGGAACGTTCCGGCGCGGACGAGGTCCTCGACGGTCTCCATCGCCAGGTACGGGTTGACGGCCGCGGCGCCGAACCCGATGAGCAGGGCGACGTGGTGGACCTCGCGGACGTCGCCGGCCTCGACCAGGAGGCCCACGTGGGTGCGCTCCTTGGTACGGATGAGGTGGTGGTGGACGGCCGCGGTGAGCAGCAGCGACGGGATCGGCGCGTGCTCGGCGTCCGAGTGGCGGTCGGAGAGGACGATCAGCCGGGCGCCGTTGTCGATGGCGGCGTCGGCCTCGGCGCAGATCTCCTCGATGCGGGCGGCGAGGGCGTCACCGCCGCCGGAGACCCGGTAGAGGCCGGAGAGCGTGGCGGCCTTCATGCCGGGCATGTCGCCGTCGGCGTTGATGTGGATGAGCTTGGCCAGCTCGTCGTTGTCGATCACCGGGAAGGGCAGGGTGACGCTCCGGCACGACGCGGCGGTCGGCTCCAGGAGGTTGCCCTGCGGGCCCAGCGAGGACCGCAGACTCGTGACCAGCTCTTCACGGATCGCGTCCAGCGGCGGGTTGGTGACCTGCGCGAACAGCTGGGTGAAGTAGTCGAAGAGCAGTCGCGGACGCGCGGACAGCGCGGCGATCGGCGAGTCCGTGCCCATCGAACCGAGCGGCTCGCCACCGGTCTTGGCCATCGGCGCGAGGATGATGCGCAGCTCCTCCTCGGTGTAGCCGAAGGTCTGCTGGCGGCGGGTGACCGAGGCGTGGGTGTGCACGATGTGCTCGCGCTCGGGCAGGTCGGAGAGCTCGATCTCCCCGGCCTCCAGCCACTCGGCGTAGGGCTGCTCGGCGGCGAGGCCGGCCTTGATCTCGTCGTCCTCGATGATGCGGTGCTCGACGGTGTCGACGAGGAACATCCTGCCGGGCTGCAGTCGGCCCTTGCGGACGACCTTGGCGGGGTCGATGTCGAGGACGCCGACCTCGGAGCCGAGGACGACGAGGCCGTCGTCGGTGACCCAGTAGCGGCCGGGACGCAGACCGTTGCGGTCGAGGACCGCGCCGACCTGCTTGCCGTCGGTGAAGGTGACGCAGGCCGGGCCGTCCCAGGGCTCCATCATCGTGGCGTGGAACTGGTAGAAGGCGCGGCGGGCCGACTCCATGGAGTCGTGGTTCTCCCACGCCTCCGGGATCATCATCAGCACGGAGTGCGGCAGGGAGCGGCCGCCGAGGTGGAGCAGCTCCAGGACCTCGTCGAACGAAGCGGAGTCCGAGGCGTCCGGCGTACAGATCGGGAAGATCCGGTCCAGCGTCTCCTGCCCGCCGAACAGGTCGGAGGCCAGCTGGGACTCGCGCGCGGTCATCCAGTTGCGGTTGCCCTTGACCGTGTTGATCTCGCCGTTGTGCGCGACGAAGCGGTAGGGGTGGGCGAGCGGCCACGACGGGAAGGTGTTCGTGGAGAACCGGGAGTGCACGAGCGCGATCGCGGAGGCGAAGCGGCGGTCGGACAGGTCCGGGAAGAAGGGCTCCAGCTGGCCGGTGGTCAGCATGCCCTTGTAGACGATCGTCCGCGCGGACAGCGAGGGGAAGTAGACGTCGACCTCGCGCTCGGCGCGCTTGCGCAGCACGAAGCTCTTGCGGTCGAGGTCGATGCCCGTGGCGGGCACGGCCGCCGCGTCGGCGACGAAGACCTGACGGAAGGAGGGCATCGTCGAGCGGGCGGTGGCGCCGAGCAGCTCGGGGGCGACGGGCACCTCGCGCCAGCCGAGGACGGTCAGGCTCTCCTCGGCCGCGATGGCCTCGATACGGGCCGCGGCCTCGTCGGCGCCGTCCTCGGGCAGGAAGGCGATACCCACGGCGTACGAGCCGGCCGCGGGCAGCTCGAATCCGGCCACCTCACGGAAGAACGCGTCGGGAACCTGCGAAAGAATGCCGGCGCCGTCGCCGGAGTCGGGCTCGGAGCCGGTGGCACCGCGGTGCTCCAGGTTGCGAAGAACCGTGAGCGCCTGCTCGACCAGCGCATGGCTCGCCTCGCCGGTGAGGGTGGCCACGAAGCCGACGCCACAGGCGTCGTGCTCGTTGCGGGGGTCGTACATACCCTGCGCAGCAGGGCGAGCATCCATGAAGGACCACTTCTGGCCATTCGCGGAGTGCTGGGACGGCTGGCGCGGCGTACGCATCGGCTCTCCCGTCGTCGTCATTTGGCTGGGGGTACCTCCCAGGCCCTGAAGGCTCTGGGGGAGCGATTGCCGAGGGACGACGTTGGCCCTCTGCGCAAAGTGCAAAATTTCGTGCAGGTTACATGATGGAGCGATTCTCGGGAACTGGATACTTCGTCCCAACATGCGGACGCCACGGGCGCGGAGGGGGTGCCGCGCACGGTTGCGTGATCAGGGGGGAGCCGACCGGACAGATCAATGTCGGTCGACCGGGGGCACAGAAGGCGGCGTCGCCCACTGCATCAGGGTGCTTGCAGGCGTCTTTGCCCGCGGCGCTTACGGCTCATGCCCAGCGGTTAAGCATTCGAAACCGCCCGGTAACGACTACTTATGCGGTCCCGCGCATACGTAGCCATCCGATCCATCATACGGCCGCGCCGATCAGGCTGCCCAGGGCGTACGTCACACCCGCCGCGGCACCGCCGAGGGCGAGCTGCCGCAGCCCGCTGAACCACCAGCTCCTGGCCGTCACCCTGGCCACCACCGCCCCGCACCCGAAGAGCCCGGCGAGCGCCACCAGCACGGCGGGCCACAGCGTGCCCGCGCCGAGCAGGTACGGCAGCACGGGGAGCAGGGCGCCCAGCGCGAAGGAGCCGAAGCTCGACACGGCGGCGACGGCGGGCGAGGGAAGGTCGCCGGGATCGATGCCCAGTTCCTCGCGGGCGTGGATCTCCAGGGCCTGCTCGGGGTCGCGCGACAGCTGCCGCGCGACCTCCCGGGCGAGCCGCGCCTCGACCCCACGGCTCTCGTAGAGGGCGGCCAGCTCCTTCTCCTCGTCCTTGGGATGCTTGCGCAACTCCCGCCGCTCGACGTCGAGTTCGGCCTCGACGAGTTCTCGCTGCGAGGCCACGGAGGTGTATTCGCCGGCGGCCATGGAGAAGGCTCCGGCGGCGAGACCCGCGAGCCCGGCGACGACGACCGCCTCCCGTCCGGCCGACCCGCCCGCGACACCGGTCATCAGCGCCAGGTTGGACACGAGTCCGTCCATCGCCCCGAACACGGCGGGCCGCAGCCAGCCGCCGTTCACGTCCCGGTGGGTGTGGTTGTCGCGATGCGCCTCGTGCAGCGCGGCCTCGGTGTCGATGATCGCCACGGTCAAGCCCCTTTCCTCGCATCGAACGTACGCTCGGAAAATTGCTTCTGCCAGCAAGGAAGGCCGTGCTTACCAGGGCAGCAGCTGTTCGAGAAACCGTTGCCGCTCATTCGTACACGGCTCTGCACAGATGTCGACCGGGTGATACGAGGGCGTTCCTGGGGCCGTCGGGGCACCCGATGTGGCAGAGATCTTCACAGCGAAATCTTCGACGTCGCGAAATCTTCGGAGCGGATCAACTGCCCGTAGGGCCAGACCTGCCCACCGGGCCAGAGAGGCGCCATATGCCTTCCATCGCCTGCATTCCTTCGGTCCCGGCGCCCGGGGACGCCGCCGCCCTCCGCGAGCGGGCGCGGGGCGCCATGCTCGGGCTCGCCGTCGGGGACGCGCTGGGGGCGCCCGCCGAGAACATGAAACCCTCCGAGATCCGCGCGCGCTGGGGGCGCATCACGGGGTACGTGGCCGAGCACCCCTCGGGCACGGACGACACCGAGTACGCCATCTTCTCCGGGCTGCTGCTGGCCCGGCACGGCTCGGCGCTCACCGTCACGCATGTGGAGACGGCCTGGCACCAGTGGATCGCGGATCGGGACGAGGGCCCGTTCCGGGGCGCCGGCTTCAGCGAACGCGGCACCCTGGAGAACCTCCGCCGGGGCCTGGCCGCGCCGATCTCCGCGCAGCACCGGCACGCCTGGAGCGACGGACTGGCCATGCGCGCGGCGCCCTTCGGCGTCTTCGCCGCGGGCCGCCCGGCGGAGGCCGCCCGCCTGGTCGCCATCGACGGCTCGGTCAGTCACGAAGGCGAGGGCATCTACGGCGGCCAGGCGGTCGCGGCGGGAGTGGCGGCGGCGATGGCGGGCGCCCCCACGATCGCCGTGGTCGCCTCCGCCCTCGCCGTGGTCCCCGACGACTCCTGGACGGCCCGCTCCTTGCGCCGGGCGGTGGCCGTCGCCCACCGCGGCGAACGCGCGGTCCGTTCCGCCGTCGTCATCGGCGGCTACCCCTGGACCGACCTCGCCCCCGAAGCCGTCGCCCTCGCCTTCGGCGCCTACGCGGCGGCCGACGGCGACTTCACCGAGTCGGTGCTGACGGCGGTGAACATGGGCCGCGACGCCGACACGACCGCCGCCGTCGCCGGCGCCCTGGCCGGCGCGACCCGGGGCGCGTCCTCGATCCCGCCCGAGTGGGCCACCGCCATCGGCCCGGCGAGGGGCAGCTGCCTCCCCTCCATGGCAGGCCACCACGTCCTCGACGTGGCCGAGCTCCTGGTCCCCGGAGAGGGCGGCAAATGGGGCACCACCACAACGCCCCTCCACCGCGAGGAGCGGACCTGCCCACCTCCGACCGCCTTCACCCTGGCCCCACCCACCAAGACGGAGACCTCCTGATGACCCCACCACCACCGTGGGACGAAACCACACCCACCGGGCCGTCGACGCCGGGCGACGGGGCTTCGCATACGGCGACACCCGGGCCGTACGACGGGACGACGCACACCGCGACACCCGGGCCGTACGACGGGACGACGCACACCGCGACACCCGGGCCGTACGACGGGACAACGCACACCGCGACACCCGGGCCGTACGACGGGACAACGCACACGGCGACACCGGCACCGTGTGACGAGACCGCGCGTGCGGCGACACCCGGACCGGCCGACGCCACCACGCCCACCTCGTGGACGGTGGCGAACACATCCGACGGGAACGGCCTCGCTGTCACGGCGAACCGGGTCGAAGCCGTGCACACGGTCACGGCGAACCCGATCGAAGCCGGACTCACGGACATGACGAACCCGATCGAAGCCGAACTCACGACCGCGGCGAACCCGATCGAAGCCGAACTCACGACCGCGGCGAACCCGGTCAACCTCGTACCCGGGGTCGTGGCGAAGCCGTCCGGAACCGCGCCCACGGTCGTGACGAGGCCGATCACCCCCGCACCCGCGGTCGCCGACGGCGAGGACGCCCCACCGGGGCCACCCGCACCCGACGACGAAAGCCGCGCGGGCGGTTCGGGTGGGAACAAACCGGCCGAAGGCGAAGCCGCGGCGGGCCGGACGACGCACCCCCCGGAGGGCCACCGGGTCGAGGGCCTCCTGCTGGGCCTGGCCGCAGGCGACGCCGCCGGCTGGCCCGCAGCCCGCCACCGAGCCGCCCGCATGCCGGAGTGGACCCGCCGACTGACCCGCGAACTGGACACCTTCGCCGAGCAGAACGCCACCACCACACTCCCGGTCCCCATCGCCCTCAACCAACCCCCCGGGCCGCTCCGCCTCGGCCCCTCCGACGACGCGGAATGGGCGGCGTTCGCCGCGGAGGCCCTCCTCCGCGCCGGCGACGCGGCCGCCCTCGGCGACCTCAGCCTGGAACGCCGCACCCGCGCCTCGATCGACCTCTCCTGGAACGCCGTGGCCAGCGAGATCGCCGCCGCCGCCGAACGCGCCCCCGAGGTCGAGTCCGCCGTACTCCCCCTGCGCGCCCGTATCTCCGTACGCGCCGGACTCGGCAACCTCGCCACCGGCCTGCGCCCACCCGCCACCGGCCACGACAACCCCCACTACTTCGACGACGCGGCCTGCGTACGCGCCTGTGTGCTCGCCGTGGCCCACCCCGGCGACCCCCGACGCGCCGCCGACCTCGCCGAGTTCGACGCCCGCTACACCCAGGACGGCGACGGCGTGCACGGCGCACGCGCGATGGCCGCCGCGCTCGCGCTGGCGCTCGTCGGAGCGAACGTCGACGACTGCACGGCAGCGGCCCTGGCCGAACTCCCCGCCGAGACGGAGATCGGCCGCAACGCCCGCCACGCCCTGGACCTCGCCCACCGCCACAAAGAAGAAGGAACATTCGCTCTGGTCCCGCTCCTGGAGCACCAGATCGTCGACCACGTCTACAGCTACGGCATCGCCGCCGCCGAGACCGTCCCCGTGGCGCTCGCCCTGGCCACCGCCGCCGAGGGCCGGATCGCCGAGGCCGTCCCCGCCGCCGCCTGCCTCTCCCGCGT
>NZ_LRTR01000430.1 GCF_001550375.1 Streptomyces europaeiscabiei | reverse complement strand
GCCGACTCCGCCCCGGCCCTCGCCGGCGCCCTGACCGGCGCGCTCGGCGGCGCCGCCGCCATCCCCGACACCTGGCGGGAAGCCTGCCGCACCCTCTCCGGCTGCGCACTCCCCCGCCTCACCGGCACCGATCTCGTACACCTCGCCGAACTTCTCGCAGCCACGGAACTCGCCAGCCCAGGAGGATGATTCGGGCATGACGCCCCCAAGGGAAGCCAACCCGCACGCAATGCCCCATGCCGGAACAGATGCTGCGGCGAACGCCGCGGCAAGCCTCGAAGAGCGCATCACCGGCGCCCTGGTCGGCGCCGCCGTCGGCGACGCCCTCGGCGGCCCGGTCGAGGGCTACACCCCGGAGCAGATCCTCGAACGCCATGGCGGCCGCGTCCACGGCATCGTCGGCCCCTGGAACGGCGACGGCTGGCGCACCGCCCGCCCCATCGCGCCGTACCACAAGGGCGACGGCCACGTCACCGACGACACCTTGATGACCCACGCCCTCGTGCGGGTGTACGACCGCGTACGCGACCACCTGGACGCGTACGCCATCGCCGAGCACCTGGTGCCGGACATGATGACGACCCCGCGCTGGATCCCCGAACTGGAGGCGGAGGCCCTCCCTCTCCAACGGGTCTTCCTCGCCGAGAAGTGGCTCGTGGCCCGCATCCACTACGGCCACATCGACCCCCGAGAGGCCGGCACCGGCAACATCGTCAACTGCGGCGCCGCGATGTACATGGCCCCCGTCGGCCTGGTCAACGCCGCCGACCCGCTCGGCGCGTACGCCGAGGCCCTCGACATCGCGGGCGCCCACCAGTCGTCGTACGGCAGGGAGGCGGCGGGCGTGTTCGCGGCGGGGGTCGCGGCGGCGTGCACGCCGGGCGCGACCGCGGAGTCGGTGATCGAGACATGCCTCGCCGTGGCGAAGGACGGCACCCGAGCGGCGATCGAGGCCGTCTGTGAAGTGGCCCGCCGCCACACGGACTTCGAGTCGGCGCTACGGCCGCTCCGCGAGGCGGTGGCGCCGTTCGACACGGTCGGCCCCGACTACCGCGCTCCCTCCCTCGGTGCCCGCCGCCCCTCCCGCCTCCACGCCATCGAGGAACTCCCCATCGCCCTGGGCATGTTGCTCGTGGCGCGCGGCGACTACCGTCACGCGGTCCTGGGTTCGGTGAACTACGGCCGCGACTGCGACTCGATCGCCACGATGTCGGGAGCGCTGGCAGGAGCACTGGGCTCGGAGGTCCCGTCCGACTGGGCCAAGACGGTCGCCGAGGCCAGCCGCCTGGACCTGCACGCCCCCGCCACGGCCCTGACGGCGGTCACCCTCCAGATCCACGCCCAGGACGTACACCGCCGCCGCGCCCACGAGGCCGCCCTCGCCGCCCTGGCCCCCCTCCGGTGACCCCCCTCCGACTCACCTGGGTCCAACCGGAAGACCTCCTGGGCCACGAACTCCACCAGGCGGTCCAGGACGGTCGCGAGCCGTCGGCCATCGCCGCCCGCTGGCGAGGAGCGGGCGGCCCCCCGGCCCCGCCCCGCGCCGGCGCGTCCCCACATCGGACGTCCCGCTACTTGCGCCAACTCGCCGAGGACCTGCTGGACGAACTGGCAGACCTACCCAGCAGCTTGGCGGAACACGAGCCGACCGAGCTGAGCAGGATCAAGGCGTTGTGCCCGGATTGGCCGATGCGCCCGGCCGAGCCCACCGGTCCGGCTGGGCCGACCCGTCCCGGTCACCCCACCCACGACGCTCAGCCTGCGGGCAGTCGTGCCGCTGGGGCGGCACGGGTGGGCGCAGACCGCACCCTGCAAGCGCAGGCCCGCGACACCCTCCCCACCCCGGCCACGTACACGCGGCGACTGGAGGCCGCCTGGCTCGGCCGCGCCGTCGGCTGCCTCCTCGGCAAACCCGTCGAGAAACTTCCCCTCCCCGCGATCCGCCAACTCGCCCGGGCAGCCGGCAACTGGCCCCTCACCACCTGGTTCACCGCCCGTGGTGTCCCCCCGGAGCTCCTCGCCGCCCACCCCTGGAACCGCCGTTCGGCCCCCACCTCCCTCGCCGAGAACATCGACGGCATGCCCGAGGACGACGATCTCAACTACCCCCTCCTCAACCTCCTCCTGCTCGCCCGCCACGGCCGCGACTTCACCACCACCGACGTGGCACGGCTCTGGCTCGACGAACTCCCCGCAGGCCGCACCTTCACCGCCGAACGCATCGCCTACCGCAACCTCCTCACCGGCATCGACCCCCCGCGCACCGCCCGCCACCGCAACCCGTTCCGCGAATGGATCGGTGCCCTGATCCGCGCCGACGTCCACGGCTGGACCAACCCCGGCGACCCGGCCTCCGCGGCCGAACAGGCCCACCGCGACGCCGCCCTCACCCACACCGCGAACGGCGTCTACGCGGCGATGTTCGTCGCGGCCACCATCGCGGACGCGGCCACCGGCACCCACGACGTCCACCACTGCCTGCGCACCGGCCTCCAGGTCGTCCCCCCGGACTCCCGCCTGGCGAAAGCGATCGACCACGCCCTCCGACTCGCCACGGCCAAAAACGACTTCGACACGGTCGTCGACGAACTCCACGCCACCTACGCCGACCACCACTGGGTCCACGCCCTCCCCAACACGGCCCTGCTCACCGCCGCACTCACCCACGCGGACGGCGACTTCACGGCCTCCATCTGCCGCACGGTGTCGGGCGGTTGGGACACCGACTCCAACGGCGCGACGGCGGGCAGCATCGCCGGCCTCCTGACCGGCTCCCCGAACGCCCTCCCCGACCGCTGGACGGCCCCCCTCAAGAACCGCCTGGCCACCTCGATCGCCGACTTCAACGGCATCGGCTTCGACACCCTGGCCCACCTCACCCTCCGGGAGACCCCCCACCCATGACCCAGGCGTACGACCCCCCGCTCTCCCACCTCCGCGTGCTCGACCTCGCCACCCTCTTCGCCGGTCCCCTCGCCGCCACGATGCTCGGCGACTTCGGCGCGGAGGTCATCAAGATCGAGCACCCCACGAAGCCGGACCCGTCCCGTGGCCACGGCCCGTCGAAGAACGGCGTGGGCCTGTGGTGGAAACTGCTGGGCCGCAACAAGCGCACCCTGACACTGAACCTCTCCACCCCCGGCGGCCGGGACACGCTCCTGCGCCTCGCCGCCACCGCCGACGTGATCATCGAGAACTTCCGCCCCGGCACCCTGGAGAAATGGGGCCTGGGCTGGAAGGAACTCTCCGCCGCGAACCCCCGCCTCGTCCTCGCCCGCGTCACCGGCTTCGGTCAGTTCGGCCCGTACGCGCACCGCCCCGGCTTCGGCACCCTGGCCGAGGCGATGAGCGGCTTCGCCGCGATCACCGGCGAGCCGGACGCCCCACCGGTCCTGCCCCCCTTCGGCCTGGCCGACTCGATCGCGGGCCTGGCGACGGCGTACGCGGTGATGACCGCACTCGCCGCGCGTGACCGGACGGGCGAAGGGCAGACGGTCGACATGGCGATCATCGAGCCGATCCTCACCGTCCTCGGTCCCCAACCCCTCTGGTACGACCAGCTCGGCCACGTCCAGCCCCGTACCGGCAACCGCTCCGCCAACAACGCGCCCCGCAACACCTATCGCACGGCGGACGGCTCCTGGGTGGCCGTCTCCACCTCGGCCCAGTCGATCGCGGAACGGGTGATGCGCCTGGTCGGCCGCCCCGAGCTGATCGACGAGCCCTGGTTCGGCTCAGGCGCGGAACGGGCCCGGCACGCGGACGTCCTGGACGAGGCCGTCGGCGCGTGGATCGCCCGCCACACCCGCGAGGAGGTCATCGATGTGTTCGAGAAGGCGGAGGCGGCGGTGGCCCCCATCCAGGACGTACGGGAGGTGATGACCGACCCCCAGTACCGGGCCCTGGACACGATCACGACCGTCGACGACCCCGACCTCGGCCCCCTGCGTATGCAGAACGTGCTCTTCCGCCTCTCCGCCACCCCCGGCGCGATCCGCTGGGCGGGCCGCGCCCACGGCGCCGACACGGACTCGATCCTCACCGAACTGGGCCTGTCGGAACCGGACATCGAGACCCTCCGCCAGGAGGGCGCCCTGTGACCCCCGGGCCGACGACCCCCTTCCCCCTGACCTGGCTGTACGTCCCCGGCGACCGCCCGGAGGTGGTCACCAAGGCCCTGTCCGCCGGCGCGGACGTGGTGATCGTGGACCTGGAGGACGCGGTGGCGCCGGACCGCAAGGCCTACGCCCGCGCGGCGACCGCCGAACTCCTCTCGGGCCCGTCCACCGCCCCGGTCCACGTACGCGTGAACGCCCTGAGCACCCCGGAGGCCGAACAGGACCTCAAGACCCTCTCCCCTCTCCCCGGGCTGGCGGCCCTCCGCCTTCCGAAGATCACGTCCCCCGCCCACGTCGCCGACGTCGCGGAAAGAACCGCCCCCGCGGAAGGAGGAGCGATCCCCCTGTACGCGCTCCTCGAATCGGCTCTGGGCGTGGAACGCGCCTACGACATCGCCACCGCCCATCCCGCACTCCGCGGCATCGCGCTCGGCGAGGCGGACCTCCGCGCCGACCTGGCAGTCCAGCACGACTCGGCCCTCGACTGGCCCCGCTCCCGGGTGATCCTCGCCGCGCGCGCCGCGGGCCTCCCCTCACCGGCCCAGTCGATCTACCCGGACACGAAGGACCTCGAAGGCCTGGCCGCCTCCTGCGCCCACGGCCGCGCCCTCGGCTTCCTGGGCCGCGCCGCCATCCACCCCCGCCAACTCCCGGTGATCGAACGCGCCTACGCCCCCACCCCGCGGGAAGTGGAATCGGCCGAGGAGACCCTCAAGGCCGCGACCACCACGCCCGGCGCCCAGGCCCTCCCCGACGGCCGCTTCATCGACCCGGCCGTGGTGGCAGCCGCCCGCAGAACCCTCACCCTGGCCAACCGCCCCACCAGACGCTGATCCGCCCCCGCCGCCCCTACCCATTCCCATCCCAGGGGCTGCGCCCCTTCGACCCCCCTCTGCGGGCCCGGTGGGGGCTGGTCGCGCAGTTCCCCGCGCCCCTGGAAAAGCAGGGGCTGCGCCCCGTGCTTTTCAGGGGCGCGAGGCCGTGGTCTTTCAGGCCCGCAGGGCCTGATCTTTCAGGGGCGCGGGGAACTGCGCGAGCAACCACGAACCACCCGCACCCGCCCCACAGCCTCAGTCACCCCACCCCGCCCATCTCCCACCCACCCGAAACCCAAAAACCCACCCGCCCGGAAGGGGCGGATGGGTGGGGAACATCCCTCGCAGCGCGGCGGCGCGGCGGATCACCGCGACCGAAGCGCCATGTCAGCTCTTCTCGGCGGACTCGGCCTTCTTCTCGACCACGGAGTCGGAGGCGGCATCCGCGTCCTTCTCCTCCTTCGCATCGGCCTCGCCCGAGGGCTCCGCGGACTCCGAGTCCTCGTCGTCCTTCTGCTCGCCCTTCTCCACGTCCGCAGCGGCAGGGTCCCCGTCGGAGACACCCGGCTCGACGACCTCTTCCCGCCCCGGCCGCTTCCGGGCCGACAGGACGATGTAGATCACGGCGAGGATGAAGACGAACAGCGCGGTCCAGTTGTTGAGGCGCAGGCCGAGGATGTGGTGGGCCTCGTCGACCCGCAGGTACTCGATCCAGAACCGCCCCACGCAGTACGAGGCGACGTACAGCGCGAACGCCCGCCCGTGCCCGAGCTTGAAGCGACGGTCCGCCCAGATGACGAGGAGTGCGACACCGATGCACCACAGCGACTCGTAGAGGAAGGTCGGGTGGTACGTGCCCGGCAGCCGCCCGTCCGTGGAGGACGTGATCTCCACGGCCCACGGCACCTTCGTCTCCTTGCCGTACAGCTCCTGGTTGAACCAGTTGCCCCACCGCCCGATCGCCTGCGCGAGGGCGATGCCGGGCGCGACGGCGTCGGCCCAGGCGGGCAGCGGGATGCCACGCCGACGGCAGCCGATCCACGCACCCACCGCGCCGAGGGCGATCGCGCCCCAGATGCCGAGCCCGCCCTCCCAGACCTTGAAGGCGTCGACCCAGTCACGGCCCTCGCTGAAGTACAGCTCGTAGTCCGTGATCACGTGGTAGAGCCGTCCGCCGACCAGGCCGAAGGGCACGGCCCAGACCGAGATGTCGGCGACCGTACCGGCCCGTCCGCCCCGCGCGACCCAGCGTTTGTTGCCGAGCCAGACGGCTACGAAGACACCGATGATGATGCAGAAGGCGTAGCCGCGCAGCGGGACGGGACCGAGGTACAGCACCCCGCGCGACGGGCTGGGAATGTAGGCAAGTTCCATGGCAGGGTCGACGCTACCCTGCCGGGCCCGGCCGACGGCAGGCGGCCCGGCAACGGGTCCATAACGCCGTGCCACAACTACCTTGACTCCTCAGGGCTTCCCGCAGCCCCTCGGCTCACACGCGACTCACCCCTGGGCCTTCGCCTCCACCATCTGCTTCAGCTTGGCCGGGGTCATGGACTGGTCCGCGTAGATGTTGGTGCCGTTGAGGAAGACGCTCGGGGTGCCGGAGAAGCCGCCCTTCTGGAACGCCTCGTTCGACTTCGCGACCCAGCTGTCGTGCTTGCCGTCCTCGACGCAGGTGCGGAAGGCCGCGGTGTCCAGCCCGTCCACCTTCTTCGCCAGGTCGAAGAGCTTGGCCTCACTGGCGAAGTCGTCGCTCGTCTCGGCGGGCTGGTTCTGGTACAGCACGTCGTGGTACGCCGGGAATCTGCCCTCGTTCTGCGCGCACGCGGCGGCGTTTGCAGCCTTGCGGGAGCCGCTGCCGCCCATGTTCCCGTCGATCAGGGTGGCGAGGTGGTACTCGACCTTGAGCTTCCCGGCCTCGGTCAGCTCGTGGATCGTCGAGCGGTAGGCGTCCTCGAAGGACTTGCAGGCCGGGCAGCGGAAGTCCTCCCAGACCGAGAGGGTCGACTTCGCGCCGGCGTCCCCCACGGGGATCGCGAGACTGTCCTCGCCGTTGGCCCCCGAGGGCGCCACGACCGGGCCCGCGGTGTCGGCGTCGTCGTCCTTGCCCGCGTTCGCCGCCACGACGCCGATCACTGCGGCCAGGCCCAGCACGCACAGCACCGAGGCGCCCACGATCAGCACCCGACGGCGCTTCTCGGTGGCCTTCTGCTTCTCGCGCTCCTCCGCCAGTCGTTCACGGGCGGTGCGCTTTCCCTCACGGTTCTTCTCGCTCACATCCCGCAGAACGAACCGGGGAGGCGCACCGCGCCTCCCCGATCCCACTTCCACCCGTTCGGGTGAGCGTATGGCCCGTTACGTTCAGCGATCCCCGTACGACAAACGGGTGAACGTCACGAGCCCCGTGGGCGCGCCGGATCGCACGCCCGATCACACTCCCCGGCGTACGCCCTTCGCGAGGTCGCCCGCGAGTTCCCGTACGGCGTTCAGACCGGCCGCCTCGTCGGGGGCGTCCAGCATCCGCTTCACGAACGCGGAGCCGACGATCACGCCGTCGGCGAATCCGGCGACCTCGGCGGCCTGCCCGGCGTCGGAGACGCCGAGGCCGACGCAGACCGGCAGTCCGGAACCCGTGGCCCGGGTGCGCTCCACCAGGTCCTGGGCCTGCGCGCCCACCGACTCGCGGGTGCCCGTGACCCCCATCAGCGAGGCGGCGTAGACGAAGCCGCTGCCCGCCGCGGTGATCTCGGCGAGGCGGGCGTCCTTGCTGCTGGGCGCGACCACGAAGACGGTGCCGAGACCGTGCTTGTCCGCATGCTCCCTCCACAGCGCCGACTCCTGGACCGGCAGGTCGGGCAGGATGCAGCCCGCGCCACCCGCCTGAGCCAGCTCGGCGGTGAAGCGCTCGACGCCGTAGCGGTCGATGGGGTTCCAGTACGTCATGACGAGGACGGGCTTCCCGGTGGCCTCGAAGGCCTCCCTGACCGTGCGCATCACGTCCGCGATCTTGACGCCGCCGCGCAGGGCGATGTCGTCGGCGGTCTGGATGACGGGACCGTCGAGGACCGGGTCGCTGTGCGGCAGCCCGACCTCGACGACGTCGGCGCCGCCCTCGAAGACCGCCTTGATGGCGGCGATACCGCCGTCGACGGTCGGGAACCCGGCCGGCAGATAGGCGATGAGCGCGGCCCGCCCCTCCGCCTTGGCGGCGGCGAGGGTGTCACTCAACAGATTGATGTTGCCGCTCACTTGGCGTCCCCCTCGATCTCGGCGAGATCGGCCGCGTCGGCGGCGACCTCGGCGTCGGCAGCGGTTTCGTACAGGCCGAAGTACCGCGCGGCCGTGTCCATGTCCTTGTCGCCGCGCCCGGACAGGTTGACGACGATCAGCCCGTCCTTGCCCAGCTCCCTGCCGACCTCCAGCGCGCCGGCGAGCGCGTGCGCGCTCTCGATCGCAGGGATGATGCCCTCGGTGCGCGACAGCAGACGCAGCGCCTGCATGGCCGCGTCGTCGGTGACCGCGCGGTACTCGCCGCGGCCGCTGTCCTTGAGGTACGCGTGCTCGGGGCCGATGCCCGGGTAGTCGAGGCCCGCCGAGATCGAGTAGGGCTCGGTGATCTGCCCTTCCTCGTCCTGGAGGACGTACGAGCGCGACCCGTGCAGGATGCCCGGCTCACCGGCGGTGAGCGTCGCCGCGTGCTCACCGGTCTCGATGCCGTGACCCGCGGGTTCGCAGCCGATGAGGCGTACGTCGGCGTCCGGGATGAAGGCGTGGAAGAGCCCGATGGCGTTGGACCCGCCGCCCACGCAGGCGACGGCGGCGTCGGGCAGCCGCCCGGCACGTTCGAGGATCTGACGCCGCGCCTCGACCCCGATCACCCGGTGGAAGTCGCGGACCATGGCGGGGAAGGGGTGGGGCCCGGCCACGGTCCCGAACAGGTAGTGCGTACGGTCGACGTTGGCGACCCAGTCGCGGAACGCCTCGTTGATGGCGTCCTTGAGGGTCCGGGAACCGGACTTCACGGCGATGACCTCGGCGCCGAGCATGCGCATGCGGGCGACGTTCAGGGCCTGCCGCTGGGTGTCGATCTCCCCCATATAGATCGTGCAGTCGAGCCCGAAGAGCGCACAGGCCGTGGCGGTGGCGACGCCGTGCTGGCCCGCTCCCGTCTCGGCGATGACCCGCGTCTTGCCCATGCGCCGGGTGAGCAGGGCCTGACCGAGCACGTTGTTGATCTTGTGCGATCCGGTGTGGTTCAGGTCCTCGCGCTTGAGGAAGACCCGCGCCCCGCCGGCGTGCTCGGCGAACCGGGGTACCTCGGTGAGCGAACTGGGCCGCCCCGTGTAGTGCACGAGCAGATCGTCGAGCTCACGCGCGAACTCGGGGTCGTGCTTCGCCTTGTCGTACTCCACGGCGACCTCGTCCACGGCGGCGACCAGCGCCTCCGGAATGAACTTGCCGCCGAACGCGCCGAAGTACCCCTCGGCACTGGGAACCTGACCCTCGGGGTCGGGAATGAAGAACTCACTGGACATGCGGTTACCTCGCAGGGGCACAGCCCCGGGTTTGGCCGGACGATGGGTTCACAGTGATCACGCACACGCTGGCTGAGAGCCGCGGAAACGGCCCACCGTCGCGAACGGTCGTCGGACCTCGCTCCGGTGGCAGTGATTCCGCCGCGGACGAACGCCCTGCACGGCGCATACCGGCGGTGCCGTACGACCGGAACCCCTGCACAGGGGTCCGGCGACGGCACGTCGCCGTGCGTTCGGTGGAGGACGCGGCTCAGCTCACCGCAGGTGACGCGCCCGGGGCCATCGCATGCCGTTCACCTGGCCCGGCTCGTCGCCGATGACGTACCGGACCCGGCGCCCGTGGACCCGGCGGGCGGGCGCCCTGCAGCCACGGGGGCGGCACCCGCGCGCGAGGCGGGCGTAGGGGTCCCTGGTCGTCATGGAGATCGAGAACATCGGGGCACAGCCTACCGGCCCCGGATCACCCGTGTGGGTGACCTCGACCGACAGGGCCGCCCCCGCGCACCCCGACGCCCCGGCCGGGACGAACCCCGGCCGGTCGGCGACGAAGGCGCGGTCGGTCATGGCCGGGTCAGCCCCGCCCGTGCCGCAGCGCCGGGTGCTCGCCCGCGGCGACGAGGTCGGCGACGGCCGTCCTGGGGTCCTTGCCGGTGACGAGGGACTCGCCCACGAGGACGGCGTCGGCGCCGGCGTTGGCGTAGGCGATGAGGTCGTGCGGGCCCCGGACGCCGGACTCGGCGATCTTGATGATGGAGTCGGGGATCTCGGGGGCTACCCGCTCGAACGTGGTGCGGTCGACCTCCAGGGTCTTCAGGTTGCGGGCGTTGACCCCGATCACCCGGGCACCGGCGTCGACCGCGCGTTCGACCTCGTCCTCGTCGTGGACCTCGACGAGCGGGGTGAGCCCGATGGACTCGGCACGCTCGATCAGCGACTCCAGCGCCGGCTGTTCGAGGGCGGCGACGATCAGCAGGACCACGTCGGCGCCGTACGCCCGCGCCTCCCACAGCTGGTACGAGGTGACGATGAAGTCCTTGCGCAGGACGGGAATGTCCACGCGCGCGCGGACGGCCTCCAGGTCGGCCAGCGAGCCGCCGAAGCGGCGCTGTTCGGTGAGGACGGAGATGATCGCCGCGCCACCCGCCTCGTAGTCGGCCGCGAGACCGGCCGGGTCGGCGATCGCGGCGAGCGCGCCCTTGGAGGGGCTGGACCGCTTGACCTCGCAGATCACCTTGACGCCGTCGCCGCGCAGCGCGGCCGCGCCGTCCTTGGCCGCCGGAGCCTTCGCCACGCGCTCCTTGAGCTCGTCGAGGCTGACGCGCGCCTGCCGCTCCGCGAGGTCGGCACGGACTCCGTCGATGATCTCGTCGAGCACACTCACGCGAGCGGCCCCCTTTCAGACGGTGAAAAACGGTGACAACGTTTGACGGTCATGTATTGACAGTCGAGCGCTTCTCAGGGTTCTGGCAGTTCACTGCGATGGTATCCGGAGGAGGGCGTAGGCCTCACATCCGGTTGACGGCGGTCCCACTACCTGGACGTTCGCCGTTTGATCAAGGATGGAGCCAGCCACCGAACGGCAGGTTCCGGACAACCGTGAAGACCAGCGCCAACGCGCCGAGCGACCACATCGGGACCGGGCCGAGCCGGAGGCGCAGAGGTCGCCCGCGCGCCACATGGACCACCCAAACGGTCCACAGCAACGCGAAGCCCACGAAGCCCGCCACGGCCAGCGCGTTGTCGGTGAGGGCGGTCACGACATCCCCGTGCGCGAAGGCGTGCGCGCTGCGCAGACCGCCGCAGCCGGGGCAGTAGAGGCCGGTGAAGCGCCACAGCGGGCAGACGGGGTAGTGGCCGGGGTCGTTGGGGTCCACGGCCGCGACGTACGCGAAGGCCCCGCCGACGGCCGCGAGCACCCCGGCGGGCACACCGAGCGCGCGGAGCGTACGCCCCCGGTCACGGCC
>NZ_LRTR01000043.1 GCF_001550375.1 Streptomyces europaeiscabiei | reverse complement strand
GCCCGGCGCGGCTCGACGAGGGCGGGCCGGTGGTCGCCGGTCACCTCGCCGACGAGGTCGATGAGTTCGCGGACCGAAACGCCCTCGCCGCGGCCGATGATCACGGTCAGGTCGCCCGTGGCGCCGCCGGTGAGGCGTCGGGCCGCCGCGAGGTGCGCGTCGGCTAGGTCGGCGACATGGATGTAGTCCCGGACGCAGGTGCCGTCCGGGGTCGGGTAGTCGTCGCCGAAGATCCGTGGGGCGTCGTCGCGGGTGAGGCGGTCGAAGACCATCGGGATGACGTTGAAGACGCCCGTGTCGGCCAGGGCCGGGTCGGCGGCGCCCGCCACGTTGAAGTAACGCAGGCACACGGTCGCGATGCCGTGCGCCCGGCCCGCCGCCCGGACCAGCCATTCACCGGCGAGTTTGGTCTCGCCGTAGGGGTTCACCGGGGCGCACGGGGTGTCCTCGGTGATGAGGTCCACGTCCGGGTTGCCGTAGACGGCGGCGGAGGAGGAGAAGAGGAAGCGCTCCACCCCGGCTCCCGCCGCCGCCTCCAGGAGGGTGGCGAGAGCGCCGACGTTCTCCTGGTAGTAGCGGGTGGGCTGGGCGACGGACTCGCCGACCTGCTTGCGGGCGGCGAGGTGGACCACACCGGTCACGGCGTGCTCGGTGAGGACGCGCTTGAGGAGGTCGCCGTCCAGGGCGGAGCCGTGGATCAAGGGGATGCGCTCGGGGAGGCGGCCGCGGACCCCTGCGGAGAGGTCGTCCAGTGCGATGACCTGTTCGCCGGCGTCGGTCATGACCTTCGCCACGTGTGCGCCGATGTAGCCCGCCCCGCCTGTGATCAGCCATGTCATGCGCTCAACCTTATGCGGGGTGCGCTTGTGCCCATTCGCCGTGGAAGGTGTGCAGGGTTGGCGGACGCGGGTGCGATCGTGGCTGGTCGCGCCCCCGCGGCGCAGTCGCGGACGGCACGGTACCGCGCGCCTTCGGGGGCTCGGCATGCCGCCTCCGGCGGAGGGGCGAGCCCACCCCTTGGCCCCCTATCGACCGATATACGCACCGGAGTTTGTGGCGCAGCCCCCGCATCCCCGATGATGATCGCGGCGGAGGGCCGACGGTGTGGTCAGGTCGAACTGATCAAGCCGTGAACGGGCGGTGAACGTCTGCTTCTCTTCATCCGATAACCTCTGCCGACACGCCGCCGGCCCCCAGGGCCAGGGCGCCTCCACCACGTACATGTCCGGCGCGGTCGCGTCGGCACCCAGGGAGTGAGTTCCTCTGTCGACCGCCATCCTCACCGGTCAGCCGGTGCCCGGATCGTCGCTGGAGGGCGATCTGCGGTCGCTCGGCTTCGACGTGCGGGTCGCCTCCGACACCGGTGACGTCGAGACGCTCCTCGCGACGGTGCCCGCGGACCAGCGGGTCGCGATCGTCGACACACGGTTCGTGGGCCATGTGCACGCCCTGCGCCTGGGACTCACCGACCCCCGGTTCGAAACCGCCGCCCTGCCGGGCGCCGTGACCGTGCAGGCCGCCGCCCGCCGAGAACTGACCCGGGCGCTGGCCCGCGAGAGCTCCACCGCGAGCGGCGGCACCGCCGTAGCCGTCGACAGCGTCGCCGACCGGGTCGCCGCCGCCCTCGACGCGGACGGTGTCACCCCGTACCGGCCCGAACTGGGCACCCTGGTCGCCGTCGTCCCCACCGACCCGCAGGCCCGCAACGAGGCCCGCCAGGCGGTCGACGCCGTCGACGACGAGGCCGTACGGCTGCGCACGGCGGTGAAGTCCCGCGACGGTTTCTTCACCACGTACTGCATCAGCCCTTACTCCCGCTACATCGCCCGCTGGTGCGCCCGCCGCGGCCTGACCCCGAACCAGGTCACCACGGCCTCGCTGCTCACCGCCCTGATCGCGGCGGGCTGCGCGGCCACCGGCACACGCGGCGGCTTCGTCGCGGCCGGCCTGCTGCTGATCTTCTCCTTCGTCCTCGACTGCACCGACGGCCAGCTGGCCCGCTACTCGCTGCAGTACTCCACGCTCGGTGCCTGGCTCGACGCCACCTTCGACCGCGCCAAGGAGTACGCCTACTACGCGGGTCTCGCCCTCGGCGCCGCCCGAGGCGGTGACGACGTATGGGCGCTCGCCCTCGGCGCGATGGTCCTGCAGACCTGCCGCCACGTCGTCGACTTCTCCTTCAACGAGGCGAACCACGACGCCACCGCCAACACCAGCCCCACCGCCGCTCTTTCGGACAGGCTCGACAGCGTCGGCTGGACCGTCTGGATCCGCCGGATGATCGTCCTGCCCATCGGCGAGCGCTGGGCGATGATCGCGATCCTCACGGCGGCCACCACCCCCCGTA
The DNA here is from genome assembly GCF_001550375.1 of Streptomyces europaeiscabiei. Lineage (GTDB taxonomy): Bacteria > Actinomycetota > Actinomycetes > Streptomycetales > Streptomycetaceae > Streptomyces > Streptomyces europaeiscabiei. The sequence goes on along the minus strand of NZ_LRTR01000043.1, from coordinate 31,633 downwards.
TCACCTTCTACGCGCTGCTCATCGGCTGCGCCTTCGCCGCGACGTACACCACGGCGGGCCGCGTACTGCGCTCGCTGACGCGCAAGGCGCGGCGGACGGACCGGGCGGCGCGGGCGTTGTACGACCTCACGGACTCCGGACCGCTCGCCGAGGGGCTCGCGACGCTCCTGCGGGGCAAGCCCCGAAAGACGGGGCTGCTCAGCGCGGCCTTCGCAGCCGTGGCCGTGGTGACCGCGGCCTGGGTCTGGGGCCCGGCCTGGCAGGTCGTCCTCGTGGCCGGCCTGTACGTCCTGCTGTCGGCGGAAGCCGTCGAGCACCCCCTCAGGGGCACCCTCGACTGGCTGATCCCGCCGCTCTTCCGCGCCGCCGAATACTGCACCGTTCTGGTGCTGGCGGCCAAAGCCGATGTGAACGGAGCCCTTCCCGCGGCTTTCGGGCTGGTGGCCGCGGTCGCCTACCATCACTACGACACGGTGTACCGCATCCGCGGTGACGCCGGCGCGCCGCCCCAGTGGCTGGTGCGGGCCGTCGGCGGGCACGAAGGCAGGACCCTGCTGGTCACCGTCCTGGCCGCGCTGCTCGCGCCCACAGAGTTCAAGGTCGCGCTCACGGCTCTCGCCGTGGCCGTGGCGCTGCTGGTGCTCGTCGAGAGCATCCGCTTCTGGGTGACCGCCCATAAAACAGGCGCACCCGCCGTACACGATGAAGGAGAACCCGCATGATCGGCCTCGTGCTGGCGGCCGGCGCCGGACGGCGTCTTCGCCCCTACACCGACACCCTCCCCAAGGCGCTGGTACCGGTCGGACCCGAGGGCGACGAAGAGAGCCTCACGGTTCTCGACCTCACCCTCGGCAACTTCGCCGAGATCGGCCTGACCGAGGTCGCGATCATCGTCGGGTACCGCAAGGAGGCGGTGTACGAGCGCCGCGAGGCGCTGGAGCAGAAGTACGGCGTCAAGATCACTCTGATCGACAACGACAAGGCCGAGGAGTGGAACAACGCCTACTCCCTGTGGTGCGGCCGTGACGCCATCAAGCACTCGGTGATCCTCGCCAACGGCGACACCGTGCACCCGGTCTCCGTCGAGAAGACACTGCTCGCCGCCCGCGGCGACGGCAAGAAGATCATCCTCGCCCTCGACACGGTGAAGTCCCTCGCCGACGAGGAGATGAAGGTCGTCGTCGGCCCCGAGGGCTCCATGACGAAGATCACCAAGCTGATGGACCCGGCCGAGGCGACCGGTGAGTACATCGGCGTCACCCTCATCGAGGGCGAGGCCGCCGATGAGCTGGCCGACGCCCTGAAGACGGTCTTCGAGACGGACCCCCAGCAGTTCTACGAGCACGGCTACCAGGAGCTCGTGAACCGCGGCTTCCGGATCGACGTCGCGCCCATCGGTGACGTCAAGTGGGTCGAGATCGACAACCACGACGACCTCGCCAAGGGACGTGAGATCGCGTGCCAGTACTGACGAGGCTCATCCCCTCGCCGATCGTCGTGGACATCCGTCCCGGCGCGCTCGATGATCTGGCGACGATCCTGTCGGACCAGCGCATCGCGCCGTCGGGCCGGCTGGCCTTCGCGATCAGCGCCGGCTCCGGCGCGGCGCTGCGCGAGCGGTTCGCCCCCGCGTTTCCGGAGGCGGACTGGTTCTCCGACGCCGACGGGACCATCGACGGCGCGGTACGGCTCGCCGACTCGATCAAGAAGGGCGGTCACTACGACGCCGTGGTCGGGCTCGGCGGCGGCAAGGTCATCGACTGCGCCAAGTACGCGGCCGCCCGGGTCGGGCTGCCGCTGGTCGCCGTGGCCACGAACCTCGCCAACGACGGTCTGTGCTCGCCGGTCGCCACCCTCGACAACGACGCGGGCCGCGGCTCGTACGGTGTGCCGAACCCGATCGGGATCGTCATCGACCTCGATGTCATCCGTGAGGCCCCGGTGCGCTTCGTGCGGGCCGGCATCGGCGATGTGATCTGCAAGATCTCCGCCGTGGCCGACTGGGAGCTGGCCAGCCGGGAGACCGGCGAGAAGGTCGACGGACTGGCCGCCGCCATGGCCCGCCAGGCCGCCGAGGCGGTCCTGCGCCACCCCGGCGGGGTCGGCGACGACGAGTTCCTGACGACGCTGTCCGAGTCGCTCGTCCTGTGCGGGATCTCCATGTCCGTGGCCGGCGACAGCCGTCCCGCCTCGGGCGCCTGCCACGAGATCAGCCACGCCTTCGACCTGAGCTTCCCCAAGCGCAACGCCCTGCACGGCGAACAGTGCGGTCTCGGCGGCGCGTTCGCCACGTTCCTGCGTGGCAACCACGAGGTCGCGGGCCAGATGGTCGAGGTTCTGCGCCACCACGGGCTGCCCGTCCTCCCGGGCGAGATCGGCTTCACCGTGGACGAGTTCGTCCAGGTCGTGGAGTTCGCCCCGCAGACCAGGCCGGGCCGCTACACCATCCTCGAGCACCTCGAACTGAGCACCGACCAGATCAAGGACGCATACGCCGACTATGCCAAAGCCATCGGTAGCTGAACTCCGCCCGGTCGTTCACCCCCCGGGTGTGAAGGACCGGCGGAGCGGTGAGCACTGGGCCGGCCGGCTCTACATGCGCGAGATCTCGCTGCGCATCGACCGGCACCTGGTGAACACCCGGGTCACGCCCAACCAGCTGACCTACCTGATGACCGTCTTCGGCGTCCTCGCCGCCCCGGCCCTGCTGGTGCCGGGCATCCCGGGCGCCGTCCTCGGTGTGCTGATGGTCCAGCTCTACCTGCTGTTCGACTGCGTCGACGGCGAGATCGCCCGCTGGCGCAAGCAGTACTCGATGGCCGGCATCTACGTGGACCGGGTCGGCGCCTACCTGTGCGACGCGGCCGTGCTCGTCGGCTTCGGTCTGCGCGCCGCAGACCTGTGGGGCACCGGCCGGATCGACTGGCTGTGGGCCTTCCTCGGCACCCTCGCCGCCCTCGGTGCCATCCTGATCAAGGCCGAGACGGACCTCGTCGGGGTCGCCCGGCACCAGCAGGGCAAGCCGCCGGTCCAGGAGTCGGCCGCCGAGCCGCGTTCCTCCGGCATGGCGCTGGCCCGCAGGGCCGCCGCCGCCCTGAAGTTCCACCGGCTCATCCTCGGCGTCGAGGCCTCCCTGCTGATCCTGGTCTTCGCCGTCCTGGACCAGGCCCGGGGCGACCTCTTCTTCTCCCGGCTCGGCGTGGCCGTACTCGCCGGCATCGCGCTGCTCCAGACCCTGCTGCACCTGGTGTCCATCCTTGCCTCCAGCAGGCTGAAGTGAGCAACGGTATGAAGGTCGGCGCGGTGATCATCACCATGGGCAACCGCCCCGACGAACTCCGCGCCCTCCTCGACTCGGTCGCCAAGCAGGAGGGCGACCGGGTCGAAGCGGTCGTCGTCGGCAACGGCTCGCCCGTCCCGGACGTCCCCGAGGGCGTACGGACGGTCGAGCTGCCCGAGAACCTCGGCATCCCCGGCGGCCGCAACATAGGCATAGAGGCGTTCGGCCCCAGCGGCCGGGACGTCGACGTCCTCCTCTTCCTCGACGACGACGGCCTGCTCGCGCACCACGACACCGCCGAACTCTGCCGCCGGGCCTTCGACGCCGACCCGAAGCTCGGCATCGTCAGCTTCCGGATCGCCGACCCGGACAGTGGCGAGACCCAGCGCCGCCACGTGCCCCGGCTGCGGGCCGCCGACCCGATGCGCTCCTCGCGGGTCACCACCTTCCTCGGCGGCGCCAACGCCGTACGCACCCAGGTCTTCGCCGAAGTCGGCGGCCTCCCGGACGAGTTCTTCTACGCGCACGAGGAAACCGACCTGGCATGGCGGGCCCTCGACGCGGGCTGGATGATCGACTACCGGTCCGACATGGTGCTGTACCACCCCACGACCGCGCCCTCCCGGCACGCGGTCTACCACCGCATGGTCGCGCGCAACCGCGTCTGGCTCGCGCGCCGCAACCTCCCCGCCCCGCTCGTCCCGGTCTACCTGGGCGTCTGGCTGCTGCTGACGCTGCTCCGCAAGCCCTCCGGCCCGGCCCTGAAGGCCTGGTTCGGCGGCTTCAAGGAGGGCTGGACGAGCCCCTGCGGCCCCCGCAGGCCCATGAAGTGGCGTACGGTGTGGCGGCTGACCCGACTGGGCCGACCTCCCGTCATCTGACAAGCTCGAAATCTGAGAGCATTCGGCCGTACCCGGTCCAGGTTTCCGCCTCGGCCCGACCAGGCTGCGCACTTTGAGGACGAAAGTTTCCATTTGTGAGTGAGACAACGCATGACGGCAGGGTTGTGGTGAGCGACCGTCCGTCGCCCGACGACGGGCTCTCCGCGACGGAACTGGCCGCCAAGTACGGGCTCGCCGTGAGCGGCGCCAGGCCCGGACTCGTCGAGTACGTCCGCCAGATGTGGGGGCGACGTCACTTCATCCTCGCCTTCTCCCAGGCGAAGCTCACCGCGCAGTACAGCCAGGCCAAGCTCGGCCAGCTGTGGCAGGTGGCCACCCCGCTGCTCAACGCGCTCGTGTACTTCCTGATCTTCGGGCTGATCCTCAACGCCGACCGGGGCATGTCGCGCGAGGTGTACATCCCGTTCCTGGTCACGGGTGTGTTCGTGTTCACCTTCACGCAGAGCTCGGTGATGGCGGGCGTCCGCGCGATCTCCGGCAACCTGGGTCTGGTGCGCGCCCTGCACTTCCCGCGCGCCTCGCTGCCCATCTCCTTCGCGCTCCAGCAGCTCCAGCAGCTGCTGTTCTCGATGATCGTGCTGTTCTGCGTGGCGGTCGGCTTCGGCAGCTACCCGAAGCTGTCGTGGCTGTTGATCGTGCCCGTGCTGGCGCTGCAGTTCCTGTTCAACACCGGCCTCGCGCTGATCATGGCCCGCATGGGGTCCAAGACCCCTGACCTCGCGCAGCTGATGCCGTTCGTGATGCGGACCTGGATGTACGCCTCCGGCGTCATGTTCTCCATCCCGGTGATGCTCGCCGACAAGCCTCAGTGGATCGCCGACGTCCTCCAGTGGAACCCGGCCGCGATCTACATGGACCTGATGCGCTTCGCGCTGATCGACGGCTACGGCCCCGCGAGCGAGGTGCTGCCGCCTCACGTGTGGGCCGTGGCGGGCGGCTGGGCCGTCCTCGTCGCCGCCGGCGGATTCGTGTACTTCTGGAAGGCTGAGGAGCGGTACGGCCGTGGCTGAGCTGAACACCGGGGACAAGATCCCCACCGTCATCGCGGACGAACTGCACATCGTCTACCGCGTGAACGGCGCCAAGACCGGCAAGGGCAGCGCCACCGCCGCTCTCAGCCGCATCGTCAAGCGCGGCGAGGAGCGCGGGGTGCGCAAGGTGCACGCCGTCAAGGGTGTCTCCTTCATCGCCTACCGCGGCGAGGCCATCGGCCTCATCGGCTCCAACGGCTCCGGCAAGTCCACTCTGCTGCGTGCGATCGCCGGTCTGCTCCCGGCGGAGAAGGGCAAGGTCTTCACCGACGGCCAGCCCTCCCTGCTCGGCGTCAACGCCGCGTTGATGAACGACCTCACGGGCGAGCGGAACGTCATATTGGGCGGCCTCGCGATGGGCATGTCCCGCGAGCAGATCAGGGAGCGCTACCAGTCGATCGTCGACTTCTCCGGCATCAACGAGAAGGGCGACTTCATCACCCTGCCGATGCGGACCTACTCGTCCGGCATGGCGGCCCGGCTGCGCTTCTCCATCGCGGCGGCCAAGGACCACGACGTGCTGATGATCGACGAGGCCCTCGCCACCGGTGACCGCTCTTTCCAGAAGCGATCCGAGGCCCGCATCCGCGAGCTGCGCAAGGAGGCCGGCACGGTCTTCCTGGTCAGCCACAACAACAAGTCCATCCGCGACACCTGCGACCGCGTCCTGTGGCTGGAGCGCGGCGAACTGCGCATGGACGGACCCACGGACGAGGTCCTGAAGGAATACGAGAAGTTCACGGGCAAGTAGCCCGAAACGACCCGGGCCCCACCGGAACTGTTCCGGTGGGGCCCGGCGTCTGCAAGGGATACCCGGGAGCGGCGTCCGCAAAGGAAACGCCAACTTCGGCAAGGAAGCGTCAACTCCGGGCGCCCATAGGAATCTTGGGGGCAATCGGTGCGTTCTTGTGATGTGCAGGACACCCCGACGGAGCTTGGTGCGTTGTACAACGTAAGCTGTACCGGTGCCCAATCGCGGCAAGTGGGTCCATACTGCGCGACATCCGGCATCAGCCGCAGACGCCGCCCACTGGGCGGCGTGTCCGAAATAGTGCGTATTGGGTCGGCAGTGTAGAACGGGAGATGTGACGGCCATGGCTACGGAGACTCCCCAGCTCAAGCACGCTTCTGCCGTTCTCGCGCCGGGTGACGAGCGGTGACCGAAACCGGGACGGCGCGTGCCGGGGACCCGGAGGGCGACACCCTCGACAAGGCCGGGGCGGAGAACTTTCCCGTCGCCCCGTTCTTCCTGCCCCGGGCCTGGCGCGACGACCTCATGGCCGTCTACGGCTTCGCCCGGCTCGTGGACGACATCGGTGACGGCGACCTCGCTCCCGGCGGCGCCGACGCCCACCTCCTCGGCGTCCGTCCGCAGGACGCCGACGACCGGCTCCTCCTCCTCGACGCCTTCGAGGCCGACCTCGCCAGGGTCTTCGACGGCACTCCGGACCACCCGCTGTTGCGCAGGCTCCAGCGCACCGTCCGCAGCCGCTGCCTCACCCCCGAGCCGTTCCTCGCCCTGATCGCCGCCAACCGTCAGGACCAACTGGTCAAGCGGTACGAGACCTACGACGACCTGCTCGCCTACTGCACGTTGTCCGCGAACCCCGTCGGCCGTCTGGTTCTCGCCGTCACCGGTGCCACGACCCCCGAGCGGGTCCGGCACTCCGACGCGATCTGCACCGCGCTGCAGATCGTCGAACACCTCCAGGACGTGGCCGAGGACCTGGGCCGCGACCGTGTCTATCTGCCCGCCGAGGACATGAAGCGCTTCCACGTCCAGGAGGCGGACCTCGCCGCGCCCACCGCCGGCGCATCGGTGCGCGCGCTGGTCGCGTACGAGGCGGAACGCGCCGGGAATCTCCTGAATGACGGCACCCCCCTCGTGGGTAGCGTCCACGGCAGGCTGAGGCTGCTCCTCGCGGGGTTCGTGGCGGGAGGAAGGGCGGCCGTCCACGCGATCACCGCCGCCGAATTCGACGTACTTCCCGGCCCGCCCAAGCCCGGCAAGCTCCGGCTGCTGCGCGAGGTGGGCGCGACCCTGCGAGGAGAGGGGTGATCCGGACCGTGGAGTCGGAACCACACGCGGCCGCGCCGGTACTCGCCGCCTACAGCTACTGCGAGGCCGTCACCGGACAGCAGGCCCGCAACTTCGCCTACGGCATCAGACTGTTGCCGACGCCCAAGCGTCGCGCGATGTCCGCGCTGTACGCGTTCTCCCGGCGCGTCGACGACATCGGTGACGGCGCGCTCGCGGTCGAGGTCAAGACGGCCCGGCTGGCGGAGACCAGGGCGCTGCTCACCCGGGTCCGGGCCGGCTCCGTCGACGAGGACGACACGGATCCCGTCGCGGTCGCCCTCGCCCACGCCGGGGCGGCCTTCCCGATCCCTCTCGACGCCCTCGACGAACTCATCGACGGCGTCGTCATGGACGTACGCGGCGAGCACTACGAGACCTGGGACGACCTGAAGGTCTACTGCCGCTGTGTCGCCGGTTCCATCGGACGGCTCTCACTCGGTGTCTTCGGCACGGAACCGGGGGCGCGCGGCGCGGAACGCGCGCCGGAGTACGCAGACACCCTCGGTCTCGCGCTCCAACTGACGAACATCCTCAGGGACGTTCGCGAGGACGCGGAGGGCGGGCGCACCTATCTGCCCGCCGACGACCTCGCGAAATTCGGCTGCTCGGCCGGGTTCGCCGGGCCTCTCCCGCCGTCCGACTCCGACTTCGCGGGTCTGGTGCACTTCGAAGTGCGCCGGGCCCGCGCCCTGTTCGCCGAGGGCTACCGGCTGCTGCCGATGCTCGACCGGCGCAGCGGCGCCTGCGTCGCCGCCATGGCCGGCATCTACCGGCGGCTGCTCGACCGCATCGAGCGCGAACCGGAGGCCGTGCTGCGCGGCCGGGTCTCGCTGCCCGGTCGTGAGAAGGCGTATGTCGCCGTGCGCGGCCTCTCCGGTCTGGACGCCCGCCATGCGTCGCGCCGTACCGTCAGGAGGCGCGTCTGATGGACAATTCGCTCCAAGACGAACCCATCGGGGAAAAGTGGTACGCAACCCTCCGCAACGCGGGGGCGTCCCTGACTGCGACGGCCTGCCGCGGACCGCTCCAGCACCCCGGCGGACCGGCAGGGGAGGGTGCACGATGACCGACGGCGCACAGTCCGAGGGGCTGCCGGACGCGGACCGTACGGGCCGCCCCCGCAGCACGGCCGTGGTGGTCGGCGGGGGGCTGGCGGGCGTCACCGCCGCGCTCTCGCTCGCCGACGCCGGCATGCGCGTCACGCTCCTGGAAGGGCGGCCCCGGCTGGGCGGACTCGCCTTCTCCTTCCAGAGGGGCGAGCTGACCGTCGACAACGGGCAGCACGTGTATCTGCGGTGCTGCACCGCCTACCGCTGGTTCCTCGACCGTGTCGAAGGGGCCGCGCTCGCGCCACTGCAGGATCGTCTCGACGTGCCGGTTCTCGACGCCGGGGGCAGAGCCGGGCGACGGCTCGGCAGACTGCGGCGCGACGCGCTGCCCGTCCCCCTGCATCTGGGGCGCAGCCTCGCCACGTACACCCATCTCTCGCTCGCCGAGCGCGCCGGGGTGGGGCGGGCTGCACTGGCGCTCAAGGCACTCGACCTCGCCGATCCCGCACTGGACGAACGGGACTTCGGCAGCTGGCTGAGCGCGCACGGTCAGTCGGCGCGGGCCGTCGAGGCGCTGTGGGACCTCGTGGGGGTCGCCACCCTCAACGCGGTGGCCCGGGACGCCTCCCTCGGGCTCGCCGCGGTGGTGTTCAAGACGGGTCTGCTGTCCGACCCGGGCGCCGCCGACATCGGCTGGGCCCATGTCCCGCTGGGTGAACTGCACGACCGGCTGGCCCGCAAGGCGCTCGACTCGGCGGGTGTCCGTACCGAACTCCGTACCCGCGCCACCTCCATCTCCCCCCTGGGGAACGGGACCTGGCGCGTCGAGGTCCCCGGCGAGAGCCTCGACGCCGACACGGTCGTCCTCGCCGTACCGCAGCGCGAGACGTACGACCTGTTGCCCCAGGGAGCGCTCGACGAGCCCGGACGGCTGCTGGAGATCGGTACCGCGCCGATCCTCAACGTCCATGTGGTGTACGACCGGAAGGTGCTGAGCAGGCCGTTCTTCGCGGCGCTCGGCTCGCCCGTGCAGTGGGTCTTCGACCGGACCGAGGCGTCCGGGCTGCGCGAGGGCCAGTATCTGGCGCTGTCGCAGTCGGCCGCACAGGACGAGATCGACACGCCCGTGTCCGCCTTGCGGGAGCGGTACCTGCCCGAGCTGGAACGGCTGTTGCCCTCCACGCGCGGCGCCCGGGTGAAGGACTTCTTCGTGACCCGGGAGCGCACCGCGACGTTCGCTCCCACCCCCGGCGTCGGACGGCTCAGGCCCGGCGCCCGCACCAAGGCACCCGGCCTGTACCTGGCCGGAGCGTGGACCGCCACCGGGTGGCCCGCGACCATGGAGAGTGCGGTCCGCAGCGGCATCGGCGCGGCGGACGCCGCCCTCGCCGCTCTGGGCCGGCCCCGGGACCACCTCTTCGACTTCGAGGAGGCCGCGTGACGCTCCCAGCGCACAGGAACGGTTCCCGCACTTCCGGTACCGCGAACACATCGACATCTGGAGAGACTGTGCCCACTGTGCCCCCGGCCGTGACGGCCGCCGCGAGGACCGCGGTGGACGTGACCGCGCTCCTGGAGCGCGGGCGGACCCTGGCCACACCCGTGCTGCGGGCGGCCGTCGACCGGCTGGCGCCCCCCATGGACACCGTCGCCGCCTACCACTTCGGCTGGATCGACGCCCACGGCAACCCGGCGGACGGCGACGGCGGCAAGGCCGTACGTCCCGCGCTCGCCGTCATGTCCGCCGAGGTCACCGGCGCCGCACCCGAGGTCGGCATTCCCGGCGCGGTCGCGGTGGAACTGGTGCACAACTTCTCGCTGCTGCACGACGACCTGATGGACGGCGACGAACAGCGCCGCCACCGCGACACCGTCTGGAAGGTCCACGGCCCCGCCCAGGCCATCCTCGTCGGCGACGCCCTGATGGTCCTCGCCAACGAGATCCTCCTCGAACTGGGCACCGCCGAGGCGGCCCGCGCCACCCGCCGCGTCACCACGGCGACCCGCGCGCTCATCGACGGACAGGCCCAGGACATCTCCTACGAGCACCGCGAGCGGGTCACCGTCGAGGAGTGCCTGGAGATGGAGGGCAACAAGACCGGCGCCCTGCTCGCCTGCGCCTGCTCCATCGGCGCGGTCCTCGGCGGCGCGGACGACCGCACCGCCGACACGCTGGAGAAGTACGGCTACCACCTGGGCCTCGCCTTCCAGGCCGTCGACGACCTGCTGGGCATCTGGGGCGACCCGGTCTCCACCGGCAAGCAGACCTGGAGCGATCTGCGCCAGCGCAAGAAGTCCCTACCGGTCGTGGCCGCGCTCGCGGCGGGCGGTCCGGCCTCCGAGCAGCTCGGTGAGCTCCTCGCCGCCGACGCCAAGAGCAGCGACTTCGAGAACTTCTCCGAGGAGGAGTTCGCCGTGCGCGCCGCCCTCATCGAGGAGGCGGGCGGCCGTGAGTGGACCGCCGACGAGGCGCGCCGCCAGCACACGATCGCCATCGAGGCGCTGGACTCGGTCCGGATGCCCGAGCGGGTGCGGGACCAGTTCGCGGCGCTCGCCGACTTCGTCGTCGTACGGAAGAGATGATCGCCATCCCCCAGGAGCCGACCGCCATCGGCCGAATAGCCCTCGCGTAGTCGCCGGCCGGTGCCCGTCACCGGACACGCACCGGCCGACGGCTGACCCACCGCAGAGAGATCCGTCCACTGCACGAAGGGGAAGCCATGACAGCGACGACCGACGGAAGCACCGGGGCACTGCCGCCCCGCGCCCCCTCGGCCAGCGACACCGACCACGACACCCCTGTGGCGGCAGGGGTCCAGGATGCGGCAGCGCACGCCGTACGGCGCGCCACCGACTTCCTGCTCTCCCGGCAGGACGCCGAGGGCTGGTGGAAGGGCGACCTGGAGACCAACGTCACCATGGACGCCGAGGACCTGCTGCTCCGTCAGTTCCTGGGCATCCGCGACGAGAAGACCACTCGGGCCGCCGCCCTCTTCATCAGAGGCGAGCAGCGCCCGGACGGCACCTGGGCCACCTTCTACGGCGGCCCGCCCGAACTCTCCGCCACCGTCGAGGCGTACGTCGCGCTGCGGCTGGCCGGGGACGACCCGACCGAGCCGCACATGGCGCGGGCCTCCGCGTGGATCCGCGAGCGGGGCGGGATCGCCGCCGCCCGGGTCTTCACCCGAATCTGGCTGGCGCTGTTCGGCTGGTGGAAGTGGGACGACCTGCCGGAGATGCCCCCGGAGATCGTCTACTTCCCCAAGTGGATGCCGCTGAACATCTACGACTTCGGATGCTGGGCCCGCCAGACGATCGTGCCGCTGACCGTCGTCTCGGCGAAGCGCCCGGTGCGGCCCGCGCCGTTCCCGCTCGACGAGTTGCACACCGACCCCGGGCGGCCGAACCCGCCCAGGCCCCTGGACCCGTTGGGAAGTTGGGAAGGCGCCTTCCAGCGCCTCGACAAGGTCCTGCACGGCTACCACAAGGTGGCGCTGAAGCGGCTGCGCAGGGCGGCGATGAACAGCGCGGCCCGCTGGATCGTCGAGCGGCAGGAGAACGACGGCTGCTGGGGCGGCATCCAGCCGCCGGCCGTCTACTCGATCATCGCGCTGCACCTGCTCGGCTACGACCTCCAACACCCCGTGATGCGGGCCGGACTGGAGTCCCTCGACCGGTTCGCCGTGTGGCGCCAGGACGGGGCCCGGATGATCGAGGCGTGCCAGTCCCCGGTGTGGGACACCTGCCTGGCCGCCATCGCGCTCGCCGACGCGGGCCTGCCGGCCGACCATCCCCAACTCGTGAAGGCCGCCGACTGGATGCTCGGCGAGGAGATCGTCCGCCCCGGCGACTGGTCGGTGAAGCGGCCCCAACTGCCGCCGGGAGGCTGGGCCTTCGAGTTCCACAACGACAACTACCCCGACATCGACGACACCGCCGAGGTCGTCCTCGCACTGCGCCGCGTCAAGCACCCCGACCCGGAGCGGGTGGAGAAGGCCGTCCGGCGAGGGGTGCGCTGGACCGTCGGCATGCAGTCCCGGAACGGGGCGTGGGGCGCCTTCGACGCCGACAACACCAGCCCGTTCCCCAACCGCCTGCCGTTCTGCGACTTCGGCGAGGTCATCGACCCGCCGTCCGCCGACGTCACCGCGCATGTGGTGGAGATGCTCGCGGTCGAGGGACTGTCCCACGATCCGCGCACCCGGCGCGGCATCGAATGGCTGCTGGCCGAACAGGAGTCGAACGGCGCGTGGTTCGGCCGCTGGGGCGTCAACTACGTCTACGGCACCGGGTCGGTGGTCCCCGCCCTCGTGACCGCCGGGCTGCCCGCCGCGCACCCCGCGATCCGCCGGGCCGTGGCCTGGCTGGAGACCGTGCAGAACGCCGACGGCGGCTGGGGCGAGGACCTGCGCTCCTACCGCGACGCCGCCGAGTGGGGCGGCAGGGGCGCCTCCACCGCTTCCCAGACGGCGTGGGCGCTGCTCGCGCTGCTGGCGGCGGGGGAGCGGGACGCCAAGGCCACCGAGCGCGGCGTCGATTGGCTGGCCCGCACGCAGCGGGAGGACGGGTCCTGGGACGAGCCGTACTTCACCGGGACCGGTTTCCCCTGGGACTTCTCGATCAACTACCACCTCTACCGCCAGGTCTTCCCGCTCACCGCACTCGGCCGGTACGTCAACGGCGAGCCGACCGTCCTGAAAGCCCCGGCCGTCTCGAAAGCCAAGGGGAGCTGATGAACCCGCCCGCCGCCCCGGCCCCGCTGCTGATCGCCTGCGCGCTCGGCATCGAGCAGCTCGCCCTGCGCAGCGGCGACCGGGGCGGCGCAGGGGGCCCGGTCACCGTACTGCGCACCGGCATGGGGCCGAGGGCCGCCGAGCGGTCCGTCACCCGGCTGCTCACCGACCCGGGGCTGCGCGACGCGGCCGTACTGGCCACCGGGTTCTGCGCCGGACTCGCCCCGGGCATGCACCCCGGTGATCTGGTCGTCGCCGAGGAGACGCGGGGCCCCGACGGCGCCGTCACGCCCTGTGTGGGCACCGAACTTCTGGTCAAGGAGCTGGTGCGGGCCGTGCCGGGGCGCAAGGTCCACACCGGCCCGCTCACCGGATCCGACCACGTCGTACGCGGCCAGGAACGGTCCGACCTGTACGCGACCGGCGCACTCGCGGTCGACATGGAGTCCGCCGTCACGCTCCACTGCGCCGTGAGATCCGGCGCACGCCCGGTTGCGGCCGTCCGGGTGGTCGTGGACGCTCCAGAGCATGAGCTGGTCCGGATCGGCACGGTACGCGGTGGAATATCAGCCTTCCGCGTCCTTCGTGCCGTCCTTCCCGCTTATTACGAATGGCACCGTTCCTTGCTGCTCCCCAGGAGGTGAGCCAGATGGCCATGCCGCTCCGCCAGTCCATCAAGGTGGCGACGTATCTCGCCGAACAGAAGCTCCGCAAGCGGGACAAGTTCCCGCTGATCGTCGAGCTGGAACCGCTCTACGCCTGCAATCTGAAGTGCGAGGGCTGCGGCAAGATCCAGCATCCGGCGGGAGTGCTCAAGCAGCGCATGCCGGTGGCGCAGGCCGTGGGCGCCGTCCTGGAGTCCGGGGCGCCGATGGTGTCGATCGCCGGCGGCGAGCCCCTGATGCACCCTCAGATCGACGAGATCGTGCGGCAGCTGGTGGCGAAGAGGAAGTACGTCTTCCTGTGCACCAACGCGATGCTGCTGCGCAAGAAGATGGAGAAGTTCAAGCCCTCGCCGTACTTCGCCTTCGCCGTGCACATCGACGGGCTGCGGGAGCGGCACGACGAGTCGGTGGCGAAGGAAGGGGTGTTCGACGAGGCCGTGGCCGCCATCAAGGAGGCCAAGAGGCGCGGCTTCCGGGTGACCACCAACTCGACCTTCTTCAACACCGACACCCCGCAGACCATCATCGAGGTCCTCAACTTCCTCAACGACGACCTGAAGGTCGACGAGATGATGATCTCGCCCGCCTACGCCTACGAGAAGGCTCCCGACCAGGAGCACTTCCTCGGCGTCGAACAGACCCGTGAACTGTTCAAGAAGGCCTTCGCGGGCGGCAACCGGCGGCGCTGGCGGCTCAACCACTCGCCCCTGTTCCTCGACTTCCTGGAGGGCAAGGTCGACTTCCCGTGCACGGCGTGGGCGATCCCCAACTACTCGCTCTTCGGCTGGCAGAAGCCCTGCTACCTGATGAGCGACGGGTACGTCACGACGTACCGGGAGCTGATCGAGGACACCGACTGGGACGCGTACGGCCGGGGCAAGGACCCGCGCTGCGCCAACTGCATGGCGCACTGCGGCTACGAGCCGACCGCCGTCCTCGCCACCATGGGGTCGCTGAAGGAGTCGTTGCGCGCCCTGCGCGAGACGGTCTCCGGAAACAACGGGTGACGCCATGACCGCCGTCTCCCTGGGCGTTCCCGACGTACCGGTCCGGCCGATCGCCGAGCGGCGCGTGTCGCGAGGCATCCAGGTCGGGTCGGTGGCGGTGGGGGGCGGGGCCCCGGTGTCGGTGCAGTCGATGACGACGACCCGTACGTCGGACATCGGCGCCACCCTGCAGCAGATCGCGGAACTCACCGCGTCCGGCTGCCAGATCGTCCGCGTCGCCTGCCCCACGCAGGACGACGCGGACGCCCTCGCCACCATCGCCCGAAAGTCGCAGATCCCGGTGATCGCGGACATCCACTTCCAGCCGAAGTACGTGTTCGCGGCGATCGAGGCCGGTTGCGCGGCGGTGCGGGTGAACCCCGGCAACATCAAGCAGTTCGACGACAAGGTCAAGGAGATCGCGCGGGCGGCCAACGAGCACGGGACCCCGATCCGGATCGGGGTCAACGCCGGTTCTCTCGACAAGCGGCTCCTGCGGAAGTACGGCAGGGCGACGCCCGAGGCGCTGGTGGAGTCCGCGCTGTGGGAGGCGTCGCTGTTCGAGGAGCACGACTTTCGGGACATCAAGATCTCGGTCAAGCACAACGACCCGGTCGTGATGATCGAGGCGTACCGGCAGCTGGCGGCCCAGTGCGACTACCCGTTGCATCTGGGGGTCACCGAGGCCGGTCCGGCGTTCCAGGGCACGATCAAGTCCGCCGTCGCCTTCGGGGCGCTGCTCAGCGAGGGGATCGGCGACACGATCCGGGTGTCGCTGAGCGCTCCGCCGGTCGAGGAGATCAAGGTCGGCATCCAGATCCTGGAGTCGCTGAACCTGCGGCAGCGGCGGCTGGAGATCGTCTCGTGCCCCTCGTGCGGCCGGGCGCAGGTCGATGTGTACCGGCTGGCGGACGAGGTGAGCGCCGGTCTGGAGGGCATGGAGGTGCCGTTGCGGGTGGCCGTCATGGGCTGTGTCGTCAACGGACCCGGAGAGGCACGGGAGGCGGACCTGGGGGTCGCCTCCGGTAACGGCAAGGGGCAGATCTTCGTGAAGGGCGAGGTCATCAAGACCGTGCCCGAGTCGAAGATCGTGGAGACCCTCATCGACGAGGCGATGAAGATCGCCGAGCAGATGGAGCGGGACGGCGTCGCGTCGGGGGAGCCGGCGGTCACCGTGAGCTGACAACACGGGCTGAGAGAGCACGGATCGAGAGGGGGCCCGACGTGACGATTCTGGAGAGCATCCGGCAACCGCGCGACCTGAAGGCGCTGACCGAGGCGGAACTCGGTGAACTGGCCGAAGAAATCCGGGAGTTCCTGGTGCACGCGGTCGCCAGGACCGGTGGTCACCTGGGGCCGAACCTGGGGGTGGTGGAACTCTCCATCGCACTCCACCGGGTCTTCGAGTCACCCGTCGACCGCATCGTCTGGGACACCGGTCACCAGAGTTATGTGCACAAGCTTCTGACCGGGCGTCAGGACTTCTCCAAACTGCGGGGCAAGGGCGGCCTCTCCGGCTACCCCTCGCGCGAGGAGTCCGAGCACGACATCGTCGAGAACAGCCACGCCTCCACCGCCCTCGGCTGGGCGGACGGCCTCGCCAAGGCCCGCCAGGTGCGGGGGGAGGAGGGCCATGTGGTCGCGGTCATCGGCGACGGCGCGCTGACCGGCGGCATGGCCTGGGAGGCGCTCAACAACATCGCGGCCGCCAAGGACCGGCCGCTGATCATCGTCGTCAACGACAACGAGCGCTCGTACTCCCCGACCATCGGTGGCCTCGCCAACCACCTCGCGACCCTGCGCACCACCGACGGCTACGAACAGTTCCTCGCCTGGGGAAAGGAGGTCCTGCTGCGCACCCCGGTCGTCGGCAAGGAGGTGTACGAGGCGCTGCACGGGGCCAAGAAGGGCTTCAAGGACGCGTTCGCGCCGCAGGGCATGTTCGAGGACCTGGGCCTGAAGTACGTCGGCCCGATCGACGGGCATGACACGAAGGCGGTCGAGTCGGCGCTGCGCCGCGCCAAGCGCTTCCACGGGCCGGTCCTCGTCCACTGTCTGACGCAGAAGGGCCGCGGGTACGAGCCCGCGCTCGCCAACGAGGAGGACCACTTCCACACGGTCGGCGTGATGGACCCGCTGACGTGCGAGCCGCTCACTCCTGCCGGCGGACCGTCCTGGACGTCGGTCTTCGGTGACGAGATCGTCCGCATCGGCGACGAACGCGAGGACGTCGTGGCGATCACGGCGGCCATGCTGCACCCGGTTGGGCTCGGCAGGTTCGCCGAGAAATTCCCCGACCGGGTGTGGGACGTCGGGATCGCCGAGCAGCACGCGGCGGTGTCGGCGGCGGGGCTCGCGACGGGCGGGCTGCATCCGGTGGTGGCCGTCTACGCGACCTTCCTCAACCGCGCCTTCGACCAGTTGTTGATGGACGTGGCGCTGCACCGGTGCGGGGTCACCTTCGTCCTGGACCGGGCCGGCGTGACGGGTGTCGACGGCGCGTCGCACAACGGTATGTGGGACATGTCGATCCTCCAGGTCGTACCGGGGCTGCGGATCGCCGCGCCGCGCGACGCCGAGCAGCTGCGGACGCAGTTGCGGGAGGCCGTCGCCGTGGACGACGCCCCCACACTGATCCGGTTCCCGAAGGAGTCGGTGGGCCCTTTGATCCCCTCCCTGGAACGGGTGGGCGGCATGGACGTCCTGCACCGCTCCCCGTCCGCGGACCGTCCGGCCGTGCTGCTGGTCGCCGTCGGCGTCATGGCGTCGGTGTGCCTGCAGGCCGCCGAGCTGCTGGAGGCGCGAGGGATCGGCTGCACCGTCGTCGACCCGCGCTGGGTCAAGCCGGTCGATCCGGCGCTGCCGTGGCTCGCCGACGAACACCGGCTCGTGGCAGTCGTGGAGGACAACAGCCGGGCGGCCGGGGTCGGTTCGGCGGTCGCGCTGGCGTTGGGGGACGCCGACGTCGACGTACCCGTACGACGGTTCGGGATTCCCGAGCAGTTCCTCCCCCACGCCAAGCGCGGGGAGGTGCTGGCGGACATCGGCCTGACGCCGGTCGAGATCGCCGGGCGGATCAGCGCGTGTCTGGCCGTCAAGGGCGAACTCGCGAAGGGCGACCTGTCCCAAGCCGAGCCTTCCGAGGAGAAACCGTAAATGACCACCGCGGAACCCGCCGCCGGTACGGAGGAGTTCGACCTCGGCAGCCTCCTGGCCGAGCGCGGCGCCGAGCGCTACGAACTCCACGCCCGGCACCTCAACCACCAACTCCCGCGCATGCTGCGCACCATCGGCTTCGACAAGGTCTACGAGCGGGCCGAGGGCGCGTACTTCTGGGACGCGGACGGCAACGAGTACCTGGACATGCTCGCCGGGTTCGGGGTGATGGGGCTCGGCCGCCACCACCCCGTGGTCCGCAAGGCGCTGCACGACGTGCTCGACGCGCAGCTCGCCGACCTGACCCGCTTCGACTGCCAGCCACTGCCCGGGCTGCTCGCCGAGAAGCTGCTCGCCCACAGTCCGCACCTGGACCGGGTGTTCTTCGGCAACAGCGGCACGGAGGCCGTCGAGACGGCGCTGAAGTTCGCCCGGTACGCCACCGGCAGACCTCGCGTCCTGTACTGCGACCACGCCTTCCACGGGCTGACCACCGGCTCGCTCTCCGTGAACGGCGAGGACGGCTTCCGGGACGGCTTTGCGCCGCTGCTGCCCGACACGGCCGTACCGCTCGGTGATCTCGACGCGTTGGCGAGGGAGTTGAAGAAGGGCGATGTCGCCGCCCTCGTCGTCGAGCCCATCCAGGGCAAGGGCGTGCACGAGGCGCCGCCCGGCTATCTGCGCGCCGCCCAGGAGGTGCTGCACCGGCACAAGGCGCTGCTGATCGTCGACGAGGTGCAGACCGGGCTCGGGCGGACCGGGGACTTCTACGCCTACCACCACGAGGACGGGGTCGAACCGGATCTGGTGTGCGTGGCGAAGGCGCTCTCCGGAGGCTATGTCCCGGTCGGCGCGACCCTCGGCAAGGAGTGGATCTTCAAGAAGGTCTACTCGTCCATGGACCGCGTCCTCGTCCACTCGGCGAGCTTCGGCTCCAACGCCCAGGCCATGGCCGCCGGGCTCGCCGTCCTCTCGGTCATGGAGAACGAGCGGATCGTGGCGGGCGCCCGGGCCACGGGGGAGTCGCTGAAAGCCCGGCTCGCGGCACTGGTCGACAAGTACGAGCTGCTCAGCGACGTACGCGGCAGGGGGCTGATGATCGGCATCGAGTTCGGCAGGCCCAAGTCGTTGAAGCTGCGCAGCCGTTGGACGATGCTCCAGGCGGCCCGCAAGGGACTGTTCGCGCAGATGGTCGTCGTACCGCTGCTGCAACGGCACCGGATCCTCACCCAGGTCTCCGGCGACCATCTGGAGGTGATCAAGCTGATCCCGCCGCTGGTCATCGGGGAGCGGGAGGTGGACCGGTTCGTCGAGGCCTTCACCGACGTGATGGACGACGCGCACAGCGGGGGCGGACTGATGTGGGACTTCGGCAGGACACTGGTGAAGCAGGCGGTGGCCAACCGATAGAGGGGCGCGTCAGGAGCCCTGCCGGGGCCCGACGGGTGCGTGACTTCGGCGGGTCGCAAGGATTTTGCCTCTGCGGCAAGGAAATTGCCGCAGAGGCAAAAGTCGGGCTGAATGGAGGGCATGAGCCCCTCCGAGGGTACGAACCCTCCCGAGCCACCGCCGGGTGCGGCGCTGCCCGCCGTCGCCCCGCAGTTGCGGGCCCTGCGCCACCGGGCCTCCCTCACTCTGGAGGCCGCTGCCCGCGCCGCCGCGCTCTCGCCCGCACACCTCTCCCGGCTGGAGACCGGGCAGCGTCAGCCCTCGCTGCCGATGCTGCTCGCGCTGGCCCGCGTCTACGGTACGACGGTCTCGGAGCTGCTCGGCGAGAGGGTCGCCGAGCGGGACGCCGTGCTGCACGCGCCCGACATGGAGCCCACTCGGGCCGGCGGCTGGACGTACTGGCAGGCGGGCGTTTCCGGGCGCGGGATGCAGGCTTTGCGCGTCCATGTGCCGCACGGCTCGCAGGGCGACATCGTGCGGGTGCATCCCGGCGAGGAGTGGCTCTACGTCCTGAAGGGACGGCTGCGGCTGCGCCTCGGGGACACCGCGCACCAGCTCGCGCCCGGGGACAGCGCGCACTTCGACTCGCTGACCCCGCACCGCATCGCCGCCGCCGACCAGGACGGCGCCGACCTCCTGTTCGTCCACACCCTTCTGCAGAGCCCGACCGCCGCGCTGTGCCTCGGGCCGATCACCCCCGGAGAGACTCCATGACCGACCTGGAAGAGAAGTTCCCCCGCGCTCTGTGGGTGCGGCTCATCATCTACATCGCGGTAGGCCACGTCTTCGCGGCCTTCATCTACCTGCTGTTCGAGCTGGGCGCCGAGCAGTAGCCGCATCCCTCATGCGGTCGGCTCTCTCCGGTCGGGCCGGCGTCGTCCTGGTGCCGCGGCACTAGTCGAGCAGGCGCTCGCGCAGCCGCTCCCGGGTCTGCGGGGTCACCTTCAGGCCCTGCTCCAGATACGAGTCGACATCGCCCCAGGTCGCCTCCAGGGTGTCGAAGGCCGCCTGGATGTACTCGGCGCGGGCGTCGAAGAGCGGGCTCAGCAGCTCCATGATCTCCGGGGACCAGGCGCTCGCGGAGGTGCTGCTGCGGTGCACCTTGTAACGGCGGTGCTTGGCGTTCGACTCCAGGTAGTCGGTGACGACGGCCTCGCGCTCGACGCCCAGGGCGAGGAGCGTGACGGCGATGGAGAGGCCCGCGCGGTCCTTGCCCGCCGCGCAGTGCATCAGCGCGGGCACGCTGTCCTCGGCCAGTGCGTGCAGCACACGGGAGTGCTCGGCCGTGCGGTACTTGATCATCGTGCGGTAGGAGGCGATCATCCGGCTAGCCGCCTTGCCGTCGCCCAACAGCGCGCGCAGCTGGTCCAGATCGCCGTCCCGGACCATCTTCCAGAACTCGGCGCCGTCCGCCGGGTCGCTCAGCGGCAGGTTCACATTGAGCACGCCGGGCAGCGAGACGTCCGGGCCCTCCAGCTTGAGATCGGCCGCGTTGCGGAAGTCGAAGACCGTGTGCAGGCCCAGGGAGGTCAGGAACGCGGCGTCCTCGTCGGTCGCGTGCGCGAGGTGGCCGCTGCGGAACAGGACCCCGTGACGCACCCGACGGCCGTCCACCGTCGGCAGACCGCCCACATCGCGGAAGTTGCGCACTCCGGTCAGCTCGGGTTCGGTCGACGGGATCTGCTGCGTCACTGGGGCTCCTCCCATCCGGCCGTCGGCGCGATCGTCGACGGGCGCGCACTCGACACCGAGGCGCGCACTCGACCATACGACATGGGTGCGTACGCCAATGAGTTGTCCACAGGGGCTGTGGCGGGGGCTCGCCCGTACCTGTCCACAGGCGCCGAGGAAGGCGTGGTGGACGTTGTCCACAGGCGCCGTCGAGTACCCGGAGCGACCTGCGATGATGTTGAGGCTCGATTACACCTGTTCGAATCTGTGGGGTCTTGATGTTGGAAATCGGCGCAGACGGCCGGACCTGGCTTCTCACCGGGCCCAGAAGCAGCTATGCCCTGCGGCTCACGGACAACGACGAACTGCTGCACCTGCACTGGGGTCCCCGGATCGCGCTCGCCGACGCCGAGGAACTGGCCGCCCGGCAGGAGCTGCCGTACTGGCCGTTCGAGGCGCCGGTCGACGGACACGAGGAGTACCCCGTCGAGGGCGGCCCCCGTTTCACCCGTCCCGCCCTCTCCGTGCGCACGCAGGAGCGGCGCGGCACCGAGTGGGCCTTCCGGGAGTACGAGGCCGACGGCGACGAGCTGCGGCTGCGGTTCACCGACGACGGACTCGGGATCACGCTGCACTACCGGTTGCGCGAGGACGTGATCGAGCGCTGGGTGACCCTGGTCAACGACGGACCGGCGGTGGAGCTGCTGCGGGCCGACTCGGCGACCTGGACGCTGCCGTCGCGCGCGGAGGAGACCTGGCGGCTGTCCCAGTTGCACGGGCGGTGGGCGGCCGAGTCCCGGCTCGTGCGCGGGGACCTCACCTATGGCGAGAAGGTCATCGGCAGCCGACGCGGGCACACCGGGCACCAGCACCTGCCCTGGGTCGCCCTCGACACCGACGCCACCGAGGAGCGCGGCGAGGTCTACGGCTGCGCCCTCGGCTGGTCGGGATCCTGGCGGATCGCGGTGGCCCAACTCGCGGACGCGCGCGTGCAGATCACCGGCGGCGCCGGATACGACGAGTCCGGACTGCTGCGGCTGGACACGGGGGAGACGTTCACCACGCCCGTCTTCGCCGGCCTGTGGTGCGACGGCGGCCTCGGCGGGGCGAGCCGCGCCTGGCACGCGTACCAGCGGACGTACATCATCCCGGACGCGGACCAGGACCGGCCGGTGCTCTTCAACTCCTGGGAGGCCACCGAGTTCGACATCTCCGAGGAACAGCAGGAGACGCTCGCGCGGCGGGCGGCGGCCATCGGGGTCGAGCTGTTCGTCGTGGACGACGGCTGGTTCGGGGCGCGTACGAGCGACCGGGCAGGCCTCGGCGACTGGACACCCAATCCGGACCGCTTCCCGAAGGGGCTGGAGCCGCTCGCCGACTATGTGCACGCCCTCGGGATGCAGTTCGGTATCTGGGTCGAGCCCGAGATGGTCAACCCGGACAGCGAGCTGTACCGGGCGCACCCCGAATGGGCACAGTTCCAACCGGGACGAAAGCGGACGGAGCTGCGTAATCAGCTCGTACTCAACCTCGCGCGCGAGGACGTCCAGGAGTACCTCTGGGAGCGGCTGGACGCGCTGTTGTCCAGCGCGCCGATCGACTATGTGAAGTGGGACTTCAACCGCTGCTTCACGGATGCCGGCTGGCCCGGAGAGCCGTACCCGCAGAAGCTGTGGGTCGAGCACGTCCATGCCTTCTACGCGCTGCTGGACCGGCTGCGGGCCGCGCACCCGGGAGTGGCGTTCGAGTCGTGCTCGGGCGGCGGCGGCCGGATCGACCTCGGGGTGATGGCACGGACGGACCAGGTGTGGACGTCCGACAACACCGATCCGCTCGACCGGCTCGCCATCCAGCACGGCTTCAGCCAGATCCACCCGGCCCGGACCATGGCCGCGTGGGTCACCGACAGCCCGAACAACCAGCTCAACGGCCGGGTCAGCTCGCTGCGGTTCCGCTTCGTCAGTGCCATGGCGGGTGTGCTCGGCGTCGGCGGCGACCTCACGGAGTGGACCGAGGAGGAGCTGGCCGAGGCAGGGAAATGGGTCGGCCTGTACAAGGAGATCCGGCCGGTCGTGCAGCGTGGCGACCTCTACCGGCTGCGCCCGCCGACGGGCGGACTGAGTGCCGTGCAGTACGTCCACGGCGACGAGGTCGTCGTCCTCGCCTGGCTCCAGGCCCAGCAGTACGGCGAGCCGCAGGCCCCGCTCCGGCTGCGCGGACTCGACCCGACGGAAACGTACGAGTGCCGCGAAACGGGCGAAATGCATCGAGGTGCCGTGCTGTTGCATCACGGATTGCGGACGGGGCTGCGCGGTGACCTTGATGCGACGGTTATCCGCCTGCGTCGTACTTGAGTGATCTGTCCGAAATGCAGCCGTAATTCCAACTAGCCCTGTAATAAGGCCTACTGGCACGTAGGTGCGTGAGCAGCGTCATATTCGTGACGTTCCGCTGTCGTCATGTTCACGTAATTCTTATGTGCTTACAGGGCGTTGGGGAATATTCAGGTCCGGTCTTTTACGGAGTGTAATCGTGAATTGATGTAAGGATCAGGGAGGAAGACGCACAGGAAGTCCCAATGGTTGTCTCTGTGGGCACAAGTCGCTTACGTTCGGCGTCAATCCGGACGGACGCCCAATCCTGCCGCCGACCGGAGCCGCGTACCGACCTGATCCACGGCAGGAGCGGGGGACCCACAGGTAGTACCGCCTGTTCCGGTCTCCGGAAAGGCTAGGGGTAAAGCCGTGCGCAAGCACGGCCGGACATCTCCAGTCCGCACCCGACAGCTCACCTCGCAGGCGCCGGAGAGGAATTCGCCATGCCCGCGAAGGGTAAGCACCGCCGTCCGAAGTCCCAGCGTTTCACCCGCTCGATCGCCGCCGCCGGGACCGGTGGCGCGGCGCTCGCGCTGCCGTTGATCGGAGCAGCCGGCGCCCACGCCGCGACCCCGACGGCCGCCGTTTCCGGTGTGTCCGAGAAGGCGGCCACGATCGCCGCCGAGAAGGCCGCGGCCGAGGCGGGCGCACGGATCGAGCAGGCCGAGAAGGCCGCGCAGGCGGAGAAGACCGCCACCAAGAAGGCGGCGACCAAGACCTACTCGGTGAAGGTCGGCGACTACCTCTCGAAGATCGCGGACGAGCAGGACGTCGAGGGGGGCTGGAAGCAGCTCTACTCGGACAACCGCGTCAGGATCGGCTCCGACCCGTCGCTGATCCACCCGGGGCTGAAGCTGTCGATCGGCGGGCAGGCCGCGTCGGGCGGTACCTCGCAGTCGTCGAAGCCGCAGCTGTCGCAGTCCTCGACGGCCGCCGAGTCCTCCCAGTCGTCGAAGTCCGCCGACTCCGCGAAGCAGGAGTCGAAGGACACCCAGGCGTCGACCTCCACGTCGAGCGGCCAGTCCTCGTCGTCCAGCAGCTCCGGCTTCAGCCTGCCCATCCAGGGCGCCACCGTCGGCACCGCGTACAAGACCGCCGGCAGCATGTGGTCCAGCGGCTACCACACGGGCGTCGACTTCGTGGCCCCCACCGGGACCACCCTCAAGTCCGTGGGCGCGGGCACCGTCGTCTCCGCCGGCTGGGGCGGCGCGTACGGCAACCAGGTCGTCATCAAGCTCGCCGACGGCTACTACGCCCAGTACGCCCACCTGTCCTCGATCTCCGTCTCCGCGGGACAGTCCGTGAGCGGCGGCCAGCAGATCGGGCTCTCCGGCGCGACCGGCAACGTCACCGGGCCGCACCTCCACTTCGAGATCCGCACCACCCCCAACTACGGCTCGGACATCGACCCGCTGGCCTACCTTCGCTCGAAGGGCGTCAGCGTCTGAGGCGCAGCCGCCCGACCGCACCGAAGGCCGGCCCCCGCGATCCGGGGGGTCGGCCTTCGGCGTTCCCGGAGGGTCGGCCTTCTTCCGTATCGGCTGCCCTCGCCACGGCCCGTGGCGATTCGCGATCACCGTATTGCGGTCTTGTGGCATGGCTGATCAAAGTCTCGACAGGCGTGCGAATGAGCGGACACAGTGATCTCCGTAAGCGCTTTCCACGTCTTCGGAGGTCTCCGTGTCCGGCGTCGACCGGCGCACTGCCGTCAAGAGCCGCGCCCTCGTGAGTGCTGCGGTGCCCGTGGGGCCTCTGGCCGGGGTCGCTCCGCCTGCTCCCGCCTCCGGTGAGCCGGGTGTGGTGCGTCCCGATGACCGGCGGCTCGTCTTCGAGGGCCACGGGAGCCGCACCGCCGATGCCGCCGCCACCGTCAGCTCCGGCTCCCGGCTGCGCGCTTCAGGTTCACCGGCGGCGGCGTCCGTGCCCTGTTCGACGTCGCGTCGGTCACCGTGCCCACGCAGATCCACGTGTCGGTGGACGGTGGCCCGAGACGGCTGTACGCCGTCGACCCGAGCGGCCTCGACCCGCTCAAGAGCCAGGCCGGGTTCGTCTGTTCCTCCTGCGGCTTCACCTGCAACGGGGACACCGACGCGGCAACCGGCGTCGCGGCAGGACAGGGTGGGGCTCCTCGCCCCCGGCGAAAAGCTCGCCCCCGGCGAACAGCCGGTGGCCGGAGGGACAACGCCGCCCACTCCGCGGTCGAGTGTCCGTGAACCTCGGCCCACATCGGCTGGAATCCTCCTCTTTCAAGAGCGGGCGGATGTCAAAGAAGGAGCGTCATGACCACTCGCAGAGCCTTCGGGACCCTTGCCGCCGGCGCCGCCGGTGCCGCCCTCGCGGTGTTCGTCCCGGCGGGGACGGCGTCCGCGAGCCGACGCGGTCGCCGTGGCCGGCTGATCGCCGCCGACGACTTCCGGCACGGGCTCGGGCAGTGGGCCTTGGAACTGGAGAGGGGCGGGTCGGTCACGGCCTCGCGCGGGGTGCTGGAGGTCGACGTGCCCGCCGGAGCCACGATCTGGTTCAAGCGGAAGCTGGCAGGGCCGTACGTCGTCGAGTACACGGCCACGCCGGTCTCCGCGGGCGGGGTCAACGACCGGGTCTCCGACCTCAACAACTTCTGGAACGCCGTCGATGTGAGGTCTCCCGATGATCTTTTCGCCACTCCGCGTGGGGGCGCGCTCGCCGAGTACGACCATCTGAAGACGTACTACGTCGGGTACGGCGCCAACACGAACACGACCACGCGGTTGCGTCGGTACGTCGGTGAGGCGGGTGTGCGGCCGCTGATCTACGACTACACCGAGCCGCTGCTCGTCGCGAACGAGCCGAACCGCGTCCGGATCGTCTCCGACGGCTCGAAGGTCCAGTGGTGGAACAACGGGCGGCTCGTCTTCGACCACGTCGATCCCGCGCCGTACACGCGTGGGCATTTCGCCTTCCGCACCACCTGGAGTCACTTCCGGATCGAGGACTTCCGGGTGTGGAGGTTGAGTGGTCGGCACTGAGCGGTCGGCCGGACCGGGAGCGTCGGGAGAGGATCGGGGCGGCGGGGTGCCGCCGGCCCGGCCCGGTGTATTCCGGATTGACCAAAACCTGACCCGTGGCCTATCTCACCGACCGTCAACCCCTTATTACGGTCGCGTAGGTCACAGCGGAAGGTGAATCATGGGCCGATGTGGCAGACGATTCGAAGAATGACAGCAGATCAATGATCGGGTCGTACGTGGCGCTGGGGGACAGCTTCACCGAGGGCGTCGGCGATCCCGGGCCCGACGGGCGGTTCGTCGGCTGGGCCGACCGGTTCGCGGTGCTTCTCGCGGACCGGGTGCCCGAGGGCGATTTCGGTTACACCAACCTGGCTGTGCGGGGGAAGCTCCTCGACCAGATCGTGGCGGACCAGGTGCCGAGGGCTCTGGAGCTCGCGCCCGACCTGATCTCCTTCTGTGCGGGCGGCAACGACATCATCCGGCCGGGCACCGATCCCGACGAGGTCGCCGAGAGGTTCGAGCGGGCGGTGTCCAGGCTCACTTCGGCCGTCGGCACGGTCATGGTGACCACCGGGTTCGACACCCGTGATGTCCCGGTGCTGAGGCACATGCGGGGCAAGATCGCCACGTACAACCTGCATGTGCGGGCCATCGCCGACCGGTACGGGTGTCCCGTGCTGGACCTGTGGTCCCTGAAGACGGTCCAGGACCGGCGGGCCTGGGACCTCGACCGGCTGCACCTGTCGCCGGAGGGGCACACGCGGGTCGCCCTGCGGGCGGGGCAGGTGCTGGGCGTGGACATTCCGGCCGACCCCGATCAGCCGTGGCCTCCGCTGCCGCCGCGCGGCACGCTCGAGATGCGCCGCGACAACATCCACTGGGCGCGGGAGTATCTGGTGCCGTGGATCGGGCGGCGGCTGCGGGGGGAGTCGTCCGGGGATCACGTGTCGGCGAAGGGGCAGTTGTCGCCGGACGACATCAGGACGTGGATCGGGGCGGTGGCCTGAGAGGCCTGACCGGACTGCCTCCGGCGGTCGGCCGGTTCGGAGTGCCCGGCTCCGGGCTTTGGGGCGGCCGGGCCCACCCGGTGCGGTGGGTGCCTGCTTGCAGTGGGGGGTGCCGCGGGGCGGGCGGGTGCGGGTGCTGTGTGGTTGCTCGCGCAGTTCCCCGCGCCTCTTTGGGGCGCCGGGAGTTGGTGGGTGGGGAGCCGCTCTCCGGGCCGCCTCATGCACGACGGGCTGCCACGCCCCGGCGGGGCCTCGTCCGCAGTCGGGCGGCTTCTCGCCGTCGTGGCGTGGCCCTGCTCGGTTGACGGCGGTTTGTTCAGCGGGTCGCCGCTGTGAGGTGGTCGCGGGTCAGGCCCAGTTCGTGGGCCAGGGCCTCGTCGGCCCAGTTCTGGGCCCGGGTGCGGGAGACGGCTCCGTCGTAGGTCGTCATCTGTACGGCGAGACCGTCCAGCAGGGCGGTGAGGCGGAGGGCCGTCGCCGCGGGGTCCGGGCAGTGGAACTCGTCGGCCGTCACGCCGGCTTCGATGACCTCGGTGAGTGCGGCCTTCCACTGTCTGTCCAGGTCGCGGGTGACCTCGCGGAGTGCGGGTTCGCGGAGGGCGGCCGCCCAGCCCTCGATCCACAGGCGCCAGCCCTTGGCCTGGCCGGTCGGGGCGTACCAGCGGACGGCCGCGCGAAGTCGGCGCAGTGCCGTGGTGCGGCGGCCCAGCAGTTTGCGGAGGTGGGCGAGGTCGCCCTCGGCGGCGTACCGGAACGCCTCGGCCACCAGTCTTTCCTTGGTCGAGAAGTGGTAGAGCACCAGGGCGTTGCTCACCCCGAGGACGGCGGCCACGTCGGCGATCCGTACCGCCGCGACGCCCCGCTCCTCGATCTGCTCGATGGCGGCTCGGAGCAGCTCCGCACGCCGCTCGGCCACACTCAACCGCACCCTGCCCACGCGGCAACCCTACCGAGGCCCACGCACAGCCGCCGCAGGGTTCGAGCCACCTCGGGGACGGCCGGTGACCGCCGGGGGGTGTCGGCCGTCCGCGGCCCGGATCCCCCGGCCGCCCGTCAGCGGTGCATGCCGAATCGGTCCGTGATCGCCGGGACCCGGTCGGCGGCGATGGCGTGGGCGGCGGCGCGGGGAGTCGTGTCGTCGGTCTCGGCTCGGGTGAGCATCAGGTCGACGAGGGCGCGCATGGAGCGGCGGGTGTGGGTGAACGCCTCGTCGGCGGTGGGACCGATGTCGCCGAACAGCGTCCACCACCACCAGGCGTTCGTCCCGGAGTTCACCACGACGTCGGGCAGGACGACGACCCCGCGTGCGGCGAGCAGTTCCTCGGCCGCCGGGAGGACGGGCATGTTGGCCGCCTCGACGATCAGCCGAGCGGTGACGTGGTGCTGGTTGGTGGTGTCGATCGCGTAGGAGACGGCCGCGGGGACCAGTACGTCGGCTTCGGCCGTGAGCCAGGCATCGGCGGGTGCTTCGTGGTCGTCGGGGCGGAGTGCGGAGCGGTCGACCGTGCCGTGCGGGTCGCGGGCGGTGAGCAGCGCCTCGACGTCCAGCCCCGCCGGGTTCGTGATGGTGCCCTTGATGTCGGCCACGGCCACGACCGTCAGGCCGGCGCGGGCGAGGAAGCGGGCGGTGGCCCCACCCATGGTGCCCAGGCCCTGCACGGCGACCCGCGTCCCGGCGTACGGCGCGTCGGCCCGGTCCAGGGCCGTGAGCACGGACTCGGCGACGCCGCAGCCGCCGACCAGCTCGTCGAGGCCGATGCCGTCCACCTGGACCGCGAAGGCGTTCGCGAGGCGTCGTCGGGCCGTCTCCTCGTCGTCGAGGAGGGGGTACACCGCTTGGATCGTCGACACCAGGCCCGCCTCCGCGGCCGCACGGTCCATCAGGTCCTGGGAGAGACCGAGATCCTCGCCGGTGGTCCAGAAGTTCTCGATGTACGGGCGCATCGCGCGCAGGTAGCGGACGAGGACGCCGTACGCCCGCGGGTCCCGGGGGTCGCAGTCGATACCGCCCTTGGCGCCGCCCAGCGGGACGTATCGGCCCTCGGGGGCGTAGTGCAGCGCTTCCTTCATGGTCATGCCGCGGGCGAGTCCGGCGACCTCGTCGAGCGCGCAGCCCGGCCGCATCCGCAGCCCACCGCTGGAGACCCCGCGCACCAGCCGGTCCACGACGAGAAAGCCCTGCCGGCCCGTGACGTGGTCGGTCCAGGTGAGGGACACGTAGGGGGGCGTGGTCATCGGGCTCCTCGGGGTGGCCTGGGGAGGTGGAAGGAAGGGGCGCGAGTGGACGAGGGCGGCGGGAACAACGGGAACAAAATGAGCTACTGAATAGTTGGTCAGTATTGCATCGTGCGGGGACGGGTCGGACCCGGCGCTGTCACAGGGGCGGACCATAATGGGATGCCTGAGCGAATCCACCAGGAGGTGCCGTGTCCGGTTCCGGATCCCGTTCTCTCAGCTCGGGGCTGCGCGCAGCGCGGCCCGCCGCCTTCGGCGCGGACCCGAGCGGTGCCCGGCTGGAGCGGATCCGCAGATCCCCGCACTTCGCGAACGGGGTCTTCGTGAACCCCGAGGGCGCGCAGGTCCGTCCCTCCGGCGGTGCCGCCGTGGAGATGGCGAAGAGCTACTTCCGCAAGGACGAGAGGGCGCGGCGTGCTCCGTCGGGGCTGATCCCCGTGCACCCCACGACCCTCGCCGACCTGGTCAGGCCCCCGGCGAGCGGGCTGCGGATCACATGGATGGGCCATTCCAGTGTGCTCGCCGAGATCGACGGGCACCGGGTGCTCTTCGACCCCGTCTGGGGCGAGCGCTGCTCCCCGTTCCCCTTCGCCGGGCCCAAGCGGCTGCACCCCGTGCCGGTGCCGCTGGCCGCGCTCGGACCGGTCGACGTCGTCGTCATCTCGCACGACCATTACGACCACCTGGACATGCCCTCCATCAAGGAGCTGGCCGGTACGGACACGGTCTTCGCCGTGCCGCTCGGTGTCGGCGCCCATCTGGAGCACTGGGGCGTCTCCGCGGACCGGATCCGCGAGCTCGACTGGCACGAGGCGACGAAGATCGGCGGCCTCACCCTGACCGCCACCCCCGCCCGGCACTTCTGCGGCCGGGGCCTGCGCAACACCCAGCACACGCTGTGGGCCTCCTGGGTCGTCGCCGGTGACGAGCACCGGATCTACCACAGCGGCGACACCGGGTACTTCGGGGGTTTCAAGGACATCGGCGCCGAGCACGGCCCGTTCGACATCACCATGATCCAGGTCGGCGCCTATTCGGAGTTCTGGCCCGACATTCACATGACTCCCGACGAGGGGCTGCAGACCCACCTCGACCTGCAGGGCGGCGAGCCCAGCGGCGTGATGATGCCGATCCACTGGGCGACGTTCAACCTGGCGATGCACGCCTGGGCGGAGCCGGGCGAGCGCATGATGTGGGCCACGCACGCTGCGGGGGTCACGATGGCCGCGCCGCAGCCGGGGGAGCCGTTCGAGCCGAAGAGCACACCGCCGGTGAATCCGTGGTGGCGTGCCGTGTCCCAGCAGCCGGTCGGCGGCTGGTCCGCCTGGCCGCCCGTGGGGGATCGGCTGGACCTGGTGGCGGAGAGCTGACACCCGGCCTCCCCCAGGGGGCGTGGACAGAGTCGTCGCGGTGGTGACCGGCAGCGTGAACGGGTCGAGAATTCTCCCGACAGGGTGATTTTTGGATTGACGTCGAGGGCCGGGGAGCGAATTGCTCCCCGGCCCTCGACGTCTGTTCTCGACCTTTTCTGGCCAGCTCTGATCGGAATTCGAGCGCGGAAGGAATCCGACAGGAACAAGCGTCCGAAGAATTATCGGACTGTCGCACGAAGCCTCATACCAGAGCGGGACGCATTGCGGAGGTATTTGTCAACTGCGCACCGCACATGACGCGTTGGCGACTACTGTGAGTTGCCGTCGGACGACGCAGTGCCGAATTCTTCGACTCTCGCGACCGACACGCGAGGGCGCATGCCCAAGTCGCCCGGACGCGGCACCCCCACGCCCCAGACGGACCAGTACGAGGACGCTGATGTCTCACCTTCGCGCACCGGCCGCACGCGCAGACCGCCGTGAGGGCGGGCGGCACGGGCGATCGGCCACCCGAGCCGTCCCCTCGCTGCCCGAGATCCACATACGGCAACAGCTGGTGCGCCTCGCGGTCCTGCCCCCCACCGCGGTGGCCCTCAGCGCCTGCGCCGCCGTCCTGTTCACGTTCCGCGCCGGCGGCGCCCGCCCCAGCCTCAC
>NZ_LRTR01000429.1 GCF_001550375.1 Streptomyces europaeiscabiei | reverse complement strand
CGCGCCCGAAGGGCGGAGCCGCGGCGCGGAGCCGCCCCTCGCACGGGAAGTCAGCTCTTGGCGGCGGCCGGCTCGGGAGTCGCCGCGGTCTGCGCGCGGACCGTCGCCTTCTCGTACACGGCGTGCGCGTCCTTCGGCTGACCCATGCCCATGGCGCGCATGACCATGCCGACGACACCGCCGAGGACGATGATGACCATTCCGGCCCAGAATCCCAGCGGCTGGGCCATCACCATGTAGGCGCCCGAGACGCAGAAACCGATGAAGGTGATGGTGACGCCGGTCCAGGCGGCCGGGGTGTGACCGTGGCTGCTGCCCGCCATGACTTGCTCCTCGTTGTTCATTGCGTGGTGCTCGATGCGTGTGGCTCGATGCCGGTACTGAGTCGGACGCTCGTCGTCCATTGTCCCGTACGACTGCGAGTGCCTTGAGCGGGGGTGTCCACTCCCGCGTTCCGGTTCGCGCGGTCCGGGGTCGTGCGGTCCGTGCGGTCTAGGCCGGATCGGATCCCGTGGGGTCCTCGCCCCGGTCCAGGGCCTTCCACATGTCCTCGGGCCGGTCGGGGTCGACCGGCGCGGCCTTGCGCGGCCGGGGTGTGCCGTCGCGTTCGTAGCGGCCGGACATCGTGGGCCACAGCCGTCCGTAGCGGAGCGCCAGCAGCCCGGCGAGCAGGATGAGCGCGCCGCCGGCGGCCGCGACGTACGGCCAGCCGGTGTGGCTGAGCACGTCGACGCTCGCGGCGGTGTCGCCGGAGGCCTCGGCCGCCTTGTCGTCGAGCGCCGAGCTGTCGTACGCGCCGAGCAGCGCGGCGGCGATCGTGCCGGCCCCGGAAAGGGCGAGCAGGCCGGCGACCAGGACGCGCCCGGACCGGCGTACGGCGAAGACGGCGACGAGCGCGGCGAGGCCCACCACGGCGAGGGCAGCGGGCACGCCTGTGACGTCGCTGCCCTGGGCGGTCAGCGGGAAGGCGCCGCCGGCCACCGAGATGGTGCCCTCCGACCAGCGCTGGCGGCTGGCGAGCAGCGCGACGGCCGCGCCCAGGGCACCGCTGAGCAGCGCCAGGGCGAGGCTGCGTCGGCCGGCGCGGACGGACGCGGATTCGGAACGGGGGTGAGGTACTGCGGTCACGTACTCCACTATCGCCTGCGCCCCGGGCGGGTTGTCACCCGGGGCGCACGTGAGAAGCGCCCTATTGTCCGAGCCGGTTGGCCGTGTGCACCGCGCGCAGGACCGCCGCCGCCTTGTTGCGGCACTCGGTGTCCTCGGCGAGGGGGTCGGAGTCGGCGACGATGCCGGCGCCGGCCTGGACGTACGCCGTTCCGTCGCGCAGCAGTGCCGTGCGGATGGCGATGGCGGTGTCGGAGTCGCCCGCGAAGTCGAGATAGCCGACGCAGCCGCCGTACAGGCCCCTGCGGGACGGCTCCAGTTCGTCGATGATCTGCATCGCGCGCGGCTTCGGGGCGCCGGACAGGGTGCCGGCGGGGAAGCAGGCGGTCAGGACGTCGAAGGCCGTACGGCCCGCCGCGACCCGACCGGTGACGGTGGACACGATGTGCATCACGTGCGAGTACCGCTCGACGGACATGAAGTCGACGACCTCGACCGAGCCCGGTTCGCAGACCCGGCCCAGGTCGTTGCGGCCGAGGTCGACGAGCATCAGGTGCTCGGCGCGCTCCTTGGGGTCGGCGAGCAGCTCCTCGGCGAGGGCCTGGTCCTCCTGCGGGGTGGCTCCGCGGTGCCGGGTGCCGGCGATGGGGTGGACCATGGCGTGCCCGTCCTCGACCTTGACCAGGGCCTCGGGGGAGGAACCGACGACGTCGAAGCCGTCGAAGCGGAACAGGTACATGTACGGGGACGGGTTGGTCGCCCTGAGGACGCGGTAGACGTCCAACGCGCTTGCCGTGCACGGTGTTTCGAAGCGCTGGGAGGGGACGACCTGGAAGGCCTCGCCGGCCCGGATGCGTTCCTTGATGTCCTCGACGGCCTCCTGGAAGTCGGGGCCGCCCCACAGCGCGGTGTACTCGGGCAGCTCCGAGGGCGGCAGGGCCGCCGGGGGCTGGGCGACGGGCCGGGCGAGGTCGGCCTGCATGGCGTCGAGGCGGGCGACGGCGTCGGCGTGGGCCTCGCCGACACCCGTGTCCAGGTCGTTGTGGTTGATGGCGTTGGCGATCAGCAGGACCGAGCCCTCCCAGTGGTCCATGACCGCCAGGTCGCTCGTGAGCAGCATGGTCAGCTCGGGCAGTTGGAGGTCGTCCCGCTCGCCGGGGCCGATCTTCTCCAGGCGGCGCACGATGTCGTAGCCGAGGTAGCCGACCATGCCGCCGGTGAAGGGCGGCATGCCTTCCTGGTGGGGGGTGTGGAGTGCCTCGATGGTGGCGCGCAGGGCGGCCAGGGGGTCTCCCTCGGCCGGGACACCGACGGGCGGGGTGCCGAGCCAGTGGGCCTGGCCGTCGCGGGTGGTGAGGGTGGCGTGGCTGCGGACGCCCACGAAGGAGTAACGGGACCACGAGCGGCCGTTCTCCGCGGACTCCAGCAGGAAGGTGCCGGGGCGTTCGGCGGCGAGCTTGCGGTAGAGCGCGACCGGGGTGTCGCCGTCGGCGAGGAGTTTGCGGCTGACGGGGATGACACGGCGGTCGCCGGCCAGCTTACGGAACGTCTCGAGGTCCATGGCGGCTGACCTTACTGATCCAGTGACGGTACGTCGGAATCGGCGCCGCCCTCGACGGCCTTGAGGACGTCCTCGTCGAAGCAGGTGCGGGCGCCGGTGTGGCAGGCGGCGCCGACCTGGTCGACCCTGACGAGGACGGTGTCGGCGTCGCAGTCCAGGGCGACGGACTTCACCCACTGGAAGTGGCCGGAGGTGTCGCCCTTCACCCAGTACTCGCGGCGGCTGCGCGACCAGTACGTGCAGCGGCCGGTGGTGATCGTGCGGTGCAGGGCCTCGTCGTCCATCCAGCCGAGCATGAGCACCTCACCGGTGTCGTACTGCTGGGCGATGGCGGGCAGGAGCCCGTCGGCGCTGCGCTTGAGGCGCGCGGCGATCTGGGGGTCCAGCGCGCTGGGAGTGCCGGGGCCGGCGAGGGCTCCGGGACTGGGAGGGCTGCTGGAGGACGGCGTGCTGGTCATGCGTGCCATTGTGCCGCGCCGCGCCGACCGGCCCGGTCCGTTGTCCACAGGCCGGACCCTCTTGTCGTACCAATTGCACCCCGCTTGTCGTACGAACGCCGACCCCGGCCGGGCGTCCGTCGCCACGCGTCGGCCGGACCTGCGCTGTGCGGAGCGTCCGCCCGGTCGTAGGCTGGCTGCATGTCGACCCATGCCAAGCGTGAACGGCTTCTCTTCGCCGACCTGTTGGAGACCGCGGGCCCTGAGGCCCCCACCCTGTGCGAGGGCTGGACGACCCGTGATCTGGCCGCGCACGTGGTCGTGCGCGAGCGCCGCCCGGACGCCGCCGGGGGCATACTCATCAAGCAGCTCGCGTCGCGCCTGGACCGGGTGATGGCGGAGTTCGCCGCGAAACCCTACGAGGAACTGATCCAGCTCGTCCGCACCGGTCCGCCGCGTTTCTCGCCGTTCTCCCTCAAGCAGATCGACGAGGCGTCGAACACGATCGAGTTCTACGTCCACACCGAGGACATCCGCCGTGCCCGGCCCGAGTGGTCGCCGCGCGAGCTCGACCACGTCTTCCAGGACGCCCTCTGGTCCCGCCTGGAGCGCACCGCCCGCCTCATGGGCCGCGGCTCCCCCACCGGCCTGGTCCTGCGCCGCCTCGACGGCCAGACGGCGGTGGCCCACCGCGGCGCCCCCGTCGTCACCGTCACCGGCGAGCCCTCCGAGCTGCTGCTGTTCCTCTACGGCCGCCAGCAGGTCGCCGACGTCGAACTGGAGGGCGAGAAGGAGGCGATCACCAAGCTGCACGAGACGAAGCAGCTGGGTATCTGAGCAGGCCCCGCCGTACGCCCCGACGGAAAAGCCCCGGTCGCCCTCGGGCGGCCGGGGCCCGAGCGGTGCGCGACGTCACCGCACCGGGTGCCCCGCCTCCCGCAGCGCGTTCTTGACCTCGCCGATGCGCAGGTCACCGAAGTGGAAGACGGAGGCGGCGAGGACGGCGTCGGCGCCCGCTTCGACGGCCGGGGCGAAGTGGGCGAGTCCGCCGGCGCCGCCGGAGGCGATGACGGGGACGGTGACGTGCTTGCGGACGGCGGTGATCATCTCCAGGTCGTAGCCGTCCTTGGTGCCGTCCGCGTCCATCGAGTTCAGCAGGATCTCGCCGGCGCCGAGTTCGGCGGCCCGGTGGGCCCACTCGACGGCGTCGATGCCGGTGCCCTTGCGGCCGCCGTGGGTGGTGACCTCGAAGGATCCGGCTTCCGTGCGGCGGGCGTCGACCGACAGGACCAGCACCTGGCGGCCGAAGCGCTCGGCGATCTCACGGATGAGGTCGGGGCGGGCGATCGCCGCCGTGTTGACGCCCACCTTGTCCGCGCCCGCCCGCAGCAGCTTGTCCACGTCCTCGGCCGTGCGGACGCCGCCGCCGACCGTCAGCGGGATGAAGACCTGCTCGGCGGTGCGGCGCACCACGTCGTACGTGGTCTCGCGGTTGCCCGACGAGGCGGTGATGTCCAGGAACGTCAGCTCGTCTGCGCCCTCGGCGTCGTACACCTTCGCCATCTCGACGGGGTCGCCCGCGTCGCGCAGGTTCTGGAAGTTGACGCCCTTGACGACCCGGCCGTCGTCCACGTCCAGGCAGGGGATGACTCGGACCGCCAGGGTCATGAATCCACGGCTCCTTAGAAATGGCCTGCGAAAGGCCCGCGAAGGCCTAGCCTCTGAATGCTTCGATCTCTACTTCGACGAGGATGCGCGGGTCGACGAAACCCTCCACGACCAGCAGGGTCGCGGCCGGACGCACCGGGTCGAAGATCTCCTTGTGGGCCCGCCCCACGTCTTCCACGTCCCGCATGTGGGTCAGGTACATCCGCGTACGGATCACGGCCCCGGCGCCGAGCCCGAACTCGCCCAGTGCCTCGACCGCGCTGGTGAAGGCCACCTTGGCCTGTTCGTACGGGTCGCCCTCCCCGTACAGCACATCGCCCTTGAAGGCCGTCGTGCCCGCCACCAGGACGCGGTCGCCCGCCGCGACGGCGCGCGCGAAACCGAAGGACTCCTCCCAGGGACTCCCGCTCTGCACACGCCGCACGGCTTCGGACCTCATGACGACACAGCCTCCAGGGCCTCTTCCAGGGTGAACGCCTTCGCGTACAGGGCCTTGCCGACGATGGAGCCCTCGACGCCGAGGGGCACCAGCTCGGCGATGGCCCGCAGGTCGTCGAGGGACGACACGCCGCCGGAGGCCACGACCGGGCGGTCCGTCGCGGCGCACACGTTGCGCAGCAGCTCCAGGTTGGGGCCCTGGAGGGTGCCGTCCTTGGCGATGTCCGTGACGACGTAGCGGGCGCAGCCCTCCTTGTCGAGGCGCTCCAGCGTCTCGTAGAGGTCGCCGCCGTCGCGGGTCCAGCCGCGACCCTTCAACGTCGTACCGCGCACGTCCAGACCCACCGCGATCCTGTCGCCGTGTTCGGCGATGACCTTGGCGACCCACTCGGGGGTCTCCAGGGCGGCGGTGCCCAGGTTGACCCGGGTGCAGCCGGTGGCCAGGGCCTTCGCCAGGGAGGCGTCGTCCCGGATGCCGCCGGACAGCTCCACCTTGATGTCCATCGCCCGGGTGACCTCGGCGACCAGGTCCCGGTTGTCGCCGGTGCCGAACGCGGCGTCCAGGTCGACCAGGTGCAGCCACTCGGCGCCCGCACGCTGCCAGGCGAGGGCGGCCTGCAGCGGGGAGCCGTAGGAGGTCTCCGTGCCGGACTCGCCGTGGACGAGCCGGACCGCCTGGCCGTCGCGGACGTCGACGGCGGGAAGGAGTTCGAGCTTTGCCATGGCTACAGGGTTCCGATCCAGTTGTTCAGCAGCTGCGCTCCGGCGTCGCCGGACTTCTCGGGGTGGAACTGGGTGGCCCACAGGGCGCCGTTCTCCACGGCCGCCACGAAGGGCTTGCCGTGCGTCGACCAGGTGACCTTGGGCGCGGTCAGCGCGGGGTTGTGCGTCTCCAGGGCCCAGTCGTGGACGGCGTAGGAGTGCACGAAGTAGAAGCGGGCGTCGGCGTCCAGGCCGGCGAACAGCGTCGTGTCGGCCGGTGCCTCGACGGTGTTCCAGCCCATGTGGGGCACGATCTCGGCCTGGAGCGGCTCGACCGTGCCGGGCCACTCGTCGAGGCCGTCGGTCTCCACGCCGTGCTCGATGCCGCGCGCGAAGAGGATCTGCATGCCGACGCAGATGCCCATCACCGGGCGGCCGCCGGAGAGCCGACGGTCGACGATCCAGTCGCCGCGCGCCTCCTTCAGCCCCTTCATGCAGGCGGCGAAGGCGCCGACGCCGGGCACCAGCAGCCCGTCCGCGTTCATGGCCCTGTCGAAGTCACGCGTTATCTCGACGTCGGCTCCCGTGCGCGCGAGGGCGCGCTCGGCGGACCTCACGTTCCCGAAGCCGTAGTCGAAGACGACGACCTTCTTGGATCCGGTGCTCAATTCCACACCTCCAGCCGCAGGATGCCCGCGACGAGACACATCGCGGCGCCGATCGAGAGCAGCGTGATGAGGCTCTTCGGCATGTCCTGCTTGACGAACGAGATGATCCCGCCGACCAGGAAGAGGCCGACGACGATCAGGACGGTGGAGAGGCCGTTCACAGCGCGCCCTTCGTGGAGGGCAGGATGCCGGCCGCGCGCGGGTCGCGCTCGGACGCGTAGCGCAGGGCCCGCGCCAGCGCCTTGAACTGGCACTCGACGATGTGGTGGGCGTTACGCCCGTACGGCACGTGCACGTGCAGCGCGATCTGGGCCTGGGCGACGAACGACTCCAGGATGTGCCGGGTCATCGTGGTGTCGTACTCGCCGATCATCGGCGCCATCTTCTCGGGCTCGGTGTGCACGAGGTACGGGCGGCCGCTCAGATCCACCGTCACCTGGGCGAGGGACTCGTCCAGCGGGACCGTGCAGTTGCCGAAGCGGTAGATGCCCACCTTGTCGCCGAGGGCCTGCTTGAAGGCGGCGCCCAGCGCGAGGGCGGTGTCCTCGATGGTGTGGTGGGAGTCGATGTGCAGGTCGCCGTCGGTCTTCACGGTCAGATCGAACAGACCGTGGCGGCCGAGCTGGTCGAGCATGTGGTCGTAGAAACCGACCCCGGTGGAGATCTCCGTCCTGCCGGTGCCGTCGAGGTTGATCTCGACGAGGACCGAGGTCTCCTTCGTGGTGCGTTCCACGCGTCCGACACGGCTCATGCGCTCTGCTCCTTCTTCAGTTCACGTACCGCGTCGAGGAACGCGTCGTTCTCGGCGGGAGTTCCGGCGGTGACCCGCAGCCATCCCGGTACACCGTTGTCCCGGACCAGGACGCCCCGGTCGAGGATCCGCTGCCAGACCTCGTGCGC
Organism: Streptomyces europaeiscabiei; assembly: GCF_001550375.1. Taxonomy (GTDB): domain Bacteria; phylum Actinomycetota; class Actinomycetes; order Streptomycetales; family Streptomycetaceae; genus Streptomyces; species Streptomyces europaeiscabiei. The sequence goes on along the minus strand of NZ_LRTR01000429.1, from coordinate 7,783 downwards.
GTTCTCGAACCTGCCGAACTGCACGAAGTTGGCGTCGGACTCGGTCACCTCGTAACCGATGGCGCGCAGCTCGGCGACGAGCCGGTCCCGCTCCGTCTTCAGCTGTTCGACATAGCCGAGGAGGGTGTCGGTGTGTTCCAGGGCGGCCAGCGCGGTCGCCTGGGTGACGGCGGAGAGGTGGTACGGCAGCCGTACGAGCTGGACCGCGTCCACGACCGCCGGGTGCGCGGCGAGGTAGCCGAGGCGCAGACCGGCCGCGCCGAAGGCCTTGGACATCGTCCGCGAGACGACGAGGTTCGGCCGTCCGTCGAGCAGCGGCAGCAGCGAGTCGCCGTGGCTGAACTCGATGTACGCCTCGTCCACGACGACCATCGACGGCCCGGCCGCCTGCGCGGCCTCGTACAGCGCGAGGACGGTCTCCCGTGAGACCGCGTTGCCCGTGGGGTTGTTGGGGTTGGTGATGAAGACGACGTCCGGCCGGTGCTCGGCGATCGCCTTCTCGGCGGCGGCGAGGTCGATCGTGAAGTCGTCGCCCCGGGGTCCGGAGAGCCAGCCGGTGCCCGTCCCGCGCGAGATCAGCCCGTGCATCGAGTACGAGGGCTCGAAGCCGATGGCGCTGCGGCCGGGTCCGCCGAAGGTCTGCAGAAGCTGCTGGATGACCTCGTTGGAGCCGTTGGCCGCCCAGACGTTCGTCAGGTCGACCCCGTACCCGGAGGTGTTCGTCAGATACTCGGCGAGCCGTGTCCGCAGCTCCACCGCGTCCCGGTCCGGGTAGCGGTTGAGGTGCCGGGCCGCCTCCCGCACCCGCTCGGTGATCCGCTCGACCAGCGGCTCGGGCAGCGGGTACGGGTTCTCGTTGGTGTTCAGCCGTACGGGGACGTCGAGCTGGGGCGCGCCGTAGGGGCTCTTGCCGCGCAGTTCGTCCCGTACGGGAAGATCGTCGATTCCGAAGCTCACTTGCCAGGTACCTTCCAGCCGAACCTTGCCTTGATCGCCGCGCCGTGCGCGGGCAGGTCCTCCGCCTCCGCCAGCGTCACCACGTGGTGCGCGACCTCGGCCAGCGCGTCCTTCGTGTAGTCGACGATGTGGATGCCGCGCAGGAAGGACTGCACGGACAGACCGGAGGAGTGGCAGGCGCAGCCGCCGGTCGGGAGCACGTGGTTGGAGCCGGCCGCGTAGTCGCCCAGCGAGACCGGCGACCAGGGGCCGATGAAGATCGCGCCCGCGTTCACGACACGCTCGGCGACCGCCGTGGCGTCGGCCGTCTGGATCTCCAGGTGCTCGGCACCGTACGCGTTGACGACCCGCAGGCCTTCGTCCACTCCGTCGACCAGGACGATCGCGGACTGGCGGCCCGCGAGGGAGGGCCGGATGCGGTCCTCGATGTGCTTGGTCGCCTCGACCTGCGGCTGAAGCTCCTTCTCGACCGCGTCGGCGAGGGCGACCGAGTCGGTGACGAGCACGGCGGCCGCGAGCGGGTCGTGCTCGGCCTGGCTGATCAGGTCGGCGGCGACGTGCACCGGGTCGGCGGTGTCGTCCGCGAGGACCGCGATCTCGGTCGGGCCCGCCTCGGAGTCGATGCCGATGACCCCGGTGAAGTACCGCTTGGCTGCGGCCACCCAGATGTTGCCCGGCCCGGTGACCATGGGGGCGGGCGGGCAGGACTCGGTTCCGTACGCGAACATCGCGACGGCGGTGGCGCCACCGGCCGCGTACACCTCGTCGACGCCCAGCAGCGCGCAGGCCGCGAGGATCGTGGGGTGCGGGAGCCCGTCGAACTCGGCCTGCGCCGGGGAGGCGAGGGCGATCGAGGGGACCCCGGCCTCCTGCGCCGGGACCACGTTCATGATCACGGACGAGGGGTACACCGACCGGCCGCCGGGGGCGTAGAGGCCGACGCGCTCGACCGGTACCCACTTCTCGGTGACCGTGCCGCCGGGGACGACCTGGGTGGTGTGCGTGGCGCGGCGCTGCTCGCGGTGGACGATGCGGGCGCGCCGGATCGACTCCTGAAGGGCCGCGCGGACGGCCGGGTCGAGCTGTTCCAGCGCCTGGGTGAGGGCCTCGGCCGGGACCCGTACGGAGGTCAGGCGTACGCCGTCGAACTTCTCCGCGTAGTCGATCAGCGCCGCGTCGCCCCGATGATGCACGGCCTCGCAGATCGGACGCACCTTCTCCAGGGCGGCCGAGACGTCGAAGTCGGCTCGGGGCAGCAGGTCGCGCAGGGCGGGTCCCTCGGGGAGGGCGTCACCGCGCAGATCGATTCGGGAGATCACGGTCCCAATTCTCTCAGACCCGCGTCGGCCGTCATCCGCACGTTCCACTGGGTGATACGGAGCCACCCGGGAACCTGGAGCATCACCTTCACGTCTGGTGTTCAGGACGTCACTCAGCGGGCATCACCAGCGTAAACAGTTGTGCGATACACGTGAGTGCACAGGACGGGGGAAGGAAGCGCGTGAGCGAGGGGCCCGGCATCCGGGACGACGGGGACCTGCCGGACGACCTGACCGCCGCCGAAGCAGGCATGTGGCAGGCGTTCCGCAACGGCAGTGTGTACGACCTGAGCGACGGGGACATCGCCGTGGACGACCCGCACGGCGGCCACCCCTGGGGGCCCGAGCGGACCGTTCGGGCCCGGATCGTGGCCTGGCTGCTGCTGGACGGGCCGCCCGCGCTGGCCGGGCGGGTGTCCGCGCTGAAGCTGGTCGGCGTCCAGATCAAGGGTGTGCTGGAGCTGGCGGGCGGCCAGGTGGTGCCGTACGTGGAGATGAAGGGCTGCCGGTTCGAGAAGGAGATCCTGCTGCCGGAGACCCGGTTCACGACCCTGCGGCTGGTGGACTGCTCGGTGCCCCGGCTGGAGGCGGCCCGGCTGCACACGGAGGGCGATCTGCATCTGCCGCGCTGCCGGTTCCACAACGGGGTGCGGCTGGCGGACGCCCACATCGGCACCGATCTGCTGCTCAACCAGGCGGTCGTCTACCGCGACCGGCACGGCCGCTCGCTCTCCGCCGACGGGCTGACCGTCGCCCAGGACGTCCAGGCCGAGATGCTGGAGTCGCACGGCGAGCTGAGCCTGCGCGGCGCGACCGTCGGCGCCTCGCTCAGCCTGCGCGGCAGCCGACTGGCCAACCCGTACGGCCGCCTCGCCCTGAACGCGCCCCAGCTGACCGTCGAGCGCACCCTCTATCTGACCCCGGCCGGCATCGGCAATCCGCTGCACACCAGCGGGAGCACGCCCGCGCGCGGCACCCGCGTCCAGCGGTTCGAGTGCGAGGGCGGGATCCGGCTGGACGACGGGCGGTTCGGTGACTCCGTCGACCTGGAGCGGGCCCGGTTCACCTTCACGGATGACCAGGAGCTGTCGCTGCGCCGCGTCCAGGTGCCCGAGCTGCGGTTCCTCGGCGACAGGCCCGAGCGCGGCAAGGTCGTCCTGTCCGGGGCCCGCGTCGGCGTCCTGATCGACAGGTCGGAGAGCTGGCCGGGCCCCGGCAACCTCCACATGGGCGGCTTCCAGTACGAGAGCCTCGTGCCGCGCGACCGGTTCCCGCTGGCCAGGCGGCTGGAGTGGGTGGCGGCGGCGACCGCCGAGTACAGCCCGGAGCCGTACGAGCGGCTGGCGACCGTGCTGCGGGCCGGCGGGGACGACGAGGGCGCCCGCGAGGTGCTCCTCGCCAAGCAGCGCCACCGGCGGGAGAACCTGCCGCTCGCGGCCAAGCTCTGGGGCCACGCGCAGGACTGGACCGTCGCGTACGGGTACCGGCCGGGCCGGGCCGCGGTGTGGATGGCGCTGCTGTGGGCGCTGACCTCGTTCGCCTTCTCGCACGCGGACCATCCGCCGATGAAGAGCGGCGAGCACCCGAACTGGAACCCCTCGCTGTTCGCCCTGGACCTGCTGCTGCCGATCGTCGACCTCGGCCAGGTCGGCTACTGGCAGCTGGACGGGGGCTGGCAGTGGCTGGCCGCCGTGGTGATCATTCTGGGCTGGATCCTCGCGACGACGGTGGCGGCGGGCGCCACCCGGCTCCTGAGCAGGAACTGAGCGGTTCTCTCCGGAGGCCGCTCGGTGTTGCGGACCTTAGTCTGGGCGGCAGACAACCCAAAGCTTCTTCCCACCGTCTTGATACCGAAACCATCGATTGCGTGACCACGATGGCGAGAACCCGGTCCGCGAGAGCGGCGCCGGCTCAGGTGCAAAGGGGTGTCATGGGTCCGCTGCGCGCGCTCGTCCGCACCGCCCGGATGGCACGTCACACCTCACGGCTCGGTGCCGGTCTGACCGCCGACGACGAGGTCCTGCTCGACGCTCCCGACGAGCGGCTCGGACCCGTGCTGGTGGCGGCCGGCCGCGGTGAGTACGCGCCCGCGGCGAAGCTGCTGGCGATCACCCGGGAGGCGGCCGAGTGGGAGAACCGCGACCGGTACGCGTTACGGCTGGCCGCCTTCGCCCGGGCGCGCGACGGGTGGCTGCGGGCCTGGCGGGCGGCCGCCCCGCACGACCCGGACGCCCTGCTGATCAGGGCCGAGCTGGCGGTGGCCCGCGGCTGGCACTCCCCCGCCCGGGTCGAACTGCTGCGCGAGGTGAACCCGTTGATCGCCGCGGCCGCCGAGGGGGAGCCGCGCGACCCGGTGCCCTGGCGGATCGCCCTCGACCACGCCCGGGGCACGGGCCTCGGCCACACCGGCTTCGAGCGGCTGTGGGCGGAGGCGGTCCGCCGCTCCCCGCACCACTACGGCTGCCACGTCTCGGCCCTGAAGTACCTCTCGGCCGCCTGGTACGGCTCGCACCGCGAGTGCTTCGACTTCGCCGAGCGGGCTGCCGAGGACGCGCTTCCCGGCTCCCTCGTCCGGGCCCTGCCGGTACGGGCGGCCCTGGCGTACCTCACCGAGGGGGGCGGGGCCGTGATCCCCCGCGTGCGTCTGGACGAGGCGGCGGACGGCGCGATCGCGCTCTCCGGCGAGTACGAGCCGGGCGACCCCTGGCCGGCCGAGGTCCGCAATGTGCTCACCTACGTCCTGGTCCGTCTGGAGCGCTGGACGGACGCCCTGACCCAGCTGCGCATGATCGGCCCGTACGCCACGTCGTTCCCCTGGGACCGGATGTCGGAGGATCCGCTGGGCCAGTTCCTCCAGCTGCGGGACGGCGTACGGCTGGAAGTCGCGTGCTCGATCCCGCTGCGCGCACGGCCGGAGCGGCCTACGCGGGCCGAGGGTTAGGTCTCACCGGAGGTCACCAAACGAGTACGGACGAACGCGCCCGCCCCGACGACCATTAGGCTCTGGCCTCGTGACCACCGTCCGGCTGCCGCTCTTTCCCCTGAACTCGGTGTTGTACCCGGGGCTCGTGCTTCCTCTGAACATCTTCGAGGAGCGCTATCGCGCCATGATGCGCGAGTTGCTGAAGACCCCCGAGGACCAACCCCGCCGCTTCGGCGTCGTCGCCATCCGTGACGGCCACGAGGTCGCGCCGAGCGCCTCCGGCATGCCGGATCCGACCGCCCTGCCCGACCGGGGCCCGACCGCGGGCTTCGGCGACGAACCGACCAAGGCGTTCCACTCCGTGGGCTGCATCGCCGACGCGGCGACCATCAGGGAGCGCGACAACGGCACGTACGAGGTCCTCGCGACCGGGACCACCCGGGTGCGTCTGCTCTCCGTGGACGCCTCGGGCCCGTTCCTCGTGGCGGATCTGGAGGAGCTGCCGGAGGACGCGGGCGACGAGGCGGGCGCGCTGGCGGAGGGCGTGCTGCGGGCGTTCCGCCAGTACCAGAAGCGGCTCGCGGGCGCCCGGGAGCGCTCGCTGTCGACGGGCGCGGACCTCCCGGACGAGCCGGCCGTCGTCTCGTACCTGGTCGCCGCGGCGATGATGCTCGACACGCCCGCCAAGCAGCGGCTCCTGCAGGCCCCCGACACCGCGTCCCGCCTGCGCGACGAGCTGACACTCCTGCGCGCCGAGTCCGCCATCATCCGTAGTCTGCCGTCGTTGCCCGCGTCGGAGCTGACGCGGGGCCCGACGAGCCTCAACTGACGTACACGAGAAGGCCGATGGCGAAGAAGTCGAAGAAGCAGCAGGCGGGCGGCACGCCCGCGACGGTGGCCCTGAGCGCGGCCGGCGTGGAGTTCACCGTGCACGCCTACGAGCACGATCCCGCGCATCCGTCCTACGGCGAGGAGGCGGCCGAGGCGATGGGCGTGTCCCCCGAGCGGGTCTTCAAGACCCTGGTGGCGGACGTCGACGGCGCGCTCGTGGTCGCGGTCGTGCCGGTGGCGGGTTCGCTGGACCTGAAGTCGCTGGCGACGGCGGTCGGCGGCAAGCGGGCGGCGATGGCGGACCCGACCCTGGCGGAGCGCACGACGGGCTATGTCCGGGGCGGCATCTCCCCCCTCGGCCAGCGCAAGAAGCTCCGCACGGTGCTGGACGCCTCCGCGGACGCCCACGACACGATCTGCGTCTCGGCCGGCCGCCGCGGCCTGGAGGTCGAGCTGGCCCCACAGGACCTTGTGAAGCTGACGGAAGCGGTCGCCGCGCCCATCGCCCGCGCGTGACCCCGGTGTAGTCCCTGGGGTCACGCGTCAGGGCTCGGGGGTTTGCGGGGCGTGGGCTTCGGGTGCGTGGGCGGGTGGTGTGTGGTTGCTCGCGCGGTTCCCCGCGCCCCTGAAAAACCAGGCCCTGCGGGTCTGAGAAGCACGGGGCGCAGCCCCTGCTTTTCAGGGGCGCGGGGAAGTGCGCGAGAAGCCCCACTCGCCCGGACCCGCCCACGCACCCCGACCCACCAGGCGCCCAGAACAGTCACGCGACCGGCGCCCCGTACCCGTCCTTGATCTGCTCACCCTCGAACGGCTCGGGATCCCGCGGCCCGAACAACGCGGTCAGCGCGAGGTGGACGAGCAACGCCGCCAGCGGCCACGCCAGCAGCGCCCCCTTCGCGGCGAGCTTCAGCGGCGCGGAGAACGTCACCCCCTGCCCGACCTCCTTGGCCCGTGCCGCGACATCGGTCTCGGGTCCGAGCCAGACCCCGAGCCGCCACGCCAGCACGGCGCCCAGCAGCCCGCCGACCGTGAGCGCCACGACGAGGGGCACCCCACCGCGCCGGCGCAGCGCGAGGACGACGAGTGCGCTCAGCGCGCCGGCTCCCAGCGCCAGCAGCGTGAACGTGCCGTCGACGCCGACGGCCTGTTCGCCCTCGGTGTCCTTGAAGTAGACCGCCGACCCGTCGGAGACGAGCGGTACGTGCGGCGCGAGCCACCACCACAGGAGACCGAGCAGCGCGCCGCCGAGCAGCGCCATGACCACGGTGACGACGGCGGCCTCGATCAGCTCGGCCCTCAGCCCGGGACCGGCCGGCTTCTGCGGCTCGTACCAGAGTTCCGCGTCCCCGCCACTGGTGGGCGGTGGGCCCCAGGGGTCGTTCGGGGACTGGTCGTGCGGCGGCGGTGGGGGAGTCAACGGTGCGGTCACTCTGCCATCGTGCCAGGCGCGGCCGTGCGCCGCGTCACCGGACGGCGGCCCGCCGGTACGCCCAGGTGGCGACGGCCAGCGAGACGACCCCGACCCCCGCGCACACGGCGAGGTCACCGAGCACGAACGCCCAGTCGGGGTCCGGCCCGAAGGTCCGCGCCAAGGCCTCCACGCCGTACGTCGAGGGCAGCAGGTCCCGCGCGAACCGGATGAAGCCCGGCATCCGGTCGGCCGGCAGCACGCCCAGCAGGAGCGCCGCCGACATCCCGAGCTGCCCGAGCACGGTGGCGAGTTCCGGGCGCGGGGCGAGCAGGCCCAGCGCGG
>NZ_LRTR01000428.1 GCF_001550375.1 Streptomyces europaeiscabiei | reverse complement strand
CGCGGCGCCCAGCCCGGCGAGCGCGGCCCCGGCGAGCGGGATCACGGCGACGAGCACCCAGAGATGGGTCATGGGCAGCCCGAACAGCACACAGCCGAAGACGGCGGTCACGAGGGTCCCCGGCACGGTGAAGGAGGCGTACGCCCCCGCCGCGCCCAGCACCACCGCCGCCGGCGGCACCGGCAGCGTCGCGTAGTGGTCGAGCCCACCGCTGGACCGCAGCTGCCCGAAGTACTGGGCCAGCAGGTTCAGCGCGACGAAGGCGACCACGAGTACCGCCGAACCGGCGACCACGGCGTGCGCCTCGGCACCGCCGTCCACCACCCCGCGCATCAGGATCATGATCCCGACCGACTGGAAGGTGGCCACGAACAGCAGCGGGATCCGCGCGACCCGCGCCCGGGAGAGCTGCGCCCGGTACACGGCGCAGAGCGACGGCCACAGGCGCGCGCGGGGCCCCAGCTCGGCGGCTCGGCGCTCCACGCGCTCCTCGGCGGCCAGGGCCTGGCCCGGCAGGATCTCGGCGGGTACGACACTCACGTCGAGCGGCTCCTCTTCGCTTCGGCTGTCGCCCATTTTCGTACGGCCGTGGCAGACCTGCCGTTCACATCCGCACCGACTGTTCTCCGGCACACGCCCGTGTCCCTCACCCCTTGACCAGTCCCTGTGCACTGCCCGCGCTGCCGCCGAGCGCCAGGTAGACGTCCTCCAGGCTCGGCGTGGCGAGGGTGAAGTCGTCGAGTGCCACGAAGGCGGCGCCCCCGGTCACCGTGGCCACCACGGCGCGCGCCTCCTCGGGGGCGAGCCGGAGCGTCCAGCGGCGCCCGGACTCCACGGCACGCGGACGCAACGCGGCGACCTCGGGCACGTCCAGCGGGGCCTTCTCCCGCCACACCAGGTCGACGCGCACCTCGCCCGCGACCTGTTCCTTCAGTCCGGCCGGCGTGTCGCAGGCGATGACCCGCCCCTTGTCGAGGACAGCGACCCGGTCGAGCACGGTCTCCGCCTCGATGACGTTGTGGGTGACCAGCAGGACGGTGGTGCCGGACTCGGCCCGCCGCCGGTCGACGGCGGCCCACACGGCCCGCCTGGCCACCGGGTCCATGCCGCTGGTCGGCTCGTCGAGCACGAGCAGCGGCCGCTCCCCGACGAGCGCGGTGGCGAAACAGGCGAGCCGCCGCTGCCCGCCGGACAGCTTCTTCAGCGGCCGCGCGGCGAGCCCGGTCAGCCCGAGCTCCTCCAGCACCGCGTCCCGCTCGGCCCGCGCCCGCCGTACCTCCAGCCCGCGCAGCCGTCCGGTGGTCTCCGCGGCGAGCGCCACGGTCAGCTCGTCGAGGGCGGTCGACTCCTGCCCCAGGTAGGCGAGGATCCGCGCGGCCCGCTCCGGATGCCGCACGATGTCGTGGCCCAGGATGTCGACGGTGCCGTCATCGGGCCGCATCAGCCCGGTCAGCTGCCGTACGAGAGTGGTCTTGCCCGCCCCGTTGGGTCCGAGCAACCCGAAGATCTCCCCGCGCCGGACCTCCAGCGCCACCGCGTCGTTGGCCCGCACCTCGGGGGTTCCCGGCGTACCCCGCCGCCCCCGCGTCGCCGGATACGTCTTGGTGAGCCCCCGCACAGCACACACGACATCCCGACCGTGCCGGATCACCTGTGCCGTACGCGTACTCACGAGGGACGAGCCTACGGGGTCTCGGGGGCGAATTTCCCTCCGGGTCGCTCCGGCCGAGCCCCGAAGGCTGCGCCGCGTGGGCGCGACCAGCCGCGACGAACCGGCGGTCACCCGCGAACAGGCGCCCCCGAGCCACCAGGCACCCCTACCGCTCCCCCGCGGGCGCGTGCTCGACCCCTGTCCGCACGTCGATCTCCCGCCAGAACCCGGCCCGGATCGCATACCGATCATGCTCGTCGATCTGATCGTCCTTGTGCGCCAGCAGCCCGAACCGGGCCGCGTACCGCAACAACTCCCCGTCCACCCGATGGGGAACCCGTGGGTACATCGCCGACAGCTTCTGCAGATGCGACTGATCGGTCAGCCGGGCCATCCACCGCCGAGCGAACACCTGACCGACCTCGAAGGGGTCGCCTCCGACCGTCGTGATGTCCTCCTCCCGATCGGCCCACCGCTGCTCCGCCGTCGTCAGCTGCGCCAGCGTCGGCATGGCCGCCGCCTCCGGCGGCTCCGCCGCGCCCCCGGGCCGGTCCACCCACCCCTTGTCGGAGGACCACCGCAACGTGGCCGTCGCCGGATGCTGCACGGCGTGCGCCCCGGGCCCCCGCATCGCCGCCAGGTCCTTCGGCGTCGGTACGCCCTTGGGGGTTGCCGTCCGCTCCTCGGCCCCGTTGGGCGCGGCGCCCGCCGCCGAGGCGTGCTCGGGTTGCCCGGG
>NZ_LRTR01000427.1 GCF_001550375.1 Streptomyces europaeiscabiei | reverse complement strand
CCGGGCGTCCGCTCGGCGGCGGTCGCGAGGGCCGACTCGGGCAGCGGCGCCGACAGGATCGCGGCGATCTCCGGCCGCGGCACCGACTGCGGCGCACAGATCCCGCCGACGTCCTTGGCCCGTACGGCCTTGGTGATCCAGATCCGGTCCAGCACGCGCCGCTCGTCGGCCTCGGCGACCAGGTCCTCGGACTGGTTGTAGTCGCCGTCGGCGGCCTGCACGGCCCACAGGTGTACGGCGACGCCGTGCTCCTTGGCGGCCATCATGCCCGGCAGCAGATCCCCGTCACCGGTCACGAGGACCACGTCGGAGCAGGCGCGGTTGCGGGCCAGTTCGGTCAGTTCGGCGTGCATGGCCGCGTCCACGCCCTTCTGGGCCCATCGCCCGTCACTGCGGGTCAGCGCGCCGAGCCGGACGGTCACCCGGGGCATCACGCGCAGCCTGCGGTGCTCGGGCTGCGGGACACGGTCGGGAGCGCCGTCGAACCAGTAGATGCGCAGCAGCGGCCGCTCGGTGTCGGCCTCGGCGCGCTCGCGCAGCCCCTGGATGAGGGCGGCGTGATCGACGGTGATGCGGGAGCGGGAAGGTTCCCCGGCGAGGAGGCTGGCGGCCGCGCCGAGCAGATACCCGGCGTCCACCAGGACGATGCAGCGGTCCACGCGGTCCACCCTCTTTCCGGGAGGTTTGCTTCGGGCTTCCTTCGAGTCTGCCCGACCGCGCGAAGGTTAACGGCCGGAACTCGATCTTCGGCGTGGCGTCTTCACCGCCAGCCTCCTCCAACGCGGCACCCGCGTCGATGTGTCACCGCACGCGCTCCGGCAACTCTCGTCACGGACGGTGATTTTCCGAAATGCGCGCGTTATCATGTTATGTGAGTCTGGTCGCGGCCCTGGCCCCTAGATCCCCCACAGGAGGCAGATCCCCATGGCCAAGAACAAGAAGCAGGACCGTAAGCAGCCGCAGTCCGAGCGTGGTCAGCAGGAGGCCCAGCAGTCCTCGCTGGAGTCGCAGGCCGAGCAGCGCGCGACCCAGGTGACCCCCGGCGACATGGCCCGCAAGGGTCGGCAGAAGCGCTTCGGTCACAACTGACATCCGCAGGACGGGCTGTTGCAGCCCGGGTACACGGAAGGGCGCGTCCGGAACACCGGATGCGCCCTTCGCTCGTTCACGCCCGCCGAGGCCGCCGACGCCGCCGCTCAGCCGGCCAGGCAGGACGGGCCGAGCAGCACCTTCAGGTCGCCGAACAGGGCCGGGTCCGGCTTCACCCGGTGCCGGTCGAGGCGCAGCACGGTCGTCTTGGTCGGACCCTGGAGCCTGATCCGGACCTCGCTGTCGCCCTTGTGATGGCTGAGGATCTCACCGAGCCGGCTGACCATGGGCGGGGTGACGCGGGTGGCCGGGATGGTGAGGATCACCGGCGCGTTGGTGCCCGCGTTCGACAGGTCGGGGACCTGCATCTCCATCGCGACCAGCCGCGGCACCTCCTCGCGCTTGTCGAGGCGGCCCTTCACGAACACCACCGCGTCCTCGACGAGTTGGGTCGAGACGAGCTGGTAGGACGCCGGGAAGAACATGCACTCGATGGAACCGGCGAGGTCCTCCACGGTGGCGATGGCCCAGGCGTTGCCCTGCTTGGTCATCTTGCGCTGGAGGCCCGAGATGATGCCGCCGATGGTGACGACCGCGCCGTCGCCGTGCTCACCGCCGGTGAGCTGGGCGATGCCCGCGTCGGCCTTGTCGGAGAGCACGTGCTCCAGACCGAAGAGGGGGTGGTCGGAGACGTAGAGACCGAGCATCTCCCGCTCCTGGGCGAGGAGATAGGTCTTCTCCCACTCGTCGGTGGTGAACTCGACGTCGAGTCCGAAGCCCGGCTCGGTGTTCTCCTCCTCGCCCATGCCGCCGAAGAGGTCGAACTGGCCCTCGGCCTCCTTGCGCTTGACCGCAACCACGTTGTCGATCATCGAGTCGAAGTGCGCGGTGAGGCCCTTGCGGGTGTGCCCCATCGTGTCGAACGCGCCCGCCTTGATCAGCGACTCCGTGGTGCGCTTGTTGCAGGCGACCGCCTCGACCTTGTCGAGGTAGTCGGGGAACGAGGCGTACTTCCCCTTGGCCTTGCGGCTGCGGATGATCGACTCGACCACGTTGGTGCCGACGTTGCGAACGGCTTCGAGGCCGAAGAGGATGACGTCGTCGCCCTGGGCGGCGAAGTTGTGCTCGGACTCGTTGACGTTCGGCGGGAGCACCTTGATGCGCATGCGCCGGCACTCGTTGAGGTAGACCGCCGACTTGTCCTTGTCGTCCTTGACCGAGGTGAGCAGTGCGGCCATGTACTCGGCCGGGTAGTTCGCCTTCAGATAGCCGGTCCAGTAGGAGACGAGTCCGTACGCGGCGGAGTGGGCCTTGTTGAAGGCGTAGCCGGCGAAGGGGACCAGGACGTCCCACAGGGCCTGGATGGCTTCGTCGCTGTAGCCGTTCTTCCGGGCGCCCGCCTGGAAGAGGACGAAGTTCTTCGCCAGTTCGTCGGGCTTCTTCTTGCCCATCACGCGGCGCAGGATGTCGGCCTCGCCGAGCGAGTAACCGGCGATGATCTGGGCGGCCTTCTGCACCTGCTCCTGGTAGACGATCAGGCCGTAGGTGACCGCGAGGACCTCTTCGAGCGGCGCCTCCAGCTCCTTGTGGATCGGCGTGATCTCCTGGCGCTTGTTCTTGCGCTCCGCGTAGTTGATGTGCGAGTTCATGCCCATCGGGCCCGGCCGGTAGAGGGCCGAGACGGCGGAGATGTCCTCGAAGTTGTCGGGCTGCATCTGGCGGAGCAGCGAGCGCATGGGGCCGCCGTCGAACTGGAAGACGCCGAGGGTGTCACCGCGGCAGAGCAGTTCGAAGGTCTTGGGGTCGTCCAGCGGGAGGGCGAGCATCTCCAGGTCGATGCCCTTGTTGGCCTTCACCATCTTGATGGCGTCGTCCATGATCGTGAGGTTGCGCAGGCCCAGGAAGTCCATCTTCAGCAGGCCGAGCGACTCGCACTGCGGGTAGTCCCACTGGGTGATGGTCACACCGTCGGTGTGCCGCACCCAGATCGGGGCGTGGTCGACGATGGGCTCGCTGGACATGATCACGCCGGCCGCGTGCACACCCATCTGCCGGACCAGGCCCTCGACGCCCTTGGCGGTGTCGATGACCTTCTTGACGTCCGGTTCGTTCTCGTACATTCCCCGGATCTCGCCCGCCTCGCTGTAGCGCGGGTGGGAGGGGTCGGTGATGCCGTTGAGGTCGATGCCCTTGCCGAGGACGTCGGCGGGCATCGCCTTGGTGAGCCGGTCGCCCATCGCGTACGGGTAGCCCAGCACACGCGCGGAGTCCTTGATGGCGTTCTTCGCCTTGATCTTGCCGTACGTGCCGATCATGGCGACCTTGTCGGCGCCGTACTTCTCGGTGACGTACCTGATCACCTCGACGCGCCTGCGCTCGTCGAAGTCGATGTCGACATCGGGCATGGAGACGCGCTCGGGGTTGAGGAACCGCTCGAAGATCAGACCGTGCGGGATCGGGTCGAGGTCGGTGATGCCCATGGCGTACGCGACGATCGACCCGGCGGCGGAACCACGGCCGGGGCCGACCGCGATGCCCTGCTTCTTGGCCCACATGATGAAGTCGGCGACGACGAGGAAGTACCCCGGGAACCCCATCTGGATGATGACGTCCATCTCGTACTCGGCCTGCTTCTGGCGGTCGTCGGGGACGTCGCCGTTGAAGCGGCGCTCCATGCCGCGCCGGACCTCCTCCTGGAACCAGGTGACCTCGGTGAAGCCGTCGGGGATGTCGAACTTCGGCATGAGGTTCTTGGCCTCGAACATGCCGCTGGTGTCGATCTGTTCGGCGACCAGCAGGGTGTTGGCGCAGCCCTCCTGCCAGGCGTCCGAGGAGTCGACGGCGTACATCTCGTCGGTGGACTTCAGGTAGTAGCCGGTGCCGTCGAACTTGAAGCGGTCCGGGTCGGAGAGGTTCTTGCCGGTCTGGATGCACAGCAGGGCGTCGTGCGCGGTGGCCTCGTGCGCGTACGTGTAGTGCGAGTCGTTCGTGACCAGCGGCGGGATGCCGAGCTTCTTGCCGACGCGGAGCAGGTCCTCACGGACCCGGTGCTCGATGTCGATGCCGTGGTCCATCAGCTCCAGGAAGTAGCGGTCCTTGCCGAAGATGTCCTGGTACTCGGAGGCCGCCTTCACCGCCTCGTCGAACTGGCCGAGGCGCAGTCGGGTCTGGAGCTCACCGGAGGGGCATCCGGTGGAGGCGATGAGCCCCTCGGACCACTGGGAGATGGTCTCCTTGTCCATCCGGGGCCACTTCTGCAGCCAGCCCTCGGCGTACGCGTCCGAGGAGAGCTTGAAGAGGTTGTGCAGGCCCGTCCTGTTCGCCGCCCAGATCGTCTTGTGCGTGTAACCACCCGAACCGGACACGTCGTCGCGCTTCTGGTGCGGCTGGCCCCACTGGATCTTGCGCTTGTTGCGCCGGGACTCGGGGGCGACGTACGCCTCGATGCCGATGATCGGGGTGACACCGGCCTTCTTGGCGGTGTGGAAGAAGTCGTAGGCCCCGTGGAGGTTGCCGTGGTCGGACATGGCGATGTGGCTCATGCCCATCTCGTTGCACGCGTTGAACATGTCCTTGAGCCGCGCGGCACCGTCCAGCAGCGAGTACTGGGTGTGGACGTGCAGGTGCGTGAACGGCGGCTTTGACACGGCTTCGGCCTCCAAGGGACACAGGGGAAACAAGCGTGAACGACTTCCCCACGGGCTGCGGACAGTCTGGGGGACAGCGTCGAAGTCTATGCCTCGGCACTGACACCGCGAGGGGAGTCCCCCGTACCTTTCGGGGAGGAGTCGCGGGCACTTGCGCGCGCCTTCGCACGTTGAGAAGTCGACCCACCCGTGATCCACCAGGAGGCACCCAGCGATGTCGGTTCCGCAGCTCAACGACGAGCGACGCGGCGAGGAGATCCTCGCCGTCTTCGACACCGCCTTCGGCCAGCTCCTGGCCGCCGACCCGGCCGCGTTCCGCGTGAAGTTCCGGAAGATGGCGGCCTCGGCCTTCGCGTTCTACCGGGGTACGGCGTGCCTGTTCTACAAGGATCTGGACGAGGAGAAGGCGTCCGGTCCGTATCTGGACGAGCGCACCTCGCGCGTGTGGATCCACGGCGACCTGCACGCGGAGAACTTCGGCACGTACATGGACTCCACGGGCCGCCTGATCTTCAACGTGAACGACTTCGACGAGGCGTACGTCGCCCCCTTCACCTGGGACCTGCAGCGCTTCGCCGCCTCCGTGGCGCTCATCGGGTACGCGAAGGCGCTCGGTGACGAGCAGATCACCGAGCTGGTGGAGACGTACGCGGCCGCCTACCGCGAGCGGATCCACGCCATAGCGGCCGGCGCCAAGCGGGACGAGGTGCCTCCGTTCACGCTGGACACCGCCCAGGGCCCGCTCCTCGACGCGCTGCGCGACGCCCGCTCGCTGACCCGCTTCGGGCTGCTGGACTCGATGACGGAGATCCGTGACTTCGAGCGCCGCTTCGCGCCGGGCGGCGGCTCCATCGAGCTGGACGCGGCGACCCGCTACAAGGTGCTGGCCGCCTTCGACGGCTATCTGGAGACGCTCCCGGAGTCCTCGCTGACCCGCCCGGACTCGTACCGGGTGAAGGACGTCGTCGGCCGCCGGGGCATCGGGATCGGCTCGGCGGGCCTGCCGTCGTACAACATCCTGCTGGAGGGGCAGAGCGACGCGCTGGAGAACGACGTCGTGATCTACATCAAGCAGGCCCAGACCCCGGCCGTCTCCCGCCATGTCACCGACCAGCGGATCCGTGACTACTTCGAGCACGAGGGCCACCGCACGGTGATCTCCCAGCGGGCTCTGCAGGCCCACGCCGACCCGTGGCTGGGCTGGACCGAGCTGGACGGCGCCGGACAGCTGGTCGCCGAGGTGTCGCCGTACGCGGTGGACCTGGACTGGAGCGACATCGACGACCTGGAGGAGATCGCGGCGGTCGTCGCCGACCTCGGCCGGGCCACGGCCACGATGCACGCGGCGGCGGACGACCTGACCGGGCAGTCCCTGGTGCCGTTCTCCACGGAGCGGGCCATCGACGCGGCGATCGCGGCCGACGAGGAGGGTTTCGCGCCCCTCCTGGTGGACTTCGCGCACGCGTACGGCGCACGCGCGCGTACGGACCACCAGATCTTCGTCGACCTCTTCCGCAACGGCCGGATCCCCGGCCTGCGGAACCACTGACCCACTGAACCACTGACCCACTGAACCACTGAGCGGCCCCGCGAACCCCGCCCCACAGGCCCACCACCACCCAGAAATGAGGCATCGCACACTCACAGGGACCTTTTAGCGGTCCCTTACGGGTGTACGTGGGACACTCTCCAACGCCATGGACATATCCGGGACCCACTTCAGAGCCGTACGCGCGGCGCTGTTCACGGCGGTCGTCGTGACGCTCAGCACCGCGTCGCACGTGCTGCTGTCCGGGGTCCCGCTCCCGCTCACCACCGTCGCCGCGATCACCGCCGCCGTCTTCCTCGTGGCCTACGCGCTGGCCGGCCGCGAGCGCGGCTTCGGGCGGATCGCCGGTGTGCTGATCCCACTGGAACTGGCCGCCGACACGGTGTTCACCACGGGTCAGCACGCCTGCTACGGCGAGGCGGGCGGACCCGTCACCGGTCCGCTGCGCCAGGTCGGCCTCGACATGCTGTGCGGCGGCGGCAGCGTCGGCGCGCCGCTGGCGCGCGTCACCGGCA
>NZ_LRTR01000426.1 GCF_001550375.1 Streptomyces europaeiscabiei | reverse complement strand
GGCTGCTTGACGCCGCTGTCGCCGCCGGCTTCCGGCCGCTGCTGATCGCGGTCGCCGCGGTCATGGTGCGGCCCCTGAGGGCACAGCACCGGCCGACGCGCACCGCGCACCGTACGGCCAGTGCCCGCCCCCTTCTCCACACGCACTCCCTGGGACGGCGTGGACCGCCGTGCTCGGTCACCTTCGCGTGACCACCTCCTGAGCACGAGCAGGTCCCCCACCACCCGTATCCGCGCACCACGTGTGCGCGTCCACAGGGAGTTCACCCACATGAGCAAGCGGAACAGCAGCGCGGCGAAGTCGGCGGCCCGTGAGCGGCTGCGCCTGGAGCGCGAGCGTCAGGCCAGGCGCGCGAAGGTCAGGCGGCAGGCGATCGTGGCGGGCTCGATCGTCGCGGTGCTCGCGATAGCCGGCGGCATCGGCTACGCCGTCGTGCAGAACAGCAAGCCCACCAAGTGGGAGGCGGCCGCCGAGGCCACGGTGGTCGCCCCGGCCAACACCTCGGGCAAGAACGGCACCACCGTGCTGATCGGCGACTCCAAGTCCGACAACGTGGTCCACCTGTACGAGGACCCCCGCTGCCCGGCCTGCGCGAGCTTCGAGCAGACCGTCGGCGAGACCGTCAACAAGGGCATGGACGACGGCGACTACAAGCTCTCCTTCACGCTGGGCACCTTCCTCGACGGCAACCTCACCGGCGAGGGCTCGAAGAACGCGCTGAGCGCGCTCGGGGCCGCGCTGAACGTCAGCCCCAAGGCCTTCCTCGACTACAAGACCGCGCTGTACTCGACGAAGTACCACCCGGAGGAGTCGACCGACGAGTTCGCCAAGGACAGTTATCTGATCAAGGTGGCGAACACGGTCGACGCGCTGAAGAACAACAAGAAGTTCCAGGACGCCGTCGAGAAGGGCACCTACGACGCCTGGGCGATGAGGATGAGCAAGTCGTTCACCGACGCCGACGGTGTCAAGTCGACTCCGACCATCAAGGTCAACGACAAGGTGATCACCAACCCGTCCACGGTCGCGGAGTGGGAGACGGCGCTCAAGGACGCGGGCGTCACCAAGTAGCCGGCGCACGCCGCGCCGGATCCGCGCGAACGGGTCCGCGCGAACGGGCGGGTGCCCCGGGACGATTCCCCGGGGCACCCGCCCGAACGACGACAGCGGCGACTACGGCGCGATGTACGGCTTGACGCGCTTGCGGTAGTCCTCGGGCCGCACCTCGTTGTAGTACTTGTCGGCGTCCTCGTCGTCCGAGGTGAAGATGTAGACCGGGCACTCGTCGGACTCGGCCCTGCCCGTGTGTTCGTACTGCTCCTTGCCGGTGCGCGCCTCGAGGACGCGCAGCCGGTACGAGGTGTCGTACGTCCGGATCTTCAGCGGCTTGCCGTCGGCCTCCATGTCGCAGACCTTGCCGGTCGCGGTGGCCTTGGTGCGCTCCACGCAGACGACCAGTTCCGTCTGCTCCGGCTTGTCCTCGTAGCCGAGGAACCAGCCCTTGGGGAAGTCGCCGTCGACGGGCACGCTGCTCGTCCAGCCGTCGCCGGTGCTGTTCATGAGCTGCGCCGGGTGGACGGTCTTCTTCGTACGGTCGTAGGCAGGCAGCCCCTCGAAGCCGAGCCCGTCCGTGCAGACCCGCTCCAGGTCCTGGGTGGTCAGCGGCACCTCCGGTTCGTCGGCGGCGGCCCCGGCCGACGACGACCCGCCGCCGCTACCGCCCCCGGTGGTCGCGGCGGGTGACGAACACCCGCACAGGACCACGCCCAGCACTCCGGCGGCGACCCATATCCGGGCACGCTGCATTGACGACCTCCCTGACGAAAGAAAAAGAAGCAGGCAGGGCATGTTCCCCCGGGCCATGCCCTGTCCCCCCTGCCCTGCCGAAACAGAAGCGTGCCGGACGCCGGGCCCCCGGGTATCGGGGAAGATCCCCCATGTAGTTGTGCGACCCCTGTGGAACGGGGGCTACCCTGTACGCGCCTCGAAGGCGCATTCGAGGGGTGCCCGGCGGGGGTGTCGTACGGGGGCGTACGAGGGTTGCCACGACCATCCGACAGGGCGCAGGGGGCCTGGAGTTGTCGTCGTTCTCTTTGATGCCGTCTTCCTCGACGTTCTCGTCGTCATCACCGTTCTCTTCGTTCTCGTCGCTGTCGTCGCCCGCTCTGATCGGCAGGGAGGCGGAGCGGGACCTGCTGGCCACCGCCGTCCGGGCGGCCCGGGACGGTCGGGGCTCGTCGGTGTTCGTGCTGGGCGAACCCGGTATCGGCAAGTCCCGGCTCGTCGAGGAAACCGCGTCCGCCGCCGCGGGCACCGGGGCAAGGGTGCTGCGCGGCCGGGCCGCGGCCGCCGGGCGCGCGGTGCCGTTGCGTCCGCTGGCGGAGGCGGTGTTCTCGGGGTTACGGGGCGACGGGCCACCCTCGGACGGAGATCTGGGCCTCTACGAGCCCCTGCTGTCCCGGCTGTGCGGTCTGGCACCGCAGGACGGCGCACCGCTCGTCGGGTACGCCGAGGCGGTGCTGCGGCTCCTGCACGTCCTCGGCCGGGACGGGGGCTGCGTCCTGGTGCTGGAGGACCTGCACGACGCCGACGCCGACACGCTCGCCATCATCGACTACCTGACGGACAACCTCTCCGGCCAGCGGACCGTCCTGCTGGCCACCCTGCGCGGCGAAGCCGGTCCGGCGCTCGACCTCGCCGAGGCCGCCACCTCCCGTCGTACGGCCCGTACGGTCCGCCTCGCACGCCTCGGAGCGGCCGGCACCGCCGAGCTGGCCGCCCGGTGTCTGGGCCACGACACCGCCGAGGACGTCCCGGCGGCGGTGCTGGACCGGCTGCACACCGTTTCCGAGGGCGTTCCCTTCGTGGTGGAGGAGCTGTTGCGTGCCATGGTCGACGGCGGCGGTCTCGTCAGGGACGGGGACTCCCACTGGACGGTGGCCGGTTCGCTCGACCCCGGTGTCCCCGACACCGTCGCCGCCGCCGTCCTCCAGCGCGTGGACCAGCTGCCGCCGCCCGGCATCGCTCTCCTGGAGGCGGCGGCGGTCCTCGGCAGACGCTTCCCCGTGGACATCGCCGCCCGTGCCGCGGGCCTGGACCACGCCACCGCCCTCACCCAGCTCCGCCGAGCGGCCCACGCCCACCTCGTCTCCGGCGCCACCACCCCGTCGGACCCCGGCTGGCACACCTTCCGCCACGCCCTGACCGCCGACGCCATCACCCGACGGCTGCTCCCGCCCGAACGCGCGGCCCTCTGCCTGGCCGCGGCGGACGCGATCGAGGAGGCGAGAGGGGTGAGCCCTGCAGGGGTGAGCCCTGCGGGGGCGAGTCATGAGGAGGCGAGCCGTGAGGCGAGCCGTGAACGGGGGAACATCGGCGGGGACATCGGCGGGGACAGCCCGACACGCCCGGGTGCACCAAGCACCGCAGGCCTCGACACGCCGACCGTACGGAACGCCCGTGGCGCCGAGCCCGCCGACCTTCCCGTGCCCCCGTACGCGGAGCCCGACGCCTCCCTCGCGATCGCCGCGCCCGCCGAACCCGGCACCTCCCTCCCCCTCACCCCACCCGCCGTGCCACGCGACCCCCACCAGCCGCTCGGCGGAGACGCCGGCGACGACCTGTACCGCCTCGCCGCGGAACTGTGCGTGACCGGCGGCAGGCCGGCGCGGGCGGCCGTGCTGCTCACCCGGGCCGGCAAACAGGCGGTCGCGCGGGGCGCGTTGCTGACCGCCGTGGAACTCCTGGACCGTGGCCTGGAGTTGACCGGCGACACGCCGGACGCGCCGCCCGAGGCCGTGGCCCGGCTGCTGGAGGAACTGCTCAACACGCTGGTCCTCACCGGTGACGTACGGCGCGTGCCCGAACTCGGGGACCGGCTGGACCGTGTCCTGACGGTGTGGGGCGCGCCATCCACCCGGCGGGCAGCGGGCTTTCTGACACGCGCGCGGGCCGCGGCGACCGCCCAGCAGTGGGAGGCGGGCCTGACCGCCGTACGGCAGGCGAGGGACCTGCTCGGCGACACTCCCGACCCGGCGTCCCGCGCCGCCCTGGACGCGGTCGCCGCCCACCTGGTGCTCAACTCGCAGCGCCCGGACCGGCTGGAGAGCGCACGGGCGCTCGCCGAGGGCGCCGTCGCGACCGCCGAGGAGGTGGGGCTGCCGGAGGTGGCGTGCAAGGCGCTGAACATGCTCGGCTACTGTCTGCGGCCCCGGGACCTGGGCGAGGCGGAGGACGCGTTCGCACGGCTGGTCATCACCGCCGAGGCCCACGCCCTGCCGGTGTGGCGGATCCGCGGCATGCTGGAGCTGGGCGTGCTCGACCGTGTCCGGTTCACCGGCACCGACCGGCTGCTCGCCGCACGCGGGGCCGCCGAGGAGACCGGCGCGGTGCTCATGACGGCCTGGGCCGACATGCATCTGACCCTCGCCCACATCCTGCGCGACGAACAGGACCGGGCGGCGCAGTCCGCGCGTCGGCTCCAGGCGACGGCCCGCAGACTGCGGCTGCGCGAGGTGGAGCTGATCGGCGCCGGCGTGGACGGCATCATCGCCGCCTCGCTCGGGGAGCGCGAGAAGCTCGACGCCACCCTGCGCACCCTGGAGCGCGCACTCGCCGGCCGGAGCGCCGGGGCGCTCTGGGGCTACGCCGACACCTCCGTGTGGGGCTGGGCCCAGGGCATCTGCTCCCTGCTGCGGGAGGAGACCGACCGCGCGCTGGCCGAGTTCACCGAGGCGGACGGCGTCATGCGGGCACTGCCCAGCACCGGTGGCGTCACCGGCTTCCTCGGCCCGTACCTCCTGCTGCGCACCCTGCGCGGCGCGACCGACTGGGCCGAACTGGACGGCCCCGGCATCGAACGGCTCACCCAGGTCCACTGGGACCGTCCCTTCGCCGGCTGGTCCCGGGCCGTCCTGCTGGGCCGCGAGGGCCGGGCGGCCGAGGCCGCCAAGGCGGCGGAGGAAGCCCTGGCCGGAACCGACGGCATCCCCTTGGCCGCCCATCTCTGTCTGCGCCTGGGAGCCCAGGCCGCACTCGCCGACGGCTGGGGCCGGCCCGTCGAATGGCTGCGCGCCGCCGAGCAGTTCTTCCACGACCGGGGCACGACCCGCGTGTCGGCCGCGTGCCGGGCCCTGCTGCGCGACGCCGGCTCCCCCGTGCCGCGGCGCCGCCAGGGCCACGACGCCATCCCACAGGAACTGCGGCGCGCGGGGGTGACCGCCCGGGAGTACGAGGTCCTGCGCCTGCTCGGCGCCCGACTCGGCAACCAGGAGATCGCCGATCACCTCTTCCTCTCCCCCCGCACCGTCGAGAAGCACCTCGCCAGTCTCCGCGACCGCACCGGCCGCCCCGACCGCGCCGCCCTGATCACCCTGGCCAAGCGGTACGCCGAAGAACAGTGACCGACGGGCCGCCGACGAACAGTCACCGCCGGGCCGCCGCGAGAAGACCGACGGCGCATCAGCCCGGGTCACGGCCTCCGCCGAACGTCGCAGGGGCGAGGGCGGGGGCAGGGGCGGGGCAGGGGCCGGGGGGCAGGGGCGACGGAGGCCGGCCGCCACAGCTCGCCGAGCGACGAACACCCCACAGCCGCCTGAACATTGAGCGGATTGCGGGCCACCGCCTTACCTCCGGCCCTACCGATCAGTAATCTCATCGGCCGTGACCAGTCGCAGATCTCACTCCAGCCCCGACTCCCCCATCCAGCCCGCGGGTTCGTCCGCCCCGAGCCGCCGTACGGTCGTCAAGGCGGCCACGGTCGGGGCCGTTCTCGCGGTGCCGTCGGCCGCCGCGATCCCGGCGCACGCGGCCGAGGCCCCCGCCTTCCTGCACGGCGTCGCCTCCGGAGACCCGCTGCCCGACGGGGTCCTGCTGTGGACCCGGGTGACGCCCACCGCCGCCGCGATACCCGGCTCCGGACTCGGCCCCGACGTCGAGGTCGGCTGGACCGTCGCCCTGGACAAGGCCTTCACCAGCATCGTCGCCAAGGGTTCCACGACCGCGACCGCCGCCTCCGACCACACCGTCAAGGCGGACGTGCGCGGCCTCGCGCCCGCCACGAACTACTGGTTCCGCTTCTCGGCCGGCGGCACCGATTCGCCCGCCGCCCGCACCCGCACCGCACCGGCCGCCGACGCCGCCACCACCGGCCTGCGCTTCGGCGTGGTCTCCTGCGCCAACTGGGAGGGCGGCCACTTCGCCGCCTACCGCCATCTGGCCGCGCGCGGCGACCTGGACGCCTGGCTGCACCTCGGCGACTACATCTACGAGTACGGCACCGGCGAGTACGGCACCCGCGACAGGGTCGTACGGCCGCACACACCGACCCACGAGATCGTCTCCCTCGCCGACTACCGCGCCCGGCACGCCCGTTACAAGACCGACCCGGACCTGCAGGCCCTGCACGCGGTCGCGCCGGTCGTCGCGATCTGGGACGACCACGAGATCGCCAACGACGCGTGGTCGGGTGGCGCCGAGAACCACACCGCGGGCACGGAGGGCACCTGGGCGGATCGTCGGTCGGCGGCCAAGCAGGCGTACTTCGAGTGGATGCCGGTGCGCCCGGCGATCACGGGCACGACCTACCGCCGGCTGCGCTTCGGCAAGCTCGTCGACCTGTCGCTCCTTGACCTGCGGTCCTTCCGCTCGCAGCAGGTGGGCATCGGCGACGGCGAGGTCGACGACCCGGACCGTACGCTGACCGGCCGGGCCCAGCTCGACTGGCTGAAGGCCGGACTGAAGTCCTCCGACACGACCTGGCGTCTGGTCGGCAACTCGGTGATGATCGCCCCGTTCGCCCTCGGCAACCTCACGGCCGACCTCTTCGAACCCCTCGCCGAGCTGCTGGGCCTGCCGAAGGAGGGCCTCGCCCTCAACCCCGACCAGTGGGACGGCTACACCGACGACCGCCGCGAACTCCTCGCCCACCTGCGGGAGAACGCGATCCGCAACACGGTCTTCCTCACCGGCGACATCCACATGGCGTGGGCCAACGACGTACCGGTCAACGCCGGTACGTACCCGCTGTCGGCCTCCGCAGCCACCGAGTTCGTGGTCACGTCCGTCACCTCCGACAACCTCGACGACCTCGTCAAGGTCCCCGAGGGCACCGTCACCGCGCTGGCCTCCCCGCTGATCCGCGCCGCCAACCGGCACGTCCACTGGGTCGACACCGACCGCCACGGCTACGGCGTCCTGGACATCACCGCCGCGCGGGCGCAGATGGACTTCTACGTCCTCTCCGACCGCACCAGGGCCGACGCGACGTCGTCATGGGCGCGCTCGTACCGGACGCGGAGCGGGACGCAGAAGGTGGAGCGGACGTACGACCCCGTGTAGGGGCCTCGCTACGGGTCGTGCGGGCCGCCGGAGGTCAGAGCGAGTCGAGGAAACCGAGCGCCACCCGCCAGGTGGCCTCGGCGGCCTCCTCGTCGTAGTCCGGCAGGCCGGGGTCGGTGTAGAGGTGGCCGGCCCCGGCGTACCTGTAGACCTCGACGTCGGCGCCGGCCTTGCGCATCTGGAGGTACCAGGCGCTCAGCCAGTCGTCCGGCTCGAAGGGGTCGGGCTCGGCGACGTGCAGCTGGACGGGCAGGTCGTCCACGGACGCGGTGGCGGCGATGTCCGACGTGCCGTGCAGAAGCAGCAGCCCGCGCGCGTTCTTGTCGCCCAGGGCAAGGGTCTGCGCGGTCGCGGCGCCCAGGGAGAACCCGGCGTAGACGAGCCCCCGCCCCGAATAGGGCGCGGCGGCCAGGACCGCCCGCTTGAGAAGCTCCTCCCTGCCCAGCTCCTTGTTGAAGGCCATGCCGTCCTCGACCGTGTCGAACGTCCGCCCGTCGAAGAGGTCGGGGGTCCACACCTCGTGTCCGGCGGCGCGCAGCCGGTCCGCGGCCTCGCGCACGGCGGGCCTCGGACCGTAGGTCGAGTGGAAGAGCATGATGTTCATGAGGCCATGGTGCCAGCCGGGTCCGACAGCGATCTCCGGCGCCCGTACCCCGAGGGCGGCGGAAGTCACATGTTCATGACCCCACGCGGCCGGTTACGTTCGAAGGCATGGAGAATCTACTCCGCCCATTGATCGTCATCGGTGGCTCGGTCGTCCTCACGCTGCTCATCGGCTGGACGACCGACCTGCTGCTGCGCAAGGCGGACCAGCAGCACCACGAGACACCTCTGTGGGGCCTGCTGCGCCGCGGTCGCATCCCCTATCAGCTGGTCCTGTGCGCTGCCTTCCTCAGAGCGTCGTACGACGAGGCGCAGTTGCTGGAACAGCACCGGGCCAGCATCGGGCGCGCCCTGACGCTGGTGCTGATCGGTGCGACGGCCTGGCTGGTGATCCAGATCGTGGCGGCGGTCGTGGAGACGACGTACAGCCGTTACGCCCGCGCCCACCGCGATCCGGCCCGGGTGCGCCGGGTGCGGACGCAGGTGACGTTGATCATGCGGGTCGTCTCGGCGATCGTCGGTGTGGTGGCCGTGGCCTCGATGCTGCTGACCTTCCCGGCGATGCGCGCGGCCGGCGCCTCGCTGCTGGCCTCCGCCGGGGTGCTGGGCATCGTCGCCGGTATCGCCGCGCAGTCCACGCTGAGCAACCTCTTCGCCGGGCTGCAGATCGCCTTCGGCGACATGGTCCGCCTCGGTGACGTGGTCGTGGTGGAGGGCGAGTGGGGCACGGTCGACGAGATCACCCTCACCTTCCTGACGGTCCGCACCTGGGACGAGCGCCGCATCACGATGCCGGTGTCGTACTTCACCTCGAAGCCCTTCGAGAACTGGTCCCGCGGCGGCGCCCAGATGACCGGCACGGTCTTCCTCCACGTCGACCACACCGCGCCGCTGCCCGCGATGCGCGACCGGCTCCGCGACATCCTCCGTTCCTGCCCCGCCTGGGACGGCCGCCACTACGACCTGACCGTCACCGACGCGACCCCCTCCGCCATGGAGGTCCGCGCCCTCGTCACCGCCAAGGACCCGGACGATCTGTGGACCGTCCGCGTCACCGTCCGCGAACAACTCATCCACTGGCTCACCGAGAGCCACCCGTACGCCCTCCCCCGCGTCAACACCGCCGACGCGGTCCTGCCCCCGAACCATCCCAACGGCCACACGGACGGCCTGTCGCCCCGCATCACGCGAGGCCGCGTCCACGAGCCACCGAGGTCCGCGGGCAGGGGATGAACCCGGCACGGCGCGGGCTCAGGTCCAGGTCCCGGACCTGAGCCCGCGCCCGGCTCACGCAACGGTCCTGCACATCACCCGGCGCCACGCCCTTCACCGTGATCCCGCCCGGCCCGAACTCCCGTGCCGGATGGAGCGAACGCGTACGCGTGCAGCTCCGCCTCCGATCGGAAGCCCCCACCCGGCGAGGCCAACCACTGCCTCTGCACCTCACGTCGTGCGCGACGCCCTCCGGCGAATCACCCGCGTCCGCGCCGGACTCCAGCCGCGCCGTGGATCCCCCCGCTCCCCACCCGCCGCGAACACCTCCACAGCCGCCAACGCGACGGCGATCAACCCCCACAGGAGACCCGCACTTCGCAGCCAAGGAGCAACGGGCAGTGCGCGGGCGGGAGACCCCACGGCGAGCACCCCCACCCACCCGCACCCGCACCCGCCAATTCACCGCAAACTACGCACATCCAAGTGCCGCAACACCCGATCCACCACCTCGGGATTCGCCCCCGGCTCACTCCGCGCAGCCAACACCTCGTGGCGAGCCGCGCTCAACATCTCCCCCTGGATCCGCCGCATCCTCCGAAGCCGCCGCACCCGCTGCTCATGCCCCTCCCGCCGCTCGTCCTCCCCCACCTCCGGACTGATCCGCACCCCGATCTCGAAGGCCCGCCGCAGCAACCGCTCGGACATCTCCTCCGGCAGCTCCTCCACCTCCTCGATCTCCTTCAGCCGCCGCTTCGCCGCCTTGGCCGCCCGCACGGCCAACGCCTTCTCGAACTCCTTCTCGGCTCCCTCGTCGGCCCGCACCCCCAACCGCCGCACCAGCCACGGCAGCGTGAGCCCCTGCAGCACCAGCGTCGCCATGATCACCCCGAACGCGATGAACACGATCTCGTCCCGGTCGGGGAACGGCGCCCCGCTCTCCGTCTCCAGCGGAATCGCGAGCGCCAGCGCCACGGACGCCACCCCTCGCATCCCCGACCACCACATCACCACGGTCTCGCGCCACGACATCGGGATCTCCTCGTCGTAGTCCCGCTTCGCGTGCCACCGCCGAGCGAGCCACGTGGCCGGCAGCAGCCACACCAGCCGTACGAGCACCACGACGACCACGACAGCGGCGGCCCAGCCGAGCATCTCGCCCCACCGCCCGGACGCCGTGCGGATCGCGTTGTGCAGTTCCAGCCCGATCAGCCCGAAGGCGACACCGGTGACCAGCGTGTCCACGACGTCCCAGACGGTGTGCCCGGCGAGCCGCGTCAGGACGTCGTCCGCCCCGAGCGCGTACTCCGCGAGGAACAACGCGGTCGTGAGCACCGCGAGGACCCCGGAGCCGTGCAGCTCCTCGGCCATCACGTACGACGCGTACGGCACGAGCAGCGTCAACCCGATCTGCAGCGTCGCGTCCTCGAGGAAGTCCATCAGCTTGTTGGCGGCCCAGCCGAGCGCGACCCCCACGGCGACGGCGACGACGGCCGACAGCACGAGCTGGAGCGCGGCGCGCGGCCACGAGAAGGATCCGCTGACGGCCGCCGCGATGGCCACGTGGTAGAGCACGATGGCCGTGACGTCGTTGAAGAGGCCCTCGCCCTCCAGGATCGACACCAGTCGGCGCGGCAGCCCGAGCTGTCCCGCCACGGCCGTCGCCGCCACCGGGTCGGGCGGTGCGACGAGGGCGCCGAGCGCCACGGCCGCCGCGATCGGCAGTCCGGGCACGATCGCGTTCGCCACGGCGGCCACCGCTGCGGTGGTCACGAACACCAGTGCCACGGCCAGCAGGAGGATCGGCCGCAGGTTCGCCGTGAACTGCCGCCAGGACGTCCGCCGCACCGCCGCGTACAGCAGCGGCGGCAACAGCAGCGGCAGGATGAGTTCCGGCGGGATCTCCACGTTGGGCACGAACCCGGGCACGGCGAGCGCGATGCCCAGCAACGTCATCAGCACCGGCGCCGGCAGCTTCAGCCGCTCCCCCACCGGCACACTGACCACGGCCCCGACCAGCAACACGAAAAACAGGGCCAACTGATCCATGGGGGCGCTCCGCTGGTGCTAGACGATCAAGACCGGCCAGATCTTCAGGGTGCCCCACCCACACCGTCGAACGCTAAATCATCCGCCGCATCGCCCGGTGAGGCATCCCCGCGTCCAGGAACTCGGCCCCGTACGCCACATATCCGAGCCGCTCGTAGAACCCCAGCGCGTGTGTCTGCGCCCCCAGGTCCACCGCGGTCAGCCCACGCTCCCGAGCCGCCTCCTCGACGGCCCGCACCAGCGCGACCCCTACACCCAGCCCCCGGGCCTCCGCCACGACCGCGAGCCGCCCCAGGGACCCCACACCGGGAGTTCCACCGGTCTTGCCCGCGGCGGCCTCCCCGTACAACAGCCGCCCGGCCCCGAGGGGTGTCCCGTCGTCCCGTACGGCGAGCACGTGCACGGCCCCGGCGTCGTACGCGTCGTACTCCAGGTCCTCCGGCACCCCCTGCTCGACGACGAAGACTTCCTTGCGCACCCCGAAGCACGCCTCGCGGTCGGCGGGATCATCGGCGACGCGCACCACGTAGGACACCGGCACGGGGCTCACGCGTACGTCTCCTCCCGCACCTTGTCGAGGGCCTTCTGCAGATCCGCGGGGTAGCCGCTCTCGAACTCGACCCAGCTCCCGTCCCCGGGGTGCTCGAAGCCGAGCCGGACGGCGTGCAGCCACTGGCGGGTGATGCCGAGCCGCTTGGCGAGCGTCGGGTCGGCGCCGTACGTCAGGTCGCCGACGCACGGGTGCCGGTGGGCGGACATGTGGACGCGGATCTGGTGGGTGCGTCCGGTCTCCAGCTTGATGTCGAGCAGCGAGGCGGCGCGGAAGGCCTCGACCAGGTCGTAGTGCGTGACCGACGGCTTGCCCTCGGCGGTGACGGCCCACTTGTAGTCGTGGTGGGGGTGCCGTCCGATGGGCGCGTCGATGGTGCCGCTCGTGGGGTCGGGGTGGCCCTGGACCAGCGCGTGGTACCGCTTGTCGACGGTCCGCTCCTTGAACTGGCGCTTCAGCGACGTGTACGCCCGCTCCGACTTGGCGACCGTCATGAGGCCCGAGGTGCCCACGTCGAGCCGGTGCACGATGCCCTGACGCTCGGCGGCGCCGGACGTCGAGATCCGGTACCCCGCGGCGGCCAGCCCGCCGATGACGGTCGGTCCGGACCAGCCGGGGCTGGGGTGCGCGGCCACGCCGACCGGCTTGACGATCACGAGCACGTCATCGTCGTCGTGGACGATCTCCATGCCCTCGACCGGCTCGGCGACGACCTGCACAGGCGCGGGCGCCTGCGGCATCTCGACCTCCAGCCAGGCCCCGCCGTGCACCCGCTCCGACTTGCCGACCACCGACCCGTCGACCGTGACCTTCCCCGCGGCGGCGAGCTCGGCGGCCTTGGTACGGGAGAAGCCGAACATGCGGGAGATGACGGCGTCTACACGCTCGCCCTCCAGGCCGTCGGGCACGGGCAGGGTTCGGATCTCGGGAATCGTGCTCACCCGTCGAGTATGCCGGACGGGTGAGAGCCGCCCGACCGGGCCTGTGGACAACCTCCTCGACGCTGCCGCCCGCCCTCAGTCCTTGTGGACGGTCTCAGTCCTTGTGGACGGTGCCGTCCGGGTCGAGCCCGCGGAACGACAGCAGCACGATCAGGATGCCGCCGCACACGATGGCCGAATCCGCGAGGTTGAACACCGCGAAGCCCTTGGGCGCGATGAAGTCGACCACCGCGCCCTCGAAGACGCCCGGTGAACGGAAGATCCGGTCGGTCAGGTTGCCCAGCGCACCGCCGAGCAGCAGGCCGAGCGCGATCGCCCAGGGCAGGCTGTAGAGCTTGCGGGCGAGCCGGGCGATCACCACGATCACGATCGTCGCGATCACCGTGAAGATGATCGTGAAGGCCTCACCGAAGCCGAAGGCCGCGCCCGCGTTGCGGATCGCCTCGAACTTGAGCCAGTCCCCGATGATCTCGATCGGCTCGTGGTGCTCCAGCTTCGCGACCACGATCATCTTGCTGACCAGGTCGAGCGCGTACGCCAGCGCGGCGACCCCGAACAGCACGGCGATACGGCGCTTGCCTCGCGGCCGGGCGGCCGCGTCGGCCTGCTCCGCCGCGGCACCGTTCTCGCCGTCGGACTGCTCCGGGTCGGCCCCCGCCGCGTCTGGAATGTCCGGCGTACCGATGATGCGCTCCGCCTCTGCCACGTGTGTCCCTCAACCTAGGTTCCCGACTGAGGACAAAGGTACGACACGACCCTCACGGACCAGGGGCTCAGGAGGCGATCACTAGCGGCGTTCCTGCTTCTGCTTGCACTCCACGCAGAGTGTGGCCCGGGGGAATGCCTGCATCCGTGCCTTTCCGATCGCATTGCCGCAGTTCTCGCAGAGCCCGTACGTGCCCGAGGCGAGCCGGTCCAGGGCGCGCTCGGTCTGGTCGAGCATCTCGCGCGCGTTGTGGGCGAGCGACAGCTCGTGCTCGCGCGTGATGTTCTTCGCCCCGGTGTCGGCCTGGTCGTCGCCCGCGCCGTCCCCCGAGTCCCGCATCAGGCCCGTGAGCGACCGTTCGGAGGCCTCCAGCTCGGCCCTCAGCCGCATGGCCTCGGACTGCAGCTCCGTCCGGGCCTCGGCGACCTCGTCCGGGCTCCAGGGGTCCTCACCGGGGCGTACCGCGAGCTCGCCGGGCTCCACCGCCGCCGGCCGCGCCTTGGGGACGGCGGAGGGCTTCCTCTTCGCCGCCGTAGCCGTACCAGGAGTGTTCTTCGCAACCACCGTCGTGGCTCCCGTCGTCTCGGCGGCCTCGGCCGCGCCCGCCTTCTTGACCATGCTCTTCTTCGCAGAGGGGCTCTTCGCCGCACTCTTGGCCGTGCTCTTCCTGACCGCGCTCTTCCCGGCTGCGGTCTTCTCCGCCGCCGCCGGCTCGGCCGCTGCGGCCTTCGACGCCGTCGTCGCCCTCCTGGCCGCGGTCTTCTTCACGGCCGTCTTCCTGACGACCGCCTTCCCGGCCTCGGCCTTCTTGGCCACCGCCTTCTTCGCCTTCGTGTCGGCCGCCTTCACCGCCGCGGTCTTCCCGCCCTCGCCTCCCCCGCCGGAGGCCACCGTGGATCTGCCGGACGCCGACTGCTGTTCGGCGGTCTTCTTCGCCACCATGGCCGCGGCCCCTTCACATATTGTGATCTTGCACGCGAATCGTGCTGGGACGATAAATCGACCCGAGCCGCTCGGCAACGGGGCAGACCACCCGTTCCACCCGTCCCACGACCGTCGCGCGGCGAGCCTGCAAGCGTTGTGCCCAGCTCCCCGCCGGGTATTCCGCCCCGCCGGACGTCCCAGGATCCGGACGCCCGACCCGCTCCATTCGGGTCACCCCGCAGGTCACCGCACCCCCGGCCGACGAACCCGCCGAAAGCCCCGCCCCACCCCTCCCACCGCCCCCGGAAAACCGGTCGGCCGCCGTCCGTGCGGCGCCGTACACTGGGCGGAGCGAGAAGCGTGGATGGGGACGAGTAGCGTCGTACGCAGCCCAGAGCGACCCGGGGACGGTGGAAGCCCGGGGGCGAGCGCGATGTGAAGATCACCCCGGAGCCGCCGGAAGAAAGCCGCAGCCCGCGAGGCACGGCGAGTAGACCTGGTATCGCGACCTCAATGAGGGGGCTCACCGGCGCGTACGACGCACTGGAGAGCCAAGGAGGGTGGTACCGCGGGAGCGCGCCGCACACGGCGTACGAAGAATCGAAGCTCTCGTCCCTCCGACGGAAGGCAGCAAGTCCGTTGGAGGAAGCCCGCTCATGACAGAGCCGACGTACCGCCAGGTGCCCGCCCAGGTCGATCTGCCCGCGCTCGAGCACGCGGTGCTCGACTTCTGGCGCGAGCAGAAGATCTTCGCCAAGAGCCTGGAGCAGTCCGAGGGCCGCCCCGAGTGGGTGTTCTACGAGGGTCCGCCCACCGCCAACGGCATGCCGGGCGCCCATCACATCGAGGCGCGCGTCTTCAAGGACGTCTTCCCCCGCTTCCGCACGATGCGCGGCTACCACGTGGCCCGCAAGGCCGGCTGGGACTGCCACGGCCTCCCCGTGGAGCTGGCGGTCGAGAAGGAACTCGGCTTCAACGGCAAGAAGGACATCGAGGCGTACGGCATCGCCGAGTTCAACGCCAGGTGCCGCGACTCCGTGACCCGGCACACCGACGCCTTCACCGAGCTGACGACCCGCATGGGCTACTGGGTCGACCTCGACGACGCCTACCGGACCATGGACCCGGAGTACGTGGAGTCCGTCTGGTGGTCGCTCAAGGAGATCTTCAACAAGGGTCTGCTGGTCCAGGACCACCGCGTCGCTCCCTGGTGCCCCCGCTGCGGCACCGGTCTGTCGGACCACGAGCTGGCGCAGGGCTACGAGACGGTCGTCGACCCCTCGGTGTTCGTCCGTTTCCCGCTCACCTCCGGTCCGCTCGCCGGTGAGGCCGCGCTCCTGGTGTGGACGACCACGCCATGGACGCTGGTGTCCAACACCGCGGTCGCCGCACACCCCGAGGTGACCTACGTGGTCGCCACGGACGGTGAGGAGAAGCTCGTCGTCGCCGAGCCGCTCGTCGCCAAGGCGCTCGGCGAGGGCTGGGAGACCACGGGCCAGACCTTCACCGGCGCCGAAATGGAGCGCTGGACCTATCAACGTCCGTTCGAGCTCGTGGAGTTCCCCGAGCCCGCCCATTTCGTGGTGAACGCCGAATACGTGACAACGGAGGACGGTACGGGCCTGGTCCACCAGTCCCCCGCCTTCGGTGAGGACGACCTCAAGGTCTGCCGCTCGTACGGCCTGCCCGTCGTGAACCCCGTCCGCCCCGACGGCACGTTCGAGGAGGACGTCCCGCTCGTCGGCGGTGTCTTCTTCAAGAAGGCGGACGAACAGCTCACCGAGGACCTCCAGCAGCGCGGCCTGCTCTTCAGGCACATCCCGTACGAGCACAGCTACCCGCACTGCTGGCGCTGCCACACCGCGCTCCTCTACTACGCGCAGCCGTCCTGGTACATCCGCACCACCGCCGTCAAGGACCGTCTCCTCCAGGAGAACGAGAAGACCAACTGGTTCCCGGACTCGGTCAAGCACGGCCGCTTCGGCGACTGGCTGAACAACAACATCGACTGGGCGCTCTCCCGCAGCCGCTACTGGGGCACCCCGCTGCCGATCTGGCGCTGCGAGGAGAACCACCTCACCTGTGTGGGCTCCCGCGAGGAGCTGACTCAGCTCTCCGGCACCGACCAGTCGGAGCTCGACCCGCACCGCCCGTTCATCGACGCGGTCACCTTCCCGTGCCCCCAGGACGGCTGCGGCAGCACCGCCACGCGCGTCCCGGAAGTCATCGACGCCTGGTACGACTCGGGTTCGATGCCGTTCGCGCAGTGGGGCTACCCGTACAAGAACAAGGAACTCTTCGAGTCCCGTTACCCGGCCCAGTTCATCAGTGAGGCCATCGACCAGACCCGCGGCTGGTTCTACACGCTGATGGCCGTCGGCACCCTGGTCTTCGACAAGTCCTCCTACGAGAACGTCGTGTGCCTCGGCCACATCCTCGCCGAGGACGGCCGCAAGATGTCCAAGCACCTGGGCAACATCCTGCAGCCGATCCCGCTGATGGACCAGCACGGCGCCGACGCCGTCCGCTGGTTCATGGCGGCCGGCGGCTCCCCCTGGGCGGCCCGCCGCGTGGGCCACGGCACCATCCAGGAGGTCGTCCGCAAGACGCTCCTCACCTACTGGAACACGGTCGCCTTCCAGGCCCTGTACGCCCGCACGTCCAACTGGGCGCCCAGCGCGGCGGACCCGGCCCCGGCCGACCGTCCGGTCCTGGACCGCTGGCTGCTGTCCGAACTCCACGCCCTCACCGACCAGGTGACCGGCGCCCTGGAGGCCTACGACACCCAGCGCGCCGGCAAGCTCCTCTCGGCGTTCGTCGACGACCTGTCGAACTGGTACGTACGCCGCTCGCGCCGCCGCTTCTGGCAGGGCGACAAGGCCGCGCTGCGCACCCTGCACGAGGTCGTCGAGACGGTCACGAAGCTGATGGCCCCGCTGACCCCGTTCATCACCGAGCGGGTGTGGCAGGACCTGATCGCGCCGGTCTCCCCGGGCGCCCCCGAGTCCGTACACCTGGCGTCCTGGCCCGAGGCCGACCTGTCCGCGATCGACCCCGAGCTGTCGAAGCAGATGGTCCTGGTCCGCCGCCTGGTGGAGCTGGGCCGCGCCACGCGCGCGGAGTCGGGCGTCAAGACCCGTCAGCCCCTCTCACGCGCCCTGGTGGCGGCGACGGGCTTCGACTCCCTCGACCGCGAACTGCACGCGCAGATCACGGAGGAGCTGAACGTCAGCTCGCTCGCCTCACTCTCCGAGGTCGGCGGCTCCCTGGTGGACACGACCGCCAAGGCCAACTTCCGCGCCCTGGGCAAGCGGTTCGGCAAGCGCGTCCAGGACGTGGCCAAGGCCGTCGCGGGCGCCGACGCGGCCGCCCTGTCCCTCGCCCTGCGCGAGGGCACGGCCTCGGTCGAGGTCGACGGCGAGACCATCACCCTCGCCCCCGACGAGGTCATCATCACGGAGACCCCGCGTGAGGGCTGGTCGGTGGCCTCCGACTCGGGCGCCACGGTCGCCCTCGACCTGGAGATCACGGAGGAGCTGCGCCAGGCGGGCCTGGCCCGTGACGCGATCCGCCTGATCCAGGAGGCCCGCAAGAACAGCGGCCTGGACGTCGCCGACCGTATCGCCCTGCGCTGGACGGCCACGGACCCGGCGGTCACCTCGGCCCTGACCGAGCACTCGCCCCTGATCGCCGACGAGGTCCTCGCCACGGACTTCGCCGCAGGCGAGGCCGACGACAGCTACGGCACGCCCTTCACGGACGAGCCCCTGACCCTGACGTTCCGCCTCCGCAAGGCGTAACGCTCACCACGACTGCCCGCAGCCTCGCCCCTCACGCCTGGCTGCGGGCAGTCGTGCAGCCGGGGCGACGGGAGCACCTCCCGTTCGAGCGAAGCCGAGAGTGGGGGAGGTCGGGCTCAGCGGCACCCGACAAGCGCCGACGAGCGAAACCCACCCTCGCCCAGCCACACCCACCAGCAACCAGCAACCAGCAACCAAGAAGGCCTGGGGCACCGAAGAAATCCGGCGCCCCAGGCCTTCGGCGTTGCGTCCGCCACACATCCGCGCGCGTCCCCGAACAACAGCCCCACCCCCCGAAGCTCGCGCAGCAAAAGGGCGGGGCCCCGGAAAGAAATCCGGGGCCCCGCCCTGAACGCTGCCGACGCCTATGGCGTACCAGTAGTCGTCAGTTGTCGTCCTCGTCGATGAGGAACCCGCGCATCGGCGAGGGAGCCTGCCCCATCGGAGAGGGACCCTGCGGCCTGACCGGAGCCATCGGCTGGGTCATGGCCGGCGACATCTGCTGCTGACCGCCGTAGGAGGGCGCGGCCGGAGCAGGGGCGCCGCCCATGCCTCCGCCCATACCGCCACCCATGCCTCCGCCCATACCGCCCGGGTTTCCGCCGTACGACGGGGCGCTCGCGCCGGCCGGAGCCATCGAGGGCGCCGGGGACGGCGGCAGCGACGCGGTCGCCGGGGTGCGCGGCGGGGCCAGCGAGTCGTCCGCCTGGGTCTCCAGCTGACGCAGCTGCGACTCCAGGTACGACTTCAGACGCGTGCGGTACTCGCGCTCGAAGCCACGCAGGTCCTCGACCTTGCGCTCCAGCGTGGCGCGGGCGGACTCCAGGGAGCCCATCGCCACGCGGTGCTTCTCCTGCGCGTCCCGCTCCAGCGCGTCGGCCTTGGCACGGGCGTCCCGCTCCAGACCCTCGGCGCGGCTACGGGCCTCACCGACGATCTTGTTGGCCTCGGAACGGGCCTCGGCGATCGCCTGGTCGGCGGTCTGCTGGGCCAGCGAGAGCACGCGCGCGGCACTGTCGCCGCCGGGGCCCTGACCGGGGCCGCCCATCGGACCACCCATGGGGCCGCCCATAGGGCCACCCATCTGCTGCATGGGGGGCTGGCCGCCCATGGGCCCCTGGCCCATCTGACCCTGACCCATCTGGCCCTGGCCCATCTGGCCCTGGCCCATCTGGCCCTGGCCCATCTGCTGCTGCATCTGGCCCTGGCCCATGGGGCCCTGGCCCATCGGTCCCTGACCCATCGGGCCGGGACCCTGCTGCCCACCCTGGCCACCGGGGCCGGCAGGCAGCTGCGGAGCACCGCTCGGCAGCTGGGGCGGGCCACCCATGGG
The DNA here is from genome assembly GCF_001550375.1 of Streptomyces europaeiscabiei. GTDB lineage: Bacteria > Actinomycetota > Actinomycetes > Streptomycetales > Streptomycetaceae > Streptomyces > Streptomyces europaeiscabiei. The sequence continues at coordinate 5,171 of NZ_LRTR01000426.1, read as the reverse complement.
GCCCCCCATCTGCTGCGGCGGGCCCGATATCCCAGCGGGTACGGGTCCACCGGGACCGCGCATACCCTGCTGCTGCATACCACCCTGTTGTTGCATGCCGCCCTGCTGCATGCCACCTTGCTGCATGCCGCCCTGCTGCATGCCGCCCTGCTGCTGGTCCTGAGGCTCCGGAGGCTTGCGCATGTTCTGCTGGTTCTGGGCAGCAGCACGCGTGGCCGCGGCCAGTTTGGCGCGCAGGTCCTCGTTCTCGCGGAGCAGGCGCGTCAGTTCGGCTTCGACCTCGTCGAGGAAGGCATCGACCTCGTCCTCGTCATAGCCTTCTCGGAGGCGGACGGTCGTGAACTGCTTGTTCCGCACGTCCTCGGGGGTCAACGGCATCTCTTCACCTCAACGTAGTCATCGGCAGTCGGCAAGACCGGATCGTCCACAGTCACCTCGCGAGTCCACCCACGATGTTGATCAGGATGTAGACGATGATCATCAGTACGAAGAAGGACAGGTCGAGCGCCACGCCCCCGAGACGCAGCGGCGGGATGACCCGCCGCAGAAGCTTGAGCGGTGGATCAGTGACAGTGTAGGTGGCCTCCAGAACGACCACCATCGCCTTGCCGGGTTGCCACGAGCGGGCGAACTGGAACACGTAGTCCATGACCAACCGGAAGATCAGCACGATGAGGAAACACATCAGAGCGACCCAGAGCACTTGCCAAACCACGCTCATGATCCGTGCTTCCCTCTCCCCTGCTCCATGCCTTGTTCCGGTCTTGCGTCTCAGCTCTGGTTGAAGAACCCGCCCTCTGCGATGCGGGCCTTGTCCTCCGCCGTGACATCGACGTTAGCAGGCGACAACAGGAACACCTTCTGCGTCACCCGCTCGATGCTGCCGTGAAGACCAAACACCAAACCGGCCGCAAAGTCGACAAGTCGCTTCGCGTCTGTGTCATCCATCTCAGTCAGATTCATGATCACCGGGGTGCCCTCACGGAAGTGTTCCCCGATGGTACGGGCCTCGTTGTAGGTCCGCGGGTGCAACGTGGTGATCCGGTAAGGCTCTCGCTCGGACACGACCTTGGGCATGATCACCGGTGCGTTCTTCTCCAGACTCGAACGTTCTTGTGTGATGGACGCCACGGGTGCGATCCGGGCGGGTCGCACCGATTCCGCGGGAAGCGAAGCGGCGTGCGACACCGGTTCACGCTGCACCGGAGGCTGCACCACTCGTACCGATTCGTCCCTTTGGGACTGATGTGGCTGGTGCGCCTGATGTACCGGCTCGTGTCGGCGGTGGTCCCGCTCGGGTTCCGCGTCGAGCTCGGGCTCGAAGTCGTCATCGGGGTCGAATCCCCTGCCGTCGTACCCATCGTCCTCCACGAGGCCGAGGTAGACCGCCATCTTGCGCATCGCGCCGGCCATGCTCTGAGTCCTCCGCTCTGTGGTGGATCGACTGACGACTTCCCAAGTGCCCGTGATCCACGAGGTCGTTGCGCCCGCCTCTCGACGGAATGACCATATTTTCTGCTGTGGTCCGACTTCTTGGCGACGTTACCCGAGCCTGGGACGGACTCCGAGTACCGCGGTGCCGACGCGCACATGTGTCGCTCCGGCCGCCACGGCCTCCTCGAGGTCCGCACTCATCCCTGCGGAGACCATGTTCGCAGCCGGATGGGCCCGGCGCAGGTCGGTCGACAAATCCATCAACCGCTCAAAAGCGGCCCGTTGCCGTCCGGCGTACTCCCCGGTGAGCGGCGCGACGGTCATCAGACCATCGACCCGCAGCCCCGGCGCCCCCGCGAGGAGGTCGGCCAACTCTTCGATCCCGTCCGGCCCGACACCTCCTCGCTCTCCCCGGCCGCCCACGTCCGCGTCGAGCGCGACCTGGATGAGACATCCCACCTCACGCCCGGCCCGAACGGCCTCTTTCGACAGAGTCGTGACAAGCCTGGAACGATCGACAGACTGCACGAGATCCGCGTAACGCACCACAGAACGAACTTTGTTGGTCTGCAACTGCCCCACGAAGTGCCACACAAGGGGCAGGTCCGAGCATTCGGCGGCCTTGGGTGCCGCGTCCTGATCCTTGTTCTCGGCGACATGACGCACACCGAGTTCCGACAGGATCCGCACATCGCCCGCCGGGTAGGTCTTGGTCACCACGACCAGGGTGACCTCGTCCCGCTTGCGCCCCGCGGCCGCGCAGGCCGTCGCGATGCGACCCTCCACCTTCGCCAGGTTTCCGGCGAGTTGTGCCTTACGGTCCGTCATGTCCATCAGTCCAGCCAGACATATCCCGCGAGTCGCCCTGTGGCGCGGTCGCGGCGGTACGAGAAGTGGTCGCGCGACTCCAGCGTGCACACCGGCGACTGCTCCCGGTCGTGCACCCCGAGGCGCTCCAGCTGTGTGTGCACTCCGGCGCACACATCGACCGAGGGCGTGCCCCAACTGGTCTCGGCGTACGCCGTCGGCTCGACGGTGGCCACCTCGGCGCGCATCGCTTCGGGCACTTCGTAACACCGGCCGCAGACGGCGGGTCCGGTGCGGGCGACGATCCGGGCGGGGTCGGCGCCGCGTTCGGTCATGGCCCGTACGGCGGCGGGGACGACCCCAGCGACCATGCCGGGCCGGCCCGCGTGGGCGACGGCCGCGACCCCGGCGACGGGGTCGGCCAGCAGGACGGGTACGCAGTCGGCGGTGAGGACGGCGAGCGCGAGACCGCGCCGGGTGGTGACGATCGCGTCGACGGACGGGATGTCGCCGGCGCCCCACGGTCCGTCGACCACGGCCACGTCCGCGCCGTGCACCTGGTTCATCCAGACGACACGGTCCGGCTCCAGGCCGAGCGACTTGGCCGCCAGCTCCCGGTTCGCCGTCACGGCCTCGGCACGGTCCCCGACCGCCCCGCCGAGATTGAGCTCCTCATACGGAGCGGCGCTCACCCCGCCCCACCTGTCGGTGAAGGCGAAGTGCGCGCCGCTCACGCTCTCGCGCTGTCCTATCACTTGAGGAAGTCCGGCACGTCCAGCTCCTCCGCAGCGCTGTCCGAGTAGGACCGCGACGGCGGTACGGGCGGGGCGACCGGAGCCTCGTTCACCGGCTCCGGGGCAGGCGCCGGCTCCTCCTTCGGCTTGACGCTGCCGAGCGAGCCGAAGGACGGGCGGGTCTCGGCGGGCCGCGCCGGCGCCGGCTCCTCGCGCTTGGCCGCGGCCGAGCCGAGGATGTTGTCCCGCTTGGCCGGGGGCTGACCACCGTCGAAGCCGGCCGCGATGACCGTGACCCGGACCTCGTCGCCGAGCGCGTCGTCGATGACCGCGCCGAAGATGATGTTCGCCTCGGGGTGGGCGGCCTCGCTGACCAGCTGGGCGGCCTCGTTGATCTCGAACAGGCCGAGGTCGGAGCCACCGGAGATGGAGAGCAGCACACCCCGGGCGCCGTCGATGGACGCCTCCAGGAGCGGCGAGGAGATCGCCATCTCGGCGGCGGCCACCGCGCGGTCGTCGCCGCGGGCCGAGCCGATGCCCATGAGGGCCGAACCGGCCTCGGACATCACGGACTTGACGTCGGCGAAGTCGAGGTTGATCAGGCCCGGCGTGGTGATCAGGTCGGTGATGCCCTGGACACCGGAGAGCAGGACCTGGTCGGCCGACTTGAACGCGTCCAGAACGGAGACCTGGCGGTCCGAGATGGACAGCAGCCGGTCGTTCGGGATCACGATGAGGGTGTCGACCTCTTCGCGGAGCTCGGCGATGCCGTCCTCGGCCTGGTTGGCGCGGCGGCGGCCCTCGAAGGTGAAGGGGCGGGTGACCACGCCGATGGTGAGGGCTCCCAGCGAGCGGGCGATGTTGGCCACGACGGGCGCGCCGCCGGTGCCGGTGCCGCCGCCCTCGCCGGCCGTCACGAAGACCATGTCGGCCCCCTTGAGGACCTCCTCGATCTCCTCGCGGTGGTCCTCGGCCGCCTTGCGGCCGACTGCCGGGTTGGCGCCGGCGCCGAGTCCGCGGGTGAGTTCACGGCCGACGTCGAGCTTGACGTCGGCGTCGCTCATCAACAGAGCTTGCGCGTCGGTGTTGATGGCGATGAACTCGACGCCCTTGAGACCGACCTCGATCATCCGGTTGATGGCATTGACACCACCGCCGCCGACACCGATGACTTTGATGACTGCGAGGTAGTTCTGCGGTGCTGCCACGTCGAAGGCCTCTCGCCTCGAGTTACGTGTCGCCGCTTCGCGAGGGACTCGCGATGCGGCGACTGATGCCGAAGTGGGACGGTCCGAACGCCGACCCGAACCCTAACGCTGAAGTTTAGGGTTACCAGTGTGACTGTTCCTTGGACTCTTCCGAACAGGACACTAAGTCGACAAGTGGCGCGCGTTCAACGAACACGCCGAACCTCCCGTTTTTCTTTTCACCCTATGTGATCAGCCATAGCCGTGCCCAACCAGGGTGCTGGCCTGCACGGATGCGCGTCAACTCCCTGATGACGCGGGCGCGGTGGGAACGCTCACGTCGAAGTGCCCCGCGTCCGGGGCGGCTTTCATCAGGGCGGTGAGCGCGCGGGCCTTCGCGCGCCCCTTCTCCGCACTTCCCCACGCGACCGTACGGTCTCCGGTCAACTCCAGCGAGATGGAGTCGTAGGAGCGGACCTTGACGACCAGGGTGTCGTGCGCGAGCGCGGCCGGAACGGCGTCGGCGACCCGCACGGCTTCCCGTACGAGCCGGCCCTCGTCGAATCGCCGCAGACTGGCTACGGACGAACCCGACCGGGCGACCGCCAATTCGAGTACGGGAACACCTTCCGGGGCGCGCGAAACCGTGGCAAAACGCACACCTTTCGCGTCCACTTCGACGTACTTGCCCGAATTTCCGGCCGCTTCGACAATCAGGACCGGAGTACGTTCGCTCACTTTCAGCCCGATTTCGTGCGGCCAGGAACGGATGACCTCAACCGAGTCGATTCGGGGCAATTCATCGAGCAGTCGCGACTCGGTCCCGTCCAGGTCGACGGAGATCAGGGGATCACCGAGCGGCACGTCGGCGGCCTCGCGCACCTGGGCCGCGGTCAGCACGCGGGTGCCCGACACGGACACCCGCTCGGCCCGCAGCCACGAGGAGCCGTACAGAACCCAGACCGAGGCGCCACCGACCAGCCCCAGGGCGACCGCGGCGGCGATCAGC
>NZ_LRTR01000425.1 GCF_001550375.1 Streptomyces europaeiscabiei | reverse complement strand
CCGGGGGCCGGGAAGCCGTCGCCGCGGCGGCGGGCCGGGGTCCAGATCCTCGTCCGCACCGCGTTCGGCGGTGGTCGGTCCGGCCACGCGCACTCCCTCTCCTGGCTCGGTTCGCCCCCGGGGCTGCTCACTCGCCGATCCGCTCCCTAGCGGTGTCCACGCTTGGCTGCGATCGCCTCGTACACCATCCCGACGAGCAGGTCGTCGGCGTCCCGGCGACCGAACTCGCCGGCCGCGCGGGACATCTCGTACAGCCGGTGCGGGTCCGCCAGGACGGGCAGGACGTTCTGCTGCACCCACTGCGGCGTCAGTTCCGCGTCGTCGACCAGCAGTCCGCCGCCGGCCTTGACCACCGGCTGAGCGTTCAGCCGCTGCTCGCCGTTGCCGATGGGCAGCGGGACGTAGGCGGCCGGGAGCCCGACGGCGGAGAGTTCGGCGACGGTCATCGCACCCGCGCGGCAGAGCATCATGTCGGCCGCGGCGTACGCGAGGTCCATCCGGTCCACATACGGTACCGGGATGTACGGGGGCATTCCCGGCATCTGGTGCACCTGCGGCAGTTCGTTCTTCGGGCCGACCGCGTGCAGGATCTGGATCCCGGCCTGCTGGAGGTAGGGCGCGACCTGCTGGACGACCTCGTTGAGGCGGCGGGCGCCCTGGGAGCCGCCGGAGACCAGCAGGGTCGGCAGGTTCGGGTCGAGGCCGAACAGGGCGCGGGCCTCGGGGCGGGCGGCGGCCCGGTCGAGGGTGGCGATGGCGCGGCGCAGCGGGATGCCGATGTAGCGGGCGTCACGGAGCTTGCTGTCCGGGGTGGAGACGGCGACCTGGGCCGCATAGCGGGAGCCGATCTTGTTGGCGAGACCGGGGCGCGCGTTGGCCTCGTGCACGATGATCGGCACACCGAGGCGCTTGGCGGCGAGGTAGCCGGGCAGGGCGACATAGCCGCCGAAGCCGACGACGGCGTCCGCCTTGGTGCGCTCCAGGATCTGCTCGGTCGCCTTGATCGTGCCGCGCAGCCGGCCGGGCACGGTGATCAGCTCGGGGGTGGGCTTGCGTGGCAGGGGTACGGCGGGGATCAGCGCGAGTTCGTAGCCGCGCTCGGGGACGAGGCGCGTCTCGAGGCCGCGCTCCGTGCCCAGTGCCGTGATGCCCACGGTCGGGTCCTGCCTGCGCAGGGCGTCCGCGAGGGCGAGCGCGGGCTCGATGTGACCGGCGGTTCCGCCACCGGCGAGTACGACATGCACCGAAATTCACCGCTCTCCGGACGAACGTGCCGAGGCACGCCGTCGCATCGTGTTCCATCTCCTGGGCCCCGAAGGGCCACCGCCACGCTTTCTACCAAAGCGGGGTTGCCGCATGGCGAGCGCCGCCCGCGCAGCGGGCTCGTCGCGCGCGAACGCGATCAACAGCCCGATGGCGAACATGGTCGGCAGCAGGGCGGAACCTCCGTAGGAGAACAGCGGGAGCGGGACTCCGGCGATCGGCAGCAGACCGAGCACCGCACCGATGTTGATCACTGCCTGAGCGGTGATCCAGGTGGTCACGCCTCCCGCGGCATACCTGACGAAGGGGTCCTCCGTGCGTCCGGCCACGCGGATACCCGCATAGCCTAGAGCCGCGAAGAGGGCGAGCACCGACAGCGTCCCCGCGAGGCCCAGTTCCTCACCGGTGACGGCGAAGATGAAGTCGGTGTGCGCTTCCGGGAGTTGGCCCCATTTTTCCACACTGGCACCGAGCCCGGAGCCAAAGATTCCGCCCGAGGCGAGGGCGTAGATGCCGTGCACGGCCTGCCAGCAGTCGGCCCCGTCCGTACGGGGTTCGGTGGCTCCGATGCAGGCCAGGCGGGCCATACGGTTCTCGCTGGTCCTGATCAGGACGAACCCGATGAACCCGGCGATGGACAGCACGCCCACGAACAGCCGCGTCGGCGCCCCGGCCAGCCACAGCAGGCCGAACAGGATCGCCGTGAGAATGATCGCGGTGCCCATGTCGCCGCCGAGCATGATCAGCCCGAGGATCATGAACGCCACCGGAACGAGCGGCACCAGCATGTGCTTCCACTGTGTCAGCAGGCGTTTGTCCTCCTTGCGGGCCATCAGGTCGGCGCCCCACAGCACGAGCGCCAGCTTGCCGAACTCGCTGGGCTGGATCTGGAAGGAGCCGCCGATGGCGATCCAGTTCTGGTTGCCGTTGATCGACTGCCCTATTCCGGGCACCTGAACCAGGGCCATCAGGAACACACAGCCGGCCAGCAGCGGGTAGGCCAGCGCCCGGTGCAGCTTGACCGGCATCCGCGAGGCCACGAGCAGCAGGACGGTGCCGATCGCGGCCGCGAGGAACTGCTTGCGGAAGAAGAAGGTCCCCGGCAGCGACTTCTGCAACGCCGTGATCTGGGAGGCCGAATAGACCATCACGAGCCCCAGCACGGTGATCAGCAGGCTGCCGCCGAGGATCAGGTAGTACGCGGTCAGCGGCCGGTCCCACGCCTTGCGCGCCCGGGTGAGGAATCGCCGCACGGGGTCCTCGCGCGGCGGCCGTGGGACGGGCGGCCGCCGTGTGACGCGCTGGAGGGGCGCACGGCTCGTACGGCTACTCGGCATCGGGGGCGCCTTCGTCGCCGACCGACCGGATCCGTGTCACGCGTCCCTCCCAGTCTCACCCGGCGCCGCCAGGCGAAGCCGGGCCGGGTCAGCCGTCCGCGGAGGAGAGTTCGCGCACAGCCTCCGCGAACGCGTCCCCACGCTTGTTGTAGTTGACGAACATGTCCATCGACGCGCAGGCCGGCGCCAGGAGCACCGTGTCACCCGCCCGCGCCAGCGTCCGCGCCGCGCGGACGGCGGCGAGCATCGCCCCAGTGTCGGTCCGGTCGAGGTCGGCGACCGGCACTTCGGGCGCGTGTCGCGCGAGCGCTTCCCGGATCAGAGCGCGATCCGCGCCGATCAGCACGACACCCCGCAGCCGCCCCGCCGCACTGGCGACGAGTTCGTCGAAGGTAGCGCCCTTGGCGAGTCCGCCCGCGATCCACACGATCGACTCGTACGCCGCCAACGAGGCCTGCGCCGCATGCGTGTTGGTGGCTTTGGAGTCGTCGACGTACGCGACGCCGTCCACGTCGGCCACATGGGCGATGCGGTGCGCGTCCGGCGTGAAGGCCCGCAGCCCGTCCCGTACGGCCGCGGCGGGCACCCCGAAAGCCCGTGCGAGGGCCGCGGCCGCGAGGGCGTTGGCGATGTTGTGCGGGGCCGGCGGGTTCACGTCCGCGACCTCGGCGAGTTCCTGGGCGTTCTTCTGCCGGTTCTCGACGAAGGCGCGGTCGACCAGGATGCCGTCCACGACGCCCAGTTGGGACGGCCCCGGGGTGCCGAGCGTGAACCCGACGGCCCGGCAGCCCTCCTCCACGTCCGCCTCGCGTACCAGGTCCTCGGTGGCCTTGTCGGCCACGTTGTAGACGCAGGCGACCCGATTGCCCTCGTAGATGCGGCCCTTGTCGGCGGCGTACGCCTCCATGGAGCCGTGCCAGTCGAGGTGGTCGGGGGCGAGGTTGAGGACGGCGGCGGAGTGGGCGCGCAGGGAGGGCGCCCAGTGGAGCTGGTAGCTCGACAACTCGACGGCCAGCACGTCGTACGGCTCGTCGCCCAGGACGACGTCCAGCAGCGAGACCCCGATGTTGCCGACGGCGGCCGTGCGCAGGCCCGCCGCCGTCAGGATCGAGGCGAGCATCTGGACGGTCGTGGTCTTGCCGTTGGTGCCCGTGACGGCCAGCCAGGGTGCGGCGTCGGGGCCGCGCAGGCGCCAGGCGAGTTCGACGTCTCCCCAGATCTCCAGACCGGCCTCACGGGCCGCCGCGAACAGCGGCTTGTCCGGCTTCCAGCCGGGGGTGGTGACGACGAGTTCGGTGCCCTCGGGCAGGGTGGCGCCGTCGCCGAGGCGCACGGTGATGCCGAGCGCCTCCAGGTCTGCGGCCTGCGCCCGGGCGCGCTCGTCGTCGCCGTCGTTGACGACGGTGACGGCCGCGCCGAGGCCGTGCAGGACCTTGGCCGCCGGGATGCCGGAGACGCCGAGCCCGGCGACGGTGACGCGCTTGCCCTGCCAGTCGGTCACTTGTCGGCCGCCCATCCCGCGTAGAAGAGGCCCAGTCCGACGATCACGCAGATGCCCTGGATGATCCAGAAGCGGACCACGACAAGAACCTCGGACCAGCCCTTGAGCTCGAAGTGGTGCTGGAGCGGGGCCATGCGGAAGACACGCTTGCCGGTGAGTTTGAACGAGCCGACCTGGATGACGACCGACATGGTGATGAGGACGAACAGACCGCCGAGGAGCGCGAGCAGCAGCTCGGTGCGGGAGCAGATCGCGAGACCCGCGAGCGCGCCGCCGAGGGCCAGCGAACCGGTGTCACCCATGAAGATCTTGGCCGGCGAGGTGTTCCACCACAGGAAGCCGAGGCAGGCACCCATCAGCGCGGAGGCCACGATCGCCAGGTCGAGTGGATCTCGTACCTCGTAACAGGCGCCCGGGTTGGTCAGGGTCAGCGTGTTGGCGCAGGACTCCTGGAACTGCCAGACGCCGATGAAGGTGTACGCGCCGAAGACGAGCACGGAGGCGCCGGTGGCGAGGCCGTCCAGACCGTCGGTCAGGTTCACGCCGTTCGACATGGCGAGGATCATGAACAACGCCCAGACGACGAACAGCACCGGGCCGATGGTCCAGCCGAAGTCCTGCACGAAGGAGATCTTGGTGGAGGCCGGGGTCTGGTCGCGGACGTCCGGGAACTGCAGCGCGAGGACCGCGAAACCGATGCCGACGATCAGCTGGCCGGCCATCTTCGCCTTGGCCCGCAGACCGAGCGAACGGCGCTTGACGATCTTGATGTAGTCGTCGAGGAAGCCGACGAGGCCCATGCCGCCCATCAGGCCGAGCACCAGCAGACCGGAGAAGGTCGGCGGCTGCCCCGTGATCACCTTGGCCAGGAAGTACGCGACGATCGTCGCCAGGATGAAGGCGATACCACCCATCGTCGGCGTACCGCGCTTGCTGCCGTGCGTGCGCGGGCCGTCGTCGCGGATGTACTGACCGTAGCCCTTGCGGGCCAGCAGCTTGATCAGCAGCGGGGTGCCGACCAGGGTCAGGAAGAGACCAATGACTCCTGCGAACAGGATCTGCTTCATCATCGGGCGGCAACCTCACCCTCGTTGCCGCTGTCGAGCAGCGCCTGCGCCACGCTCTCGAGCCCGACCGACCGGGACGCCTTCACGAGTACGACGTCTCCCGGGCGCAACTGACTGCGCAACAGGTCGACCGCCGCCTGTGCGTCGGACACGTGCACCGACTCCTCACCCCACGAACCCTCGTTATATGCGCCCAGTTGCAGCCAGGACGCTTCCCTGCCCCCGACCGCGACGAGCTTGCCGACATTGAGCCGGACGGCGAGCCGTCCGACCGCGTCGTGCTCGGCGAGCGATTCGTCCCCGAGCTCGGCCATCTTGCCGAGCACCGCCCACGTACGTCCCCCCCGTGCCTGTGCGGCCTTGCCCATCGCCGCGAGCGCGCGCAGAGCGGCTCGCATGGACTCGGGGTTCGCGTTGTAGGCGTCGTTGACGACCGTCACGCCGTCCGGGCGCTCGGTGACCTCCATGCGCCAGCGGGAGAGGGAGTCCGCCTCGGAGAGCGCGGTGGCGATCTCGTCTGCGGACATGCCCAGCTCATGGGCGACGGCGGCCGCGGCGAGCGCGTTCGACACGTGGTGCTCACCGTACAGGCGCATGGTCACATCGCTTGCACCGGAGGGTGTGTGAAGCCTGAAGGCGGGCTGTCCGGCGTCCGTGAGCGTCACGTTCTCGGCGCGTACGTCCGCTTCGCCGGACTCTCCGAAGAGGATCACCCGGGCCTTCGTACGGGACGCCATGGCCCGGACGAGGGGGTCGTCGGCGTTGAGGATCGCGGCGCCGCCCTCCTCCGCGGAGGGCAGTGCCTCCACCAGCTCGCCCTTGGCCTGCGCGATCTGCTCCCGGCCGCCGAACTCGCCGATGTGGGCGGTGCCGACGTTCAGTACGAGGCCGATCCTCGGCGGGGTCAGGTCGGTGAGGTACTTGATGTGGCCGACGCCCCGGGCGCCCATCTCCAGGACCAGGAAACGGGTTTCCTCCGTGGCGCTGAGCGCGGTGAGGGGCAGCCCGATCTCGTTGTTGAGGGAGCCGGGCGTGAACACGGTCGGCGCCTTGCGCCGGAGCACCTGTGCGACGAGGTCCTTGGTGCTGGTCTTGCCCGCGGAGCCGGTGAGGGCCACGAGGGTCGTGCCGAGCCTGTGGACGACGTGCCGGGCGAGGGCGCCGAGCGCCGCCTGGACGTCGGTCACGACGATCGCGGGCACGCCGACGGGACGGGACGCCAGCACAGCTGCCGCACCCGCCTCGACGACCGCGGCCGCGAAGTCGTGTCCGTCCACGCGCTCGCCCGCGAAGGCGACGAAGAGGCTGCCGGGCTCCACTTCACGGGAGTCCCGGACGACCGGTCCGGTGACCTGCACCGACGGATCCGGTATGTCGTGCGTCTGCCCGCCGACGACTTCTGCGATCTCGGCGAGGGAGAGGGCGATCACAAGTTCATCCCTGGGTCTGCTGGATAGCTTCGCGGAGCACCTGGCGGTCGTCGAAGGGACGTACCACGCCGGCGATGTCCTGGCCCTGCTCGTGGCCCTTGCCCGCGACCAGCACGGTGTCGCCCGGCTGTGCGCGGGCCACCGCCGCGGCGATCGCGGCGGCCCGGTCCTCGAAGAGGAGGACCTCGCCGCGCTCGTGCGCCGGCACGGAGGCCGCGCCCTCGAGCATGGTCGCGAGGATCGCGAGGGGGTCCTCGGAGCGGGGGTTGTCGGAGGTCAGTACGGCGGTGTCGGAGAGCCGGGCCATGGCGGCGCCCATCGGCACGCGTTTGGTCCTGTCCCGGTCACCGCCACAGCCGAGCACGACATGCAGGCTGCCCTCGGTGACCTTGCGCAGCGCCTTGAGGACCGACTCGACGGCGTCCGTCTTGTGGGCGTAGTCGACGACCGCGAGGTACGGCTGCCCGGCGTCCACGCGCTCCAGTCGGCCCGGGACACCCGGTACGGCGGCGATGCCGTCGGCGGCGGTCTGCGGGTCGATCCCGGCGACGGCCAGCGCGGCGACGGCCGCCAGGGTGTTGGCGACGTTGAAGGCGCCCGGCAGCGGCGACCTGGCGGTGATCCGCTCGCCCTTGGGCCCGACCACCGTGAACGTCGAGTCCATCGGCCCGACCTGGACGTCCTCGGCGCGCCAGTCGGCGTCCGGGTGCCCCTCGGCGGAGAAGGTGACGACCGGGACCGTGGCTTCGTCGACGAGGCGGCGGCCGTACGCGTCGTCGAGGTTGACGACGCCGAGCCTGCTGCGTTCCGGTGTGAAGAGCCGCGCCTTGGCCTGGAAGTAGTCCTCCATGCCGGAGTGGAACTCCATGTGTTCCGGGCTGAGGTTGTTGAAGACCGCCACGTCGAAGACGCACCCGTCGACCCGGCCGAGGACCAGCGCGTGGCTGGACACCTCCATGACGACCGAGTCGACACCGCGTTCGCGCATGACCGCGAACAGGGCCTGGAGGTCGGTGGCCTCGGGGGTGGTCCGCTCGGACTTGATGCGCTCGTCGCCGATCCGCATCTCGACCGTGCCGATGAGCCCCGTGGAGCGCACGGTCCGCAGACCGCCTTCGATGAGGTACGCGGTGGTGGTCTTGCCGGAGGTGCCGGTGATGCCGATCTGGAGCAGGTCACGGCCCGGGTGACCGTAGATCGTGGCCGCCAGCTCGCCCATCCGCGCGCGCGGGTTCTCCACGACGAGCGCGGGGAGCCCGGCGGCGGCGACGCGCTCGGCGCCGCTCGGGTCGGTGAGCACGGCGACGGCGCCGAGGCCGACCGCCTGGTCCACGAAGTCGGCGCCGTGCAGACGGGCACCGGGCAGGGCGGCGTACACGTCGCCGGGACGGACGGCCCGCGAGTCATGGGTGATGCCCGTGACCTGCGCGGCGCTCCCCGACTGCTCGGCACCCACCTGGCCGGCGAGCTCCGCGAGGGGTGTGGCGGAGACCTGGATCGGCCTGGGCGGTCCCGGATATGTCACGGGAACGTCCTTCTGGGTGGTTTGGGACTGATCAGCGTGTGGCACGGCGGTGAGCGTACCGGGCGCACCCCCGCCGGAGCTAAAGAGGAGCCCGCCCGGAGCGCGGTCCGGCACGGGTGGTGGTGGCAGACGGGTGGGCGAGGGTTTGTGCGAGCGGGGCTGTGAGGCGTGGTTCCCGGGGTCGGGAGTGATCATGGTCACGAGTCGGTTCCTGGCTGGTTGCGCTGATCGGCGGGTGATCAGGAGGGGGTCAGGAGGCGGGTCAGGGCGTGAAGGCGACGGGCAGGTTGGCGGGCTTCGCCCCGGTGGGCGGGACCTGGAGGGTCTTCAGGGCGAACTCCATGACCTCCTTGTAGATGGGTCCACAGATCTGGCCGCCGAAGTAGTTGCCCGTGGTGGCGTTCTGGATCGCGCAGTAGACGGTGATCCTCGGGTTGTCGGCGGGCGCGAACCCGGCGAACGACGAGGTGTAGCCGCGGTATCTGCCGGTGGCCGGATCCACGCGGTTGGCCGTACCCGTCTTGCCCGCGACCCGGTAGCCGGGGATACGCGCCTTGGTGCCCGTGCCCTCCTCGTCGTCCACGACGGACTCCAGCATCCGGGCGAGTGCCTTCGCCGTCTTCTCGCTCACGACCCGGGTCTTCTCGGGCTTCTGAGCGGGGGTGAAGCGGCCGTCCGGCCCCTTGGTGCCCCGTACGAGGGTCGGTTCGACGCGTACGCCGCCGTTGGCGATCGTCGAGTAGACGGAGGCCGCCTGCATGGCGTTCATCGACACGCCCTGGCCGAAAGGGATCGTGTACTGCTGCGAGGTCGACCAGTCGCCGGGCGCGGCGAGGATGCCCTTGGTCTCGCCGGGGAAGTCGAGGCCCGTGTAGCCGCCGATGCCGAACTTGCGCAGGTACGAGTAGAGGATCTTGTTGGACTCGCGCTGGTTCCTGCCGAGTTCGCCGGTGGCGAGGATGGTCCCGATGTTGCTGGACTTGGCGAGGACGCCGTTGAGCGTCAGGTACCAGGTCGGGTGGTCGATGTCGTCCTTGAAGAGCCGGTCGCCGCGGTGCAGCCGGTTGGGCACGGTGACGTGCGTGCCCGGCGTCGCGACGTTCTCCTCCAGCACGGCGGCCATCGACATGACCTTGGCGGTGGAGCCGGGCTCGAAGGCGTCCTGGAGGGCCGCGTTGCCCAGCGCGTCCGGGTTCGCCTTCGTGAGGTCGTTCGGGTCGAAGCCGGGCGAGTTGGCCATGGCGAGGACCTCGCCGGTGCGGGTGTCCTGCACTATCACGTAGCCGCGGTCGGCCTTGGACTTCTTCACCTGCTCGGTGATGGCGTTCTGCGCGGCCCACTGGATGTCGCGGTCGATGGTCAGCTCGACGTCGGAGCCGGCGACGGCGGGGGTCTCGGTGGAGCCCGCGGTGGGCACGAGACGGCCGCCGGACTGGGCGTAGCGGATCTTGCCGTCCTTGCCTGCCAGACGGTTGTTCAACTGCTGCTCGACACCGCCTCCGCCCTTGCCCTCGGCGTTGACCCAGCCCAGTATCCCGGCGGCGAGGTCGCCGTTGGGGTACACGCGCTTGCTGCTGGGCTCCTGGAAGACGCCGGCCAGGACGTTGACCGTGCCCTTCTCGTCCTCGGCCCGCTGGACGAGCGCGGACTTCAGGTCGCTGATCTGGTTCCAGACCTGGGGGGTCTGGCGGCGGGCGAGGAGCACGTAGCGCGTGTTCTCGGTGCTCAGCTTCTCGGTGAGCGTCTCCTGGTCCGCGCCGAGGATCGGCGCGAGGAGCGCGGCCGCCTGCTCGGGTCCGTCGTCGATCCTCAACTGCTCGCGCGTGAACATCGTCGGGTCGGCCGTGATGTCGTTGGCGTCGGCGCTGATCGCCAGCGCGACGCCGTTGCGGTCGGTGATCCCGCCCCGCTCGGCGGCCAGCACCCGGCCGACGTACCGGTTCCGGTCGGCCTTGGCGGCGTACTCACTCGCGTCGACGGCCTGCACCTGAAGCAGCCGTACGACGAAGGCGATCATCACCAGGGTCAGCGCGAGGCTCACCATGCGCAGCCTCGGGCGCGGGCTGCCGAGGCGGATGGTGCGCGCGGCCGGGTGCCGGGACGAGGCCGGGCGGCGCTGCC